>JAPDPX010000002.1:258970-558970 GCA_034506255.1 candidate division KSB1 bacterium | reverse complement strand
GAGAGTTCGACGGTGACCTTGTCGCCGGGCAAAATTTTGATAAAATGCATCCGCATCTTGCCGGAGATGTGCGCCAGCACTTTGTGGCCGTTCTCCAGCTCCACGCGGAACGAGGCATTGGGCAAGGTTTCGATGATGGTCCCGTCGACCTTAATCCCTTCTTCTTTGGGCATAAAACTACAACCCTTTGGTTAAAATTTCCGCCTCGCCATCGCGCACCACCACCGTGTGCTCGAAATGGGCAGAAGGCTGGCCGTCTTTGGTGATCACAGTCCAGCCGTCGGCAGTGGTTTTGACCCCGGCGGTGCCGGCATTTACCATCGGCTCGATCGCGAAGACCATGCCTTCCTTCAGCCGCGGCCCGCGATTCGGGCTGCCGAAATTGGGAATTTGCGGGTCCTCATGCAGCTTGCGGCCGACGCCATGGCCCACGAGATCGCGCACAACCGAAAAGCCGGCGCTTTCCACATGCACCTGAATCGCATGCGACACGTCGGACAGCCGGTTGCCCGCCACCGCGCAGGCGATGCCGCGGTAAAGCGCCTCCTGCGTCACCTGCAACAACCGCGCGCGCCGCTCATCCACCTGCCCGATGGCGTAGGTCTTGGCGGCATCACCATAAAAACCCTCGTACTCGATGCCGACATCGATGCTCACGATCTCGCCATTGCGCAGCTTGCGGTGCCTGCTGGGAATGCCGTGCACCACCTCGTCTTCCACCGAGATGCAACTGCTGGCTGGAAAGGGCGGGGTCTCCTTGCCGATTTTGTATCCTTTGAAGGCCGGCCGGCCGCCATGTTCGCGAATATGTGCTTCAATGATCTGATCGAGCTCGAAGGTCGTCATCCCGGCACAAATCACCTGCTCGATCTTGTGAAACGTTTCCACTGTCAGCCGGCAGCTTTCCCGGATGCGTGCGATTTCTCTTTCACTCTTGATATGAATCATGCCCGCTGTTTCGCTGGTCCGACGCCCGGCAGCTCACCGAGCCGTTTCACGATGTCGGCATGGACCTTGGCAATGCTCAAGCTGCCGTCGATCTGCAGCAGCTTCCCCTGCGCGCCGTAATAGTCTTTCAACGGCCGCGTCAGCTCCTCATACACGGCCATGCGATGCAGCACCGTTTCCAGGTTGTCATCGGAGCGCTGATAAATGCGCCCGTTGCAGTTGTCGCAACGGTTGGAAGGCGGCGGCGGATCGCTGGCCAGGTTGAAAAGTTTGCCACACTGTTCGCACACGCGCCGACTGGTCAGGCGCTCGATGACTTTCTTCTTTTCAATCTCCAGGCTGATGACCGCCGTCAGTTGTTTCTTGTGATCGAGGAAGACGTGATCCAACTCCCGCGCCTGGTTGAGGGTGCGGGGGAAACCATCAAGAATATAGCCCGCCGCCGAATCCGGCTCGGTGATGCGCTGCAGCACCAACCCGATCATCACGCCATCCGGCACCAGCTCGCCCCGGTCCATGAATTCCTTGGCCTGCAAACCGAGCTGGCTGCCAGCCTGCACCGCCGCCCGCAAAATATCACCCGTCGAAATCCTGGGAATTTGGTAAAGCTCGCTCAGCAGGGTGGCCTGGGTGCCCTTGCCTGATCCAGGGTATCCGAGGAAAACGAGCTCCATGAGATCAAATTCTCCGCGATGAACGATGAGGGACCCAGACCGGTGCGGGATCAAGCATCCGGGAGGCCACCGTGAGCGGAGGCCTCAGGAGGCATACCGTCTCCCTCGAATACGTCCGCCCTTCATGAAACCATCATAATGCCTCATCAACAGATGAGATTCAAGCTGTTGCAGAAAATCGAGCGCAACGCCGACGATGATCAGCAACGAGGTGCCGCCGAAAAACGAGGCGAAGTTGAGCGACACATTCATCGCCTTGTGCAGGATGTAGGGGAACACGGCGATGAGCGCCAGGAAAATCGAGCCGGGCAGTGTGATTTTGGTCAAAATGTTGTCGATGAACTCTGCGGTTTTCTTGCCCGGCCGCACGCCCGGGATGAACCCGCCGTATTTCTTCATGTTGTCCGCCACATCCACGGGATTGAAGGCGATCGCGGTGTAAAAATAGGTGAAGAAGACAATCAGCACGCCCTCCATCACCCAGTAGACCGACGAGGTGATGTCGAAATAGCGGGCAAAGTTGGTCATCAGCTCGCTGTTGGGGAAAAAGGTGCTGACCGTGGTCGGGATGAACATGATCGACTGCGCGAAAATAATGGGCATCACCCCCGCAGTGTTCACCCGCAGGGGCAGGTGCGTGCTCTGCCCGCCATAAACCTTGCGCCCGATGACGCGCTTGGCATATTGCACAGGAATCTTGCGCGTACCCTGGGTGAGCAGCACCACCACCCCCATGGTGACCACCATCAATGCGAGCAGAAACAACTCGGTCAGAATCTCCCGGTTGCCCGCGCTCACCTGCTGGAACTCATCGAGCAAAGCATCGGGCAGCCGGGCAACGATCCCGATGAAAATGATCAACGACACGCCGTTGCCGATGCCGCGTTCGGTGATTTGCTCGCCGAACCACATGATCAGCACCGTCCCCGCGGTCAGGGTCAACATGGTGAGCAGACGAAAGCCCCAGCCGGGATCGGGCACGACCACCATGCCATTGGGCAGCGCCTGAATGTTCTCCAGAAAGATGCTGACGCCGTAGGCCTGCATGAAGGCGATCAGCACCGTGCCGTAGCGGGTGTACTGGGTGATCTTCTTACGGCCTTCCTCGCCCTCTTTTTGCAGGCGTTGGAAATAGGGCATCACGGCGCCGAGCAATTGCAGGATGATCGAGGCCGAGATGTAGGGCATGATCCCCAGCGCAAAAATAGTGGCGCGACTGAAGGCGCCGCCGGCAAACAGATCATAGAGCTGGAGGATGCCGCCCCCCTGGGCGTCTTGCAAGTAGGCGAGCAGGGCCTGGCTGTTGATGCCCGGAACCGGAATGTGTGTTCCGATCCGCTCCACCAAGAGCAGCAGAAACGTGAAAATCACACGCTTCTTCAACTCGGGAATCTTGAAGATGTTTTTGAAACTGCTGAGAATCATGACCTTTCAGCTCTTGGTTTGCGCGGACGCGGTGATTGCCGGTTGAATGACGATGGCTTTGCCTCCGGCCCGCGCGATCTTCTCCTGCGCACCCTTGCTGAACCCGTGGGCGTGCACTTCCACCGCCCGGCTGAGCTCTCCCTTGCCGAGAATCTTCACGGGAAGATTGCGTTTGCGGATCACGCCATGCTGGCGCAACACCTCGGGCGTGATCGAACTGATCCCGTCAAGGCGGTTCAACGACGTCAGATTCACCGGCTGAAACACGGTCTTGAAAATGTTGGTGAAGCCACGCTTGGGAATGCGGCGCTGCAACGGCATCTGGCCGCCCTCGAACCAGGCCTTGCGCTTGGAGCCGGAGCGGGAATGTTGGCCCTTGTGACCGCGCGTCGAGGTGCCACCGTGGCCGGAGCTGTCGCCCCGTCCGATGCGCTTGGCCTTCTTGTGCGAGCCTTTGGCGTATTTCAAACTGGATAAGTCCATGACTGCCGATTCCGCTTTAAAAAGTGTGCTTAAATTTGTTCAACCGTTACCAGGTGCCTCACTTTGGCCAGCATGCCGCGAATCTGCGGGGTGTCACGGTGCACCACGCTTTGCCGAATGCGCCGCAGGCCCAAAGCCTTCATGGTGAGCTTTTGCTTCTGCAGATGGCCGATGACGCTGCGCACCTGGGTGATCTTCAATTTCTTCTCTGTGCTCATGGCCTCACTTCACTGTCTTCAATCATCGTACGGGTGAACATCTCGCGTACGATCATACCGCGCCGGCGCGCCACCTCGCTGGCATCCATGATGTTGCTCAAGGCGCGCATGGTGGCTTTCACAACATTATGCGGGTTGGCCGACCCCAGCGATTTGGTCAGCACGTCCTGAATGCCGGCGGCCTCCATGATGGAACGCACCGCCCCGCCGGCAATCACTCCGGTGCCTGGTGACGCGGGCTTCAAAAAGACTTTTCCCGCGCCAAACTTGCCCTGCGTTTCGTGCGGCAGCGTGCCCTTGAGCACCGGCACCCGCACCAAATTCTTCTTGGCATCCTCGGCGCCCTTGGCGATGGCATCGGTGACTTCCTTGGCTTTGCCCAGGCCGCAGCCGACATGCCCCTTGCCGTCGCCCACCACGACGATCGCATTGAAACCAAAACGGCGGCCGCCCTTCACCACTTTGGCGGTGCGATTCACCGCGACGACATACTCCTTCAGTTCCAGTTCACCCGAGCTGATTTTCTCTTTGCGTACCATGGCTCTCCGTTAGAAGTGCAGACCGCCCTGCCGGGCGCCATCGGCAAGCGCCTTCACGCGACCGTGGTAAACATAGCCGCTGCGGTCAAACACAACGCTTTTGATGTTCATGGATAGGGCCTTGAGCGCCAGCGCGCGGCCGACGATGTTGGCGGCCTGGACTTTCGTCTCGGCTTTCTTGATCTCCTCCCGAATATCCTTGCTGACCGTCGAGACGGTCGTCAGCGTCTTCTTGGCGCTGTCATCAATCAACTGCGCATAGATGTTTTTCAGGCTGCGAAAAACCACCAGACGCGGGCGACCGGGTGTGCCAACAATCTTCTTGCGGAAGCGGAATGATTTCTTCTTTTTGTCCCGCCGCACACGGGGTGCAATGCGCTTGAATCCCATAACCTCTCCCAGAATAAATAGACCATGCATTGTTGCGTTGTCACAGGGGCCGGCTTGATGATCCGCCTTCGCCCCCCGCCCGCCAAGGCGGAGACGGCACCTTCACCTAGGCTGCTGTCTTGCCGGCTTTGCGACGCACCACTTCGTCGCTATATTTGATTCCTTTGCCCTTGTAGGGCTCCGGTGGTTTGAACGATCGAATCTTGGCGGCCACCTGGCCCACCAAACCTTTGTCAATGCCGCTGACCTTGATGCTGGTCGGCGACTCGCAGGTGATCGCGATGCCCTCGGGCGGTTGAAAGGCAAGGGCATGGCCATAGCCGAGCTGCAACAGCAGCCGCTTGCTTTTCATTTCTGCACGGTATCCGACACCGACAATTTCGAGTTTCTTTTCGAAACCCCTGGTCACCCCCAGAATCATGTTGTTGATCAGGGCGCGATACAGGCCGTGCAGTGCTTTGAATGATTTCTCATCATTGGGGCGGGTTACGCTCACCGTCCCCTCCTCGACGTGCACGCCCATTTGAGGATGAACCGTGCAGGTCAGCTCGCCTTTCGGCCCCTTCACTTTGACGGCAGCGCCGTCCACCGACACCTGGACACCGCCGGGTATCGGAATCGCTTTTTTGCCTACGCGCGACACGGATGATTCCTTCTCAAATTTTTCTTACCACACGTAACACAAGACTTCGCCACCGACATGCAGCTTGCGGGCATCGCGATCGGTGAGGACACCCTTGGGGGTCGACAGAATGGCCAGGCCGTAATTGTTGAACACGCGCGGGAAATTTTTGACCCCGACATATTTGCGCAAGCCGGGAACACTGATCCGGCGCAACCCGCGAATCACATGGCGCTCGTATTCGTCATACTTCAAGTAGATGCGAATGAGGTTCTGTTTCCCGTCCTCGATGATCAAATAATCTTTGATGTAGCCGTAGTGCTGCAAAATCCTGGTGATGCTGATTTTGGTGCGCGAGGCCGGGATGTCCACCTTGGGATGCCTGGCCTTGCCGGCATTGCGAATGCGCGTGAGATAATCGGAAATCGGATCCGTCTGCATGAAGAGGCTCCCAAATCTTTATGTTTTACCAACTCGCCTTGGTGACGCCCGGGATCTTGCCCTCCAGGGACAACATGCGGAAACAGATGCGGCACAGACCAAAACGCCGCAGATACGCGCGCGGCCGGCCGCACTGCATGCAGCGGTTGTACCGGCGAGTGGAAAATTTCGGTGGCCGTTGTTGTTTGGCCCGCAATGACTTTTTCGCCACGTTCAATCCCTAACAATAAAAGTTTGCTACTTCCGCCGGAAGGGCATGCCAAAACCCGACAACAACTCGTAGGCTTCCTCGTCCGTCTTGGCGGTCGTCACAAACGTGATGTTCATGCCGCGAATCTTGGTGACTTTGTCGTAGTTGATTTCCGGGAAGATGATCTGTTCCTTCACCCCAATGGAATAGTTGCCGAAGCCGTCAAAGGCCTTGTCGGGCAGCCCGCGAAAATCGCGGATGCGCGGCACGGCTATCGAAATGAAGCGCTCCAGAAACTCATACATGCGCCAGCGCCGCAGGGTCACCATGCAGCCAATCGCCATGTTCTGGCGCAGCTTGAAGTTCGAGATCGACTTCTTGGCGCGGGTCACAATCGGTTTTTGCCCGGCAATGATCTCCAGATCACTCATGGCCGCATCGAGATATTTCTGATCATCGACGGCGTCCCCCACTCCCATGTTGATGGTGATTTTTGCCAGGCGCGGCACCTGCATCGGGTTGGCATAGTTGAACCGTTTCTGCAGCGCGGGCACGATTTCCTGGCGGTATTTCAGCAGCAACCCGGGAACGTAATCCGCCGGCAGCTTCTCCTGCACCGGTTTGCCGCCCTTGCTCTCAGCCACCGTGGCCGGGGCGGCGCCTTCGCCTTTGCCCTTGCCTTTGCCTTTCGCAGGTGTGCTGGTTTTGGACTTCTCTGCCATCACTTCACCTTCGCTTCGACAATGATCTCACCACTTTTCTTGGCCACGCGCACCCGATTCCGGGAGTTCTTGCTGGAATGGTTGATGGTCTGAATACCGATCCGCGTCGGAACCCCGAGCTTGGGGTCGATCAACATCACATTCGACACGTGGATGGGGGCTTCCTTTTCAATGATTCCACCCTGCTGATTGCGCTGGCTGGGCCGGGTATGCCGCTTGATCAGATTGATGCCCTCCACGATCACGCGCTGCTTTTCCGGGAAAACTTTCAGGACCCTGCCCTGCCGGCCGCGGTGGTCGCCGCTGATCACCATCACGAGGTCATTTTTGCGAATTCTCATGGGATCCTTCCTCTTGCCGCGCGCCGGCACTCACAACACTTCCGGCGCCAGCGAAATGATCTTCATGTACTGTTTGTCGCGCAGCTCGCGCGCCACCGGCCCGAAGATGCGCGTGCCTTTGGGCTCCTTCTCTTCGTTGATCAGCACCGCGGCATTCTCATCAAAGCGAATGTACGAGCCGTCCTTGCGGCGGACTTCACGCTTGGTGCGCACGATGACGGCATGGCTGATGTCACCCTTCTTGATCGTGCTGCCGGGCGCCGCCGATTTGACGGTGACCACAATAATGTCACCCACCGAGCCGTAGCGGCGCTTGCTGCCACCCATCACCCGGATGCACATGACTTTCTTGGCCCCGGTGTTGTCGGCAACGTTGAGTCGCGTGTATTCTTGTACCATGATTCCACTCCCGTCGATGCGAGGCGGGAACACGAGCAACCGGCGGAAGATGCCATCGTTCTCGTTTCCGGCCGAACCTGCGCTGTCTGTTGGCGGCGCCGCGCCCTTACTTGGCCTTCTCCAAAATTTCGACCAGCCGCCACCGCTTGCGTTTGCTGAGCGGGCGCGTCTCCATGATCAGGACGGTGTCGCCGATACCGGCGGTGTTGCCCTCATCATGCGCCATGAACTTGGAGGTTTGTTTGAAATACTTTTTGTAAAGCGGATGCCGCACCAGCCGTTCGACACTGACGACTATGCTCTTGTTCATCTTGTTGCTGATCACCTTGCCGATCCGGGTCTTGCGCCGGTTTCGCGTGGGTGCAGCGGTCGCGGTATTTTCCATAAACTGGCTCGTCATTGATTGCTGGGGTTATCGGGTGGCCTCGCGCGGGACACGCCGGCCCGTGCGGTATTCCTGCAAAATCGTCTGCAAGCGCGCAATATCCCGACGAATCATGCGCAACCGCATGGGATTGTCGAGCTGCCGCGTCGCATGCTGAAAGCGGAAGTTTTGATACTCTTCCATCAAATCCTTCAGCCGGCGTTCCATGTCTGCCGGCGTCAATTCTTTCAACTCATACCTTTTCATGAGCCTGCGGCCTGTTGGTTTGGGAAATAAACAGGAACTTACTCGCCAAAATCGCTGGCACTCACAAAGCGGGTTTTGATGGGAAGCTTGTGTGCTGCCAGCCGCATTGCCTCCTGTGCCACCTCTTTGGCCACCCCGCCGATCTCGAACAGAATGCGACCGGGTTTGATGACCGCCACCCAGTATTCCGGCGTGCCCTTGCCCTTGCCCATGCGGGTCTCCGCGGGCTTTTCCGTCACCGGCTTGTCCGGGAACACGCGAATCCACACCTTGCCGCCGCGCTTGAGATGCCGGGTCATGGCGACGCGGCTTGCTTCAAGCTGGCGCGCGGTGACCCACGCCGGCTCCAGGGCTTTGAGGGCAAACTCGCCAAACGCGATGTGATTGCCGCGTTGCGCCGTACCCTTCATGCGGCCGCGCTGCTGCTTGCGAAATTTCACTCTCTTCGGCATTAACATGGCCTGTGGTCTCCTTGCTCACACGTGGCGGCCGCCGATGATTTCCCCGCGGCAAATCCACACCTTGACGCCGATGGTGCCGTAAGTCGTCTTGGCGGTGGCGCGTGCGAAATCGATGTCCGCGCGCAGGGTATGCAGCGGAATGCGGCCCTCTTTGTACTGCTCGGTGCGCGCCATTTCCGCCCCGCCCAGCCGGCCGGAACACAACACGCGCACGCCCTCCGCGCCCATGCGCATCGTGCCGGTGATGGCTTTTTTCATGGCGCGCTTGAAAGCGATCTTGGCTTCGAGCTGATGTGCGATGTTTTCCGCCACCAGATAGGCATCCAGCTCCGGGCGTTTGATCTCGGTGATGTTGAGCTGAATTTCCTTCCTGGTCACGCGCTGCAGTTCTTCCTTCAGCTTGTCAACCTCGGAGCCTTTGCGGCCGATCACGATGCCCGGCCGCGCCGTGTGAATCGTCACCGTGATGCGCTTGTCCGAGGGATCCCGCTCGATCTGGATGGTGGAGACCCCCGCGCGCTGCAACCGGCTGCGCACATAGCGGCGCAGGTGCAGATCCTCTTTGAGCTTGTGCTGGAAGTTCCGCCCGCCGAACCAATTCGATTCCCAGTCGCGCACGATGCCCAGGCGCAAACCAATGGGATTCGTTTTCTGACCCAAAAAACCTCCTCGCTAGTTTGCTTGATTGTCCAACGGTTCTCCGTCTGAAACCACGATGGTGATGTGGCAGGACCGTTTGCGAATGCGCGAGGCCCGCCCCATCGAACCGGCACGGAATCGCTTCATGGTGAAGCCGCCGTCAACAAACGCCCGCCTGACAAAAAGATCCTCGGTGGAAGCCTTCTTGGATGCCGTGCCGTTGATGTAGTTCGCCACCGCGGAACGAATCGTTTTCTCAATTGGCAGGGCCGCCCGTTTGCGCGTAAAATGCAACAGATTGAGCGCCTCCTCGACGCCCTTGCCGCGGACAAGGTTGATCACCCGCCGGACTTTGCGTGGAGACATGCGCAGGTAGCGCAGTTTGGCACGTGCTTCCATGACTCGTCTGTTCTCCTAGGCTGCTGGTGCGGCTTTCACTTTCGTCGTTTTCTCGGTTGCCGATTTGCCGGCATGGCCGCGAAAGGTGCGGGTCGGCGCAAATTCGCCGAGTTTGTGGCCGACCATGTTTTCGCTGATGAACACCGGAATGAACTTGTTGCCATTGTGAATGGCCAGGGTATGACCGACAAACTCCGGGGTGATCGTCGAGCGGCGCGCCCAGGTCTTGACCACCTTGCGCTCGTTGCGCTTGTTCATCTCCGCAATTCGCTTGGCCAAATTGGGGTCGACATAGGGGCCTTTTTTGACACTTCGCGGCATGTGCGTTCAACCTCTCTTAGAGAGACTTGTTCAAACTGAGACCTTTGCGTGACTTGATGATGTATTTGCTCGAGGCTTTCTTGCGCCGACGCGTCTTCAAGCCCTTGGCCTTCTGGCCCCAGGGCGAGCAGGGATGGCGCCCACCCGAGCTTTTGCCCTCACCGCCCCCCATGGGATGATCCACCGGATTCATCGCCACGCCTCGCACCCGCGGCCGCCAGCCCAGCCAGCGCGAACGACCGGCCTTGCCCCAACTGATGTTTTCGTGATCGGTATTGCCCACCTGGCCGATGGTCGCGCGATTCTCCACCCGCACCATGCGTACCTCTCCGGAGGGCAATTTGAGCTGGGCATAGTTGCCTTCACGCGCCACGAGCTGAACCGCACTGCCGGCGCTGCGTGCGAGCTGGCCGCCGCGCCCCTGGCGCAATTCCACATTGTGCACCGTCAGGCCCAGGGGAATCTGGCTCAACGGCAGACAGTTGCCCACCCGGATCTCCGCATTCGGACCCGACGTGACAACATCACCGACATTCAAACCAATGGGCGCGAGAATGTAGCGCTTCTCGCCGTCCGCATAATGCACCAGCGCGATGCGCGCCGAGCGGTTGGGGTCGTATTCAATCGCGGCGATTTTGCCGGGAATGCCGTCCTTGTCGCGTTTGAAGTCAATGCGGCGGTACAGGCGTTTGTGGCCGCCACCGCGGTGCCGGCTGGTCATCCGGCCGAGATTGTTGCGTCCGCCCGATTTGCGCAGCGGTTCGAGCAGGGACTTCTCCGGCTTGGTTTTGGTAATTTCCTCAAACGTCGACACCGTGCGATACCGCAAACTCGGTGTCAGCGGTCGGAATGTTTTTATCGGCATATGAAATCCTGATCTCTCGCTGGTCTGTGTCAGAGCCCGTCCCGCGCTGTCGTCAGGCGGCCAGGCCCGCATAGAAATCGATCTTCTGGCCCGCCTTGAGCGTCACCACTGCCTTCTTGTAATTGCGGCGCCGGCCGGAAGTGACACCGCGGCGGGTGTTCATGCGCTTGCTCTTGCCTTTGACCCTGACGACATGAACAGCGGTGACTTCGACATTGAATTTCTTTTGCACGGCGCGTTTGATCTCGAACTTGTTGGCATCCGGCAAAACTTCAAAGCCGTATTTGTTCCTGGTCTCCGCCAGCTTCAAGTTCTTCTCGGTCAACAACGGCCGACGCAAGATTTCTTCCGGGGTTCTCATGGCTGCAACACTCCCGCGAGCCGCGACACGGCGCTCTCCTGGATGAACAACTTCTGACAATTGAGCAACTCGAAAGTGGAGACATCCGAGCCGAGCTGCAGCCGCAGGCGGTAGAGATTGCGACTCGCGCGCAACAAAGCCGGATCGGCCTGCGGTATCAGCAGCAGCGTTTTGAGCTTGTCCGCTCCAAGATTTTTCAAAATACCGGCCATTTCCCGCGTCTTGCCACTGGCAACGGTGAAATCCTCCACCACCACCATCTCACCGGCTTTCGCCTTGAGCGACAAAGCGGAGCGGCGCGCCAGCTTCTTCACTTTTTGATTGAGGGACTGGCTGTAGTCCCTCGGCTGCGGGCCAAACACGCGGCCGCCTCCCACCCACAATGGCGAGCGCGTGGAGCCGGCACGCGCCACGCCGCGGCCTTTTTGCTTCCACGGTTTCTTGCCACCGCCGCTCACCTCCCTGCGGGTCTTGGTCTTGTGGGTACCCTGGCGCTGATTGGCCTGCTGCGCCTTCACGGCGAGATAGATCACGTGCCGGTTGGGCTCGATGCCGAAGATCTCATCGGGGAGATCGATGGTGCGACCCGATTTTTGGCCGTCCTTTGTATAGACTTCGACTTGCATGTCATTCTCACTTGGAGAGGATAACGATACTGTTGTTGGCACCGGGAATACTGCCCCGCAGCATCAGAATGTTGTTCTCTGCATCCACTTTGATGACGCGCAGATTGCGCACCGTGACACGCTCCCCGCCCATGCGGCCAGCCATGCGCATGCCCTTCCACACGCGCGAGGGAAAGGAGCTGCCGCCCATCGAGCCTGGTGCCCGTGTGCGGTCACTCTGTCCGTGGGTCACCGGGCCGCCGCCGAAATGATGCCGCCTCACGACGCCCTGAAAGCCCTTGCCCTTGCTGGTGCCGGTGGCTTTGACAAGATCGCCAACCTTGAAAATATCGGCCTTGATCGCATCACCCAGCTTGAAACTGGCGAGGTTGTCGAAGTCACGAAATTCCCTCACATGCTGCAACACCGGCAGACCGGCCTTGGCGAAATGCCCGGCCTCCGCCTTCCTGATTTTCCTCTGGGGTTTCTCTGCGAAGCCGAGCTGCAGCGACTCGTAGCCGTGTTTTTCGCGGGTGCGGATCTCGGAGACATAGCACGGTCCGGCCAGCACCACCGTCACCGGCACGCTGTTGCCCTTTTCATCGAAGATACGGGACTGCCCCAGCTTTCTACCGATCAAGCCAGTCATAATCGCCCTTGCAAGTTTGAATCCAATCCTTTGTCACATCCGGCACGGGGTGCGGCCTCAGACTTTGATCTCGACATCGACGCCCGCGGGCAATTCCAGCTTCATCAACGCGTCCACCGTCTTGGCGTTTGAATTGAGAATGTCGATCAAACGCTTGTGGATGCGCGTCTCGAATTGCTCGCGCGATTTCTTGTCCACGTGGGGCGAGCGCAGCACCGTGTAGATGGATCGTTTCGTCGGGAGAGGGATCGGGCCGGAAATGGCAGCGCCCGTCTGCTTCGCCGTTCGAATAATCTTGTCGGTCGATTTGTCGATCAACCGGTGATCGTGCGCCTTGAGCTTGATCCGTATCTTTTGTCCAACCACGACGAACTCACTCCGAAGTTACAATTGCAATTCATGTCACCAGGAATTTCGCAGGCCTCCCAACAAAACAAAGGGCATCGCTCGCTTCACGATGCCCATTTCGCACGCGGGCCGCGCCTTCTGCCTTGCCATTACTCCTTGATCTTCGCCACCGCGCCGGCACCAATGGTGCGGCCGCCTTCGCGGATGGCAAAGCGCAAGCCTTCATCCATGGCAATGGGAGTGATCAGCTCGACTTCCATGGTGATGTTGTCCCCGGGCATCACCATCTCCACGCCGGGCGGCAGATGCGCCACGCCGGTGACATCGGTGGTGCGGAAGTAAAACTGCGGACGGTAACCGTTGAAGAATGGCGTGTGGCGGCCGCCTTCTTCTTTCTTCAGCACGTACACCTCCGCCGTGAACTTGGTGTGCGGGGTGATCGTCCCGGGCGCCGCGATGACCATGCCGCGTTCCAGCTCCTCCTTGTCGACGCCGCGCAGCAACAAACCGACGTTGTCGCCGGCTTCTCCCTGATCGAGCAGTTTGCGGAACATCTCGATGCCGGTCACCACGGATTTGCGCTTGGCACCCAAACCAACGATTTCCACTTCATCACCGACTTTGATGCGACCACGCTCGATACGACCGGTGCCGACCGTGCCGCGACCGGTGATGGAGAACACGTCTTCCACCGGCATCAGGAAAGGTTTGTCAACGTCGCGAACCGGCGTCGGAATATAACGATCGACCGCATCCATCAAATCGTACAACGGCTTGTTCTTGACCGGGTCATTGGGATGGCTCAGTGCCTCCAGCGCGCTGCCACGAATGATCGGAATCTCGTCACCCGGGAACTGATATTGTTTGAGCAGGTCGCGCAATTCCAGCTCGACCAGCTCCAGCAGTTCGGGATCATCGACCATGTCAACCTTGTTCAGGAACACAACGATGTAAGGCACCCCGACCTGGCGCGCCAGCAGGATGTGCTCGCGGGTTTGTGGCATGGGGCCGTCGGCGGCGCTCACCACCAGAATGGCACCGTCCATCTGGGCCGCACCGGTGATCATGTTCTTGACGTAGTCGGCATGGCCGGGGCAGTCCACGTGGGCATAGTGACGCTTCTCGGTTTCATATTCGACATGCGCGGTGTTGATCGTGATACCACGTGCCTTTTCTTCGGGTGCATTGTCGATCTGATCGTAGCTCTTGAACTGCGCCAGACCTTTCTTTTCGAGCGCCTGTGTGATAGCCGCCGTCAGCGTGGTTTTGCCGTGATCGACATGACCAATCGTGCCGATATTCACATGCGGCTTGGTACGCACAAACTTTTGTTTTGCCATGAATCAATCCTCCCGATGGGAACGTTGGGATGAAGTCATTGTTGACAGCATCAGACGGTTAAGCGATCCGGCGAAACACCGCGATCAATCATCTTTGGCTCTTGACGCTTTCGGTCAGAGTGTCCGCAATCGACTGGGGCACCTGATCGTAGTGGGAAAACTGCATGGTGTAAATGGCGCGACCCTGTGTAATCGAGCGCAGGGTGGTCGCATAACCGAACATCTCGCTCAGCGGCACGCTGGCGGCAATCACCTGGGCGTGGCCGCGCGGAAACATGCCGCGAATGCGACCGCGCCGGGAATTCAGATCACCCATGACATCGCCCATGTAATTTTCCGGCACCACCACCTCGACGTCCATCACGGGTTCCAGCAAAACCGGCGATGCTTTTTTGGCGGCATCCTTGAATGCCATCGAACCGGCGATCTTGAAGGCCATTTCGGAAGAATCCACTTCGTGATATGAGCCGTCGATCAGGCTGGCTTTCACATCAACCACCGGGTAGCCCGCGAGCACCCCGTTTTGCATGGCCTCCTGTATGCCCTCCATCGTCGGCTTGATGTATTCCTTCGGAACCACACCGCCGATGATCTTGCTTTCGAATTCAAAACCCTTGCCCGGCTCATTGGGCTCGAGCTCGATGACGACATGGCCATACTGGCCGCGCCCGCCGCTTTGCCGGATGAACTTGCCCACGCCCTCCACTTTTTTGCGAATGGTCTCCTTGTAGGCCACCTGCGGCTTGCCAACGTTGGCATGAACCTTGAACTCGCGCACCAAGCGGTCAACGAGAATTTCCAGATGCAGCTCGCCCATGCCTGCAATCAAAGTCTGGCCCGTTTCCTCGTCGGTGCGAACTTTGAAAGTGGGGTCTTCCTCGGCCAGCTTGGCGAGTGACTCTCCCAGCGCATCCTGGTCGGCCTTGGTTTTGGGCTCGATCGCCACCGAAATAACCGGCTCGGGGAAATGCATCGCCTCCAGCACGATCGGTTTCTTTTCATCGCAGAGGGTGTGGCCGGTTTTGGTGTTTTTCAAACCGACGGCGGCGACGATGTCGCCGGCCTGCGCCTGTTCGATGTCATCCCGTTTGTTGGCGGACATCAACAACAACCGGCCCACCCGCTCCTTGGTGCCGGTCGAACTGTTGTAAACATAACTGCCCACGGTAATCGTGCCGGAATAGACCCGAAAGTAAGTGAGTTTGCCGACGTAGGGATCCGTCATGATTTTAAAGGCCAGCGCCGAAAACGGCTCGCTGGGCGACGGTTTGCGGGTGACTTCCTCATTGGTTTTGGGATGGGTGCCCTTAACGTCCGGCAAATCGCTGGGGGAAGGCAAATAATAAGTCACCGCATCGAGCAAACGCTGCACCCCCTTGTTCTTGAAAGCGGAGCCGCACAAAACCGGAACCATGCTGACATCGATGGTCGCCCTGCGAATGGCGGCATGAATCTCCTCTTCGCCGATGGGCTCGTCATGCAGGTACTTCACCATCAGGGAGTCGTCATACTCCGAAACGGCTTCAAGCAATTTGGTGCGATACTCCCGGGCTTTTTCAACGAGTTCACTGGGAATTTCGATTTCTTCCCAATGTTTGCCCAGGACCTCATCAGAATACACGACCGCCTTCATCTTGATCAGATCGATCAAGCCGGTGAACAACTCGCCCTCACCCAGCGGGATTTGGAGCGGCACGGCGTTGGCTCCCAGCCGTTCCTTGATCATTTGAACGGCGCCATAGAAATCGGCGCCGACGCGATCCATTTTATTGATAAAAGCCAGGCGCGGCACGCGATAGCGGTCGGCCTGCCGCCACACCGTTTCAGATTGCGGCTCCACCCCGCCCACCGCGCAGAAAAGCGCGACGGCACCATCGAGAACGCGCAGCGAGCGTTCCACCTCGATGGTGAAGTCCACATGGCCGGGGGTGTCAATGATGTTGATGCGATGATTCTTCCAATGGCAAGTAATGGCAGCCGAAGTGATCGTAATACCACGTTCGCGTTCCTGCTCCATCCAATCGGTGGTGGCGGCACCGTCATGCACCTCGCCCATGCGATGAATCCGGCCGGTGTAGAACAGGATGCGCTCCGTGGTGGTGGTTTTGCCGGCATCGATATGCGCCATGATGCCGATATTTCGAGTTTTCGATAGATCCTGGCTCATATTAGACATAAAAAACTCCACTTTTCCCAAGAGAAAACCCGACGTGCTTTTCTCTCAAGGCGAGTGGAGATTGCTCGCAACAGCACACTTCAGGTTATGTGCCTGACGCAGGCGTCAGGCTTCTCGATGGAGATTGAGACGTTGGCGAAAAAAGATTTTGCACAGCAGTGGTGTGCCCTTCCCCACCGGCTCACCAGCGAAAATGAGAGAATGCCCGGTTGGCTTCCGCCATCTTGTGAGTGTCCTCGCGTTTCTTGATCGCATTGCCTTCCTTGTTGGAGGCTGCGAACAGTTCATTTGCGAGGCGCTCCGCCATGGTTTTCTCGCTGCGTTCGCGGGCAAACCCCACCAGCCAGCGGATGGCCAATGCCTGCTGGCGCTGCGGCCGGACTTCAACCGGGACCTGGTAGTTGGCACCACCCACGCGGCGGGATTTCACTTCGAGGAGAGGCTTCACATTTTCAACGGCCTTCTCGAAAACCTGCAACCCCGTGCGGCCGCTCTTTTCCTCGGCGAGCTCAATGGCCCGATAAAAAATCTTCTCGGCAATACTGCGCTTGCCGCGTTCCATCAAACCATTTATGAACTTGGTCACCAGCACGCTGCCGTACTTCGGGTCGGGCAGCACTTCACGCTTCAATACTCGTTTCCGTCTCGGCATGGCTCAAAATTATTTGCTCGCGGTTGATTTCTTTTTCGTGCCGTACTTCGAACGTCCTTGATGGCGCTCTTGTACGCCTGCCGTGTCGTAGACGCCACGGACAATATGATAACGCACACCCGGCAGGTCTTTCACGCGGCCGCCACGAATCAAAACGATCGAATGCTCCTGGAGATTGTGACCCTCACCGGGAATGTAGGCGGTAACCTCATAGCTGTTTGTCAATCGAACGCGCGCGACTTTGCGCAACGCGGAGTTCGGCTTTTTGGGGGTGGTTGTGTACACTCTTGTACAAACACCCCGCCGTTGTGGTGAGCCAGCCAAAGCCGGCGCAGTCGTCTTTCGTCCGATCTTCTTCCGCCCGAGGCGGACCAATTGATTTATGGTTGGCAAGCAAGCTCCTGTAAAATTACAGAGTGTGAATATAAACAAGGCACTTTAATAAAGCAATATTTTTGTTCTGGCAATGCCAGCATCACGAGACAAGGCTCCCTACCCGACGGCAGTTTTTATGGTGGTCTCCATTTCACCGATCTGGTCATCCAGGAAGACTCGCAGTCGCCTGAACTTGCTCAGACCCGTGCCTGCTGGAATGAGATTGCCCATAATGACATTCTCCTTCAGACCCAGCAGCCGGTCGACTTTCCCTTCGATTGACGCCTCGGTGAGAACACGGGTGGTCTCCTGGAAGGAGGCCGCGGAGATAAAACTATCCGTGGTCAAAGAAGCCTTGGTAATACCGAGCAGCAGGGGTTGAAAAGTCGCAGGTTTCGCCGGACGGAATTTGATTGGGTTCTTGCCGGCGGCCTTCAACTTGTCGTTCAGACGGTCGACTTCGGCCTGGTCAAGCAATGCATCCACCGCCAACTTGGAATCACCAGGGTCGGTAACCACCACCCGCTGCTTCATCGACTCGTTTTCGGCAAGGAAGCGAATCTTGTCAACTTGATCGCCTTCCAAATAAGCCGTATCTCCCGGATCTTCGATCTTCACCTTCTGCAGCATCTGCCGCACGATGACTTCAATGTGCTTGTCATTGATGCGAACGCCTTGCAGGCGGTAAACTTCCTGGATTTCATTCACCAGGTACTCCTGCACTTTGTTCGGCCCCATGATATTCAGAATATCCTGCGGCGCGATCGAGCCTTCCGAGAGTTTCTCACCCGCCTGCACCCAATCACCATCGTGCACGAGTACGTGTTTGCCATACGGAATCTGATAGACCTTTTCTTCCTTGCCATCCCGCGAAACAATGGTGATTTTGCGAACGCCACGGCGTATTTCCCCGAATTTGACCTGACCGTCGATCTCGCTCACGATCGCCGGTTCCTTCGGGCGGCGCGCTTCAAACAGCTCCGCCACGCGCGGCAAACCACCGGTGATATCACGGGTTTTGGCAATCTCACGCGGAATCTTCACCAGCACATCACCGGCCTTGACCTCCTGGCCGTCGTGCACCTGCAAGTGCGAACGGGTCGGCAGGATGTAGGTGCTGAGCTTGCGATCGCCTTCCATGATATGAATTTGCGGGCTGAGATTGCGCAGACGCGTCTCGATGATGACCCGCTGCTTCAGGCCGGTGGTCTCATCAAGCTCCTCGCGCATGGTGATATTCTCGCGGATATCCACGAACCTGACGACGCCGTCATGATTGGCGAGAATGCTGGCGGTATAGGGATCCCAGCGGAAGAGAATTTTACCGCGCTTGACGGCCTCATCTTCCTTCACCAGCAAGTTGGCGCCGTAGGGAATGATGTATTGCGCCACCGTGCGGTTGTTCTCATCAATGATCTTGAGCTTGCCATTGCGGCCCACCGCTATGGTGGTGCCATCGCCATGCAACACCGACTTGAGATTCTCGAACTTCACGATGCCGTCGTTCTTCGCGCTCAATTGCGATTGTGCCGCAATGCGGGAGGCGGTGCCGCCAATGTGGAAGGTGCGCAGGGTCAACTGCGTTCCCGGCTCGCCAATCGATTGAGCAGCCATCACGCCCACCGCCTCGCCGATATCGACCATCTTGCCAGTGGCAAGATTGCGGCCATAGCAGCGGGCACACACACCGCGCTCGGCCTCGCAGGTCAGCACGGAACGAATCAACACCGTTTCGAGACCGATGTTGGAAATCTGATCAGCGCGGTCTTCATCGATGAGATCGCCGGCGGTGCAGATGATCTCGCCGGTATCGGGATTGTAAATATCCTCCTGCACGACGCGGCCCAGAATGCGGTCACGCAACGGCTCGATAACTTCCTCCCCTTCCTTCAAATCTCCGATGCGCAGGCCGAGAATCGTGCCACAGTCTTCCATCGAAATGATGACGTCTTGTGCCACATCGACCAGGCGGCGGGTGAGGTAACCCGCGTCCGCAGTTTTCAACGCGGTGTCCGCCAGACCCTTGCGCGCGCCATGCGTGGAAATGAAGTACTCCAGCACCGACAGACCTTCCCGGAAATTCGCGGTGATGGGATTCTCGATGATTTCGCCCATCTGGCCGGTCATTTTCTTCTGCGGCTTGGCCATCAAACCACGCATGCCGGCAAGCTGCCGAATCTGCTCCTTGGAGCCGCGCGCCCCGGAATCGGCCATCATGAAGATGGGATTGAAGCCCTGTCGGTCAGCCTGCAAGCGATCAAACATCTTCTCCGCCACATCACTGGTGGTGTGCGTCCAGATGTCGATGATCTGGTTGTAGCGCTCGCCGTCGGTGATCACGCCCTTTTCATACTGATTCTGAATTGTATGCGCCTTTTTGAAGGCATCTTCCAGGAACTTGTTCTTCTCATCCGGGATGATCACATCCTTCACCCCAACGGTCACCCCGGAGAGCATCGCGAAGTGGAAGCCGAGCTGCTTGAGTTCATCCAGGAACAGGGCGGTTTTGTAGTTGCCGAGCTGCTTGTAGACCTGGGAGGTCAACTCCTCCAGACGTTTTTTGGTAAGCAGCTCATTGACGAAGCCGACTTCGCGCGGCACGATCCGGTTGAGCAGCACCCGGCCCACGGTTGTTTCGATGAGTTTGCCATCGATGCGGACTTTGATCTTGGTATGCAGGGCGATCTGATTGGTATGATAGGCAATATTGACTTCCTCGACGTTGGCAAAAATCTTTCCCTCGCCCGGCAGACCGCTCTTCGCCTTGGTGAGATAATAAATGCCCAGCACGATATCCTGGCTGGGAATGGCCAGGGGCCGCCCGGATGCCGGTGACAGGATGTTGTGGCTCGACAGCATCAGCAGGCGGGTCTCGGTTTGTGCATAATAGCTCAACGGGACGTGCACCGCCATCTGATCGCCGTCAAAGTCCGCATTGAACGCCGCGCACACCAATGGGTGGATCTGAATCGCCTTGCCTTCAATCAAAATCGGTTGAAAGGCCTGAATGCCCAGACGGTGCAGGGTGGGGGCGCGGTTCAGCAGGATGGGATGATCGTCGATGATCTCTTCCAGGATATCCCACACACTGCCATCGCGGCGGTCCACCATCTTTTTCGCACTTTTCACCGTTTTGGCGATCGAACGTTCGACGAGCTTGCGAATGACAAACGGCTTGAACAGCTCGAGCGCCATTTCTTTGGGCAGGCCGCACTCATGCAGCCGCAGCTCGGGACCGACAACGATCACCGAGCGGCCGGAATAGTCAATGCGCTTGCCGAGCAAATTCTGGCGAAAGCGCCCCTGCTTGCCGCGCAGCATGTCGGACAGCGACTTCAACGGGCGGTTGCCGTCACCACGCACCGCTGCCGTCTTGCGGCCGTTGTCGAACAGCGCGTCGACCGCCTCCTGCAGCATGCGCTTCTCGTTGCGCAGGATCACTTCCGGCGCCTTGATCTCCATCAGCTTCTTCAGCCGATTGTTGCGGATAATGACACGGCGGTAGAGATCATTCAGGTCCGAAGTCGCAAACCGGCCGCCCTCCAGGGGCACCAGCGGCCGCAATTCCGGCGGAATCACCGGAATGACGGAGAGCACCATCCACTCGGGGCGATTGTTGCTGCGCTTGATCGCCTCAATCACCTTCAAGCGCTTCAGGGCTTCGGTTTTGCGCTGGAAAGAAGTCTCCGTTTTGACCTGCTGACGCAATTCCATCGAGAGTTGCGCCGGATCCGCACGCTTGAGCAAATCCAGAATAGCTTCCCCGCCAATCTTGGCGATGAAAGCCTCGGTGCCCGGCTCGTTGCCACCGGTGTTTTCCCCCAGTTCCGACAAGATGCGGAAATAATCGTCCTCGGTGATCAGCTCTTTGGGTTTCAGGCCGCTGCGACCGGGTTGAATCACGACATAAGATTCATAGTAGATGACCTTCTCCAGGTCTTTGCCGCTCATGCCCAGAATGTAGCCAATCTTGGAGGGCAGGGCCTTCCAGTACCAAATGTGCACCACCGGCACCGCGAGGGTGATGTGCCCCATGCGTTCGCGGCGCACCGATTTAGTGGTCACTTCGACGCCACAGCGATCGCAGACGATGCCTTTGTAGCGAATGCGCTTGTATTTGCCACAATGGCATTCCCAATCGCGCACCGGGCCGAAGATTTTCTCGCAAAACAGGCCGTCTTTTTCCGGCTTGAACGACCGATAGTTGATCGTCTCCGGCTTGGTCACTTCGCCATGTGACCGCTCGAGGATCTTGTCCGGCGAGGCGAGGCTGATGGCGATGGCATTAAAGCTGCGACGGGCGGCCGCATCCTGTTTCGGAAAGTATGTCAAAACTCACCTCCACTGCATCAGAGAGGTTATTCCAAAGGCAACGCTTTTCACACAGTCAGAGCAAACCGCAAGGCCGGTCAGTTGGACTTGCCGTTCCCACTGTCATCGATGAGCTCAACATCCAACCCCAGACCCTGCAATTCCCGAATGAGAACATTGAAGGATTCCGGCAGGCCGGGCTCGGGTAAATTGTCACCCTTGACGATGGCCTCATACACCTTGGAACGGCCGCGGACATCATCGGATTTCACTGTCAGGATTTCCTGCAGGGTGTATGCGGCACCATATGCTTCCAAAGCCCAGACTTCCATTTCACCAAACCGCTGGCCGCCAAACTGCGCCTTCCCGCCCAGCGGTTGCTGGGTGATCAAGGAATACGGCCCGATCGAGCGGGCATGAATCTTGTCTTCCACCAGGTGGGAGAGTTTGAGCATGTAGATTTGGCCGACCGTGACCCGCTCGTTGAAAGGCTCGCCGGTGCGGCCATCGTACAGCACCACCTTGCCATCCTCCGGAATGCCGGCACGTTTCATTTCTTCAACAACTTCTTCCTCGCTGGCACCATCGAAAACCGGGGTGGCATATTTCAACCCGAGCTTGGCAGCCGCCCAGCCCAAATTGGTTTCAAAAATCTGACCGAGATTCATGCGTGAAGGCACCCCCAGCGGGTTGAGCACGATGTCAACCGGCGTGCCGTCCTCCAGATAGGGCATGTCTTCGATCGGAACGATCTTGGCAACAACACCCTTGTTGCCATGGCGGCCGGCCATTTTGTCGCCCACCATCAGCTTGCGCTTTTTGGCGACATAAACCTTGGCAAGCTGCACGATGCCGGGCGGCAATTCATCGCCCACAATGATCTTGAGCTTGCGACGTTCGTACTCTTCTTCCGTGTCCTGCACCTTGCGCTCATATGCGGAGAACAGGGCCTCCACCAGTTCGTTGATGCGCTTTTTTTCCGTCCAGCCCTCACCGCGGTCGAGTTTGTCGAAATCCAGCTCCGCAAGACGCTCGGGAGTCAGTTCGGTGCTGGCGCGCACCACCACTTTGCCGTGCAGGTCGCGAATGGTTGCCGCGGTCTCGCCGGACAGCAAATTGATGAGCTTCTCGTTGCGCAGTTGCTTGATCCGGTTCAATTCCCGGGTGTGCCATTCTTCGATCTCATCGACCTTCTTCTTTTCCTGGCGCTTGGACTTGGCATCCTTTTTCTTGCGCGAGAAAAGTTTGGTGTCGATCACGATGCCTTTCAAGCCCGGCGGCGCCTTGAGCGAAGCATCCTTGACATCGCCCGCTTTTTCGCCGAATATTGCCTTCAACAGTTTCTCTTCCGGCGTGGGGTCGGTTTCGCCTTTGGGCGTGACTTTGCCGACGAGAATGTCGCCCGCCACCACTTCCGCACCCACGCGAATGATGCCGTTCTCGTCGAGATCCTTGGTCGATTCTTCGGAGACGTTGGGGATTTCGCGGGTCAGCTCTTCCTCGCCACGCTTGGTGTCGCGCACTTGCAGCTCAAATTCCTCGATGTGCAGCGAGGTGTAAATGTCCTTCTGGACCACGCGCTCGGAGATGACAATGGCGTCTTCGAAATTGTATCCCCGCCAGGGCATGAACGCCACCAGGACATTGCGACCCAGAGCCAGCTCGCCGCCCTGGGTGGCACAACCGTCGGCCAGCACATCCCCCTTCTTGACGCGGTCCCCCACGCGCACAAGAGGCCGTTGATTGATGCAGGTATCCTGGTTGGTGCGCATGAACTTGGTGCAGCGGTAAGTCACCAGATCGGATTCTTCAAAATTCAACAGGGTTTCCAGATCGGTTTTCTTGCCACGCCCCGGCGAGGGATCCTTGCGGATGACGATCTTGTCCGCTTCGACATGCTCCACGACCCCGTCATGCTCGGAAATGATCATGGCACGCGAATCGCGGGCGACTTTGGCTTCGAAACCGGTGCCGACCAGAGGCGCCTCCGGCACCAGCAGCGGCACCGCCTGGCGCTGCATGTTGGAGCCCATGAGCGCGCGGTTGGCATCATCGTGTTCCAGAAACGGAATGAGCGCCGCGGCCGCGGATACGATCTGGTTGGGCGAGACGTCCATGTAGTGCACTTCCTCGGGCTGCACCACGGGAAACTCGCCCTTGATCCGCGCCTTCACGCGATTGCTGATGAAATGCCCTTTGTTGTCGATCGGCGCATTGGCCTGGGCAATCACATACTGGTCTTCATCATCGGCCGACAGGTACTCGATTTCATTCGTCACGCGGCCGTTCTTGACCCGGCGATAGGGCGTCTCGATGAAGCCGAAATCATTAATGCGGGCAAAGGTGGTGAGCGAAGAAATCAAGCCAATGTTCGGGCCTTCCGGTGTTTCGATCGGACACAGCCGGCCGTAGTGAGTGTAGTGCACGTCCCGGACTTCGAAGCCGGCGCGTTCGCGTGTCAACCCGCCGGGGCCGAGCGCCGAGAGGCGCCGTTTGTGAGTCAATTCGGCCAGCGGGTTGGTTTGATCCATGAACTGCGAGAGCTGGCTGGTGCCGAAGAAGGTGTTGATCACCGAGATGATGGTGCGCGCATTCACCAAATCCTGCGGGGTGAGTTTTTCACTGTCGCGCAGGTTCATGCGCTCCTTGATGGTGCGGGCCATGCGCGACAGGCCGACGCTCATCTGCTGCGCAAGCTGCTCGCCCACCGTACGAATGCGGCGGTTGCCCAGATGGTCGATGTCATCGGCAGTGCGGTGACCGTTGCGCATGTCGAGCAGGTATTTGATGATGGTGAGGATGTCGGTTTCGGTGAGCACCGTGGTCGACACCGGTATGTCCAGCCCCAGCTTCTTGTTTAAACGGTAACGGCCGACTTCGCCGAGATCATAGCGCTTGGGGTTGAAAAACAGGCGGTCGAGAAACTGCCTGGCGGTGTCCAAATCCGGCGGTTCACCGGAGCGCAATAGGCGATAAATCACCTCCAACGCCTCGTCCTGCGAGTGCGCGGTGTCGCGGCGCAGCGTGTTCGAAATCACTTCCGGGCCGTAGGCGCTCTCGGCACGCAGCAGGCGCACGGTGGTGATCCTGGCTTTTTTCAGACGCTCGATCGCTTCTTCCGTCAGCTCCGCATCTTTCTCGAGCAGGATTTCGCCGGTCTCGCGATCGACGACATCATTGATCGACTGGCGGCCAAGAAACTGCCTGACTTTGGGGTCAGCGAGCTTGACTTCGTCGATCAGGTCAAAAAGCTGCAGAATATCCTTGTCGCTGGAGTAGCCGATGGCCCGCAGCAACGTGGTGACCGGGAATTTCTTGCGCCGGTCGATATAGACGTACATGACGTCGCTGATGTCGGTGAGGAACTCGACCCAGGAGCCGCGCAGGGGGATGATGCGCGCGGAGAAGAGCTTGGTGCCGTTGGGATGCTTGAGTTCATCGAAGAATACCCCCGGGGAGCGATGAAGCTGGCTGACCACGATGCGCTCGGCGCCGTTGATGATGAAGGTGCCGCGGGTGGTCATGGCAGGGATGTTGCCCAGGTAGACGATCTGTTCGGTGGTTTCGCCGAACGTGCCGCTTTCCTCGTCCTTCACCGACAGCCGCAACTTGGCTTTGAGCGGAACGGAATAAGTGACGCCCCGCTCCTGACATTCGTCCATGTCATACTTGGGCTTCTCGATGTAGTATTCCACGAAGTCCAGACAAAAATTTTCCCGACTGTCATAAATCGGGAAAATTCCTTTGAAAACCGCCTGTAGTCCTTTGTTGTCGCGCTTCGAGGGCTCGACATCGAGCTGCAGGAATTCATTGAAGGACTTGAGCTGAATGTCCAGCAAATCCGGCAGATCGATCACGGTGCTCAGCTTCGAAAAGGAGCGCCGCTTTTCGTTGGTATGCTCCATGCAACATGCACCTGTAAACAGCAACCTCTTTCCGGCGGAAAGAAGGCTGGGTCAAATTCTGAACGTTGCGCGATGGCCGCGATGCTACTTGATCTCGACCGTGGCGCCCGCTTCTTCGAGTTGCGCTTTGATTTTCAGGGCCTCTTCCTTGTTGATGCCCTCTTTGAGCGTCTTGGGGGCGCTGTCCACCAGATCCTTGGCTTCCTTCAAGCCGAGATTGGTGAGCGAACGCACGACTTTGATGACGTTGATCTTGTTGGCGCCGGCATTGGCCAACACCACGTCGAACTCCGTCTTCTCTTCCGCCGCTGCTTGCGCCGGCATCGCACCGCCAGCCTGGGGCATCATCGCAACCGCGGGTGCCGCCGCGGACACGCCGAAGCGCTCTTCGATGGCTTTGACCAAATTGGACAGTTCAAGAACACTCATGTTCTCGATCGCCTGGATGAATTCAGTGGTAGACACTACGTCCTCCTTCTTGACCTTATGAATAAATGACAAGCCTCGCTCATGTGCGATGCACCGAGGCGCTAAGGTTTCACGGTCCGCCGGTCAGGGCGTGGCTGCCGTCTTTTGTTTCTGTTCGGCGAGGGCATTGAGCGCACAGGCCAGCTTGCGCACAATGCCCTGCAACGAGTTGGCCAGGCCGGCGACGGGCGCATTCAAACCACCCAGCAAACGCGCCAGCAACTCGTTGCGGCTGGGCAGCTTGGAGATTTGTTCGGCGAGTTTGCCGTCATAAAACTGGCCCTCAAACACAAAGGCCTTGATGGTCGGCTTCTCGCTGTTTTTCAGAAAATCGAGCAGCACCCTGGCAGGCGCCGCCGGGTCTCCCATGCCGAAGGCGATGGCAGTCGTGCCTTCAAGATGAGGCACAATGTCTTTCATCCCCACCTGGGTCGCGGCCAGGCGGGTCAGCGTGTTTTTACTGACACGATAATCAACGTTTGATTTGCGCAATTGCCGCCGCAAGCGGGTAATCGCTTCAACCGTGAGGCCCGAGTAGTCAGTCACGAAGACACTTTTTGCCGCCGACAATCGGGCGGCCAGATCACGGACGACTTCCTGTTTTTCCAGCCGAATTGCTTTGGTTTGTGGCATGGTCTCTTCCAAAAGTCTAAACTTTGAGGTCGCCCATCACGGCATTGCTGTCGATCGCGATGCCCGGCCCCATCGTACTCGACAGCGTGATGCTGCGCACATACTGGCCCTTCGAGGATGCCGGCTTCAGACGGAGAACGGTTTCAACAAAAGTCCGCACATTGTCGGCAATCTGCCTTTCCGTGAAAGAGGCCTTGCCAACGTTTACATGGAGAATGCCGTTCTTGTCCACCCGGAATTCGATTTTACCGGCTTTGACTTCCTTCACCGCCTGTCCGACGTCAAAAGTGACGGTGCCGCTTTTGGGGTTGGGCATCAGGCCGCGCGGCCCGAGCACCTTGCCGAGCTTGCCAACTTCACCCATGACATCGGGCGTGGCAATGACGACGTCGAAATCAAACCAGCCTTCATTGATTTTTTTGATGTACTCTTCGAAGCCGACATAATCCGCCCCGGCCTCGCGCGCTTCCGCTTCCTTGGCACTTTTGCACAACACCAGCACCCGCACCGTCTTGCCGGTGCCATGAGGCAGGGACACCGTGCCCCGCACGACCTGATCCGCGTGCCGGGGATCGACGCCCAGGCGCATGGCCACTTCAATGGTCTCATTGAACTTGGCGGTCGCCGTTTTTTTCAACAGCGCCACCGCTTCCTCCAGGGAGTATTCCTTGCCCGGCTCGATCAGTTTGGCAAGCTCACGATAGCGACGGCTGTGTTTCATAATTTCTGGCCCTGTCTGGGAGTGTTTCTCAAGAAGTGCTGCACCTGCTTTACACAACTTCAATGCCCATGCTGCGTGCCGTACCCTGCACCATGCGCATGGCGGCCTCCAGGTCGTTGGCGTTCAAATCTTCCATCTTGGACTGTGCAATCTGCCGAACCTGCTCTTTGGTCACCTTGCCGATCTTGTTGCGATTGGGCTCGCCCGAGCCTTTGGCCGCGCCCAAGGCTTTCAGCAGCAGCACCGAAGCCGGCGGCGTCTTGAGCACGAATGTGAAAGAACGGTCGGAGTAGACAGTGATGATAACCGGAATGACCAATCCCTGGCGATCGGCAGTCTTGGCGTTGAATGCTTTGCAAAATTCCATGATATTCACACCATGCTGACCAAGTGCCGGGCCCACTGGCGGCGCGGGATTGGCCTGCCCTCCCGGGATTTGCAGTTTGATTTCCTTGACTACTTTTTTTGCCATGCCTCAGCTCTCCGACCTCGTTATTTTTCCGACTCAATTTGCAGGAAATCCAGCTCAACAGGCGTGGAGCGGCCAAAAATACTGACCATGACTTTCGCCTTTTTCTTCTCTTCGTTTATCTCCTCGACAAAACCGGTGAAATCTAAGAAAGGACCATCAGTCACGCGCACCGGGTCCCCGACCTTGAATGGTACGGAGACAATTTCCTTGGCACGGCTCTCCTGCACACGCCCGAGAATGCGGTCAATCTCATCCTGGCGCAGCGGTTGCGGCTTGTTCTTGGGGCCGACGAAATTGGTGATGCCGGGAGTGTTGAGAATGAGATGTTGGGTGTCCTTGTCGAGCACCATCTCGACGAGCATGTAGCCCGGGAAAAAAGTCTTGTTGCGGACGCGCTTCTTGCCTTCGCGCATTTCCGTGACTTCTTCGGAGGGAATCAAGATCCCGGTAATGCGATCGGAAAGGCCCAGGGCTGCCGCTTCATTCTCCAAGTAGGCCTTGACCTTTCGCTCATGTCCGGAGAGAACGTGAATCGCGTACCATTTTTTCGCCGAGGTCTCAGAGCCTGAGGTCTCGGTATTATTTTTTTCAGGAGTTTCTTCCACGGGAATGTATGGAAATTTGAAGTGTTCTCTGATTGCTTCTAACCGATCAACCGGTAAAGCTGCTGCACGCCCCAGGAGAGCAGCCGGTCAACCGCACCGGTGATAATCGAAAAGAAAAGAGTCACCACCAGAACCACGAGGGTCGAGTCTTTCAGGTTCTCCCGGCTCGGCCAGCTTACCTTGGTCATCTCGGTCTTGATTTCATCAAAATAGGACTTCGCTTTTTCAAGCAGCTTCTTCATGGTGCGGTCTTTCTGCAATTCGTGACGATCACGTGGCCGGTGGCCTAGGTTTGCGGTAGCAGGCCTGGAGGGAATCGAACCCCCAGCCTCCGGTTTTGGAGACCGGCGCTCTAGCCAGTTGAGCTACAGGCCTACACAGAAGCCGCGCTAACGCGACTCTTTGTGAAGAGTATGCTTGTTGCAGAAGCGGCAATACTTCTTGAATTCCACACGCGCCGTATGCGTCTTCTTGTTTTTGGTCATGGCATAATTACGGCGCTTGCAAACACTGCACTCGAGGGTGATGTTTTCTCTCACGGCGCGTCAAACCCTGTCTTAATTATCATCCGGGATACTTACCACACCAACATGGAGCTCACGACCGGGATTGAACCGGTGACCTCTTCCTTACCAAGGAAGTGCTCTACCGACTGAGCTACGTGAGCCTGCTTGCACGAAGAGCGGGAGACGGGACTTGAACCCGCGACCAACAGCTTGGAAGGCTGTGACTCTACCACCTGAGTTACTCCCGCCTGAGAGCATTTCTTGCGCCAAGCTTGCAGCCCGGCACCCTGACATGTTCCATCCACAACCAGTGTGTGGTGCACACCCAACAATGAGTGGGGAGGGAAGGATTCGAACCTCCGAAGGCATAGCCAGCAGATTTACAGTCTGCCCCATTTGGCCACTCTGGAACCTCCCCTTGACTTGAAAGCAAGCACTGCTCGTGTCGCTACCTCGAGCCACCAGCAGGAATCGAACCCGCGACTTCCTCATTACAAGTGAGGCGCTCTACCGTCTGAGCTATGGTGGCAACTTCGTGCCGTTGACACTGACAGGCACCAAGAAATCTATCCTTTAAGCTCAGGCAAAACAAGACCATCAGACTTGAAATTAGAATCTAATCTCGCGTCTTGTGCGGTTGCACGGCACGAATTTTTTTATCTTTCGAGCCTGTAGTTTTTGGACATAGACTCGTAATATATAAAAGTTGTTGAATTTGTCAAGATTTATTTTGCTCGCAACGGTTACATTTTGACAATCAAAAAATCACGCGAAAAGGATGACTGCCGGAACGGCGCGGCAAAACCACCACACCCAGCACAGACAGTGGAAACTGCCAGAAAAAAGCCGCAACCATGGGTTGATGCCGATGTTTCTCGTTGGGGATTCACCTGCCATGGAGTCGAAAAGTGTTGCGATTGGCGTCCTCGCCATCGTGCCGAGAGAGAAAGGCCCCCTGACGCTCTGACTTTTCGCTGTTGCGGTTCTGCTGCTACAGCCGGCCTGTATCACAACACAAGCTTGGTCGCGATCATCTCTCGGGTGGTTGTTGGTCACGTGATGGCCGTGCCACTGCGTTGTTCCCACCAAAGCAGCCGTGTCGTGCCAGAAGCTTTCATTGTTCCGGCGGACGAACCGCTTGTTGCCGCTGTTGCGCAGGCGCCCTACCGGGTAAATTCAACTTCCCGTAAAAATCAATTGACATTGCCGACTATTTGGAATATTTTTTCGCGCTGCTGAATAATCTCTTGCGACCATCCGACAGGGAACACCGCCACGCTGCGCAAGAGGCTGCCCCACGCACTTCACAGGAGCCATCTATGAAGCTGACGAAGCAGCAACGTCAAATGATCATCCGCGAATTGATTGTCTCCCATCATATTTCCAGCCAGGATGAGTTGAGCCGGATGTTGCGGCGGCAACGCGTGGAAGTCACACAAGCCACTCTCTCGCGCGACCTGCGCGAGATGCGCATCGCACGCATGCCGGAGGACAACGGTGTGCGCTACGTTTTGCCCGAAGTCGCGGAGGGCAAAAAGCTGCGCCGTGTGGTGCAGGAGGAGATTGTGCAGATTCAAGGCAATGAATGTGCGATTCTGATCAAGACGTTGCCGGGGCGCGCGCCCGGTGTGGGTGTTTTTATCGACCATCTCAAACATCCGGATATTCTCGGCACCGTGGCCGGCAACGACACGCTGCTCGTTGTTCCGGCAAGCATGAGCAAGACGCAGGTCGTGATCGAGTTTTTGCGCAATCTCGGCGCCAGTGACACAAAAGCCGAGGGCAACAGCCAGCCAGCCTGAAGGCACACAGGCTTTGCCATTTCCCCGCCTTTCTTCTCTTCCTTAAAAAGTTTTATCCGCCATTGTCTCACAAACGGCAGATCAGCAACCGACCGGCACTCCGATCTTATTCCTGATCCCACCCAACCGCCAGTCCGCCCAAAGTGAAGGCGGCCTGCCAGATTTTTTTCCGCGAATCCATCATCTAAAACCTATATAGAAACAATGTAATGATTGCATACCATAACGACATGATGCCGGAACCCACAACTCACCGCGAAAAGTGGCTTTGTCCCTACCCCCATGAGGTGGCACCAATTCTTGGGCAATTCCAACCCGGGGTCAATGGAGCAAGCAATGCCGACAACGGCCTTTCTGAGGTGTGCAGTGATCCGAGTTGCCGGCAACCCATTCTGCGCTGTTCGGGTTGTGGTGCCACCAACCGCACTGTCGCGCGGTTTTGCCGGCATTGCGGCCAGCGCCTCTCTTATGAAGAGAGTTTGCAGCATATGCTGGCACAACGCGACGTCGCACGGCAGCCCCAAATCAAAAGCCTCCGGCAGACGACCCTGCCCAATATTGTCGCCGGCAGCATCACAGCAATGGCCACCGGCTGGGGCTATTTGACCTTTGCTGCCGCAAACTGGGGCATCGGTTTGATGGCGAATGCCTTTTTAAATCCGCCGCGCCTCATGAGCCGTTTTCGCAATCAGCCGGGCGATCTTGTTACACGGTTTCAACCGGTCTCACATCCGCAGTGGCTGCCCGGCTTTCTGGCGCTGGGCCGGCGGGTCATCTTTCATCTCACCCTCGCCCCGCATCCCGGTTGCCGGTGTTTGTTTCGCTTGTCAGACAAGGCCTGGCAAATCCATGAGGCGGTGATCAGCGGAACGCGGGTGGTCATTCGCCTTTACAACCGCCTGGCCGCATGCTGGCGCTGGCTCTCCATTGATACCTCGTCACGACAGGTGGTCACTTTGCCCTGGCAGCATTTCGGGCCGGCGAGCCGGGTCATCAAGCTCAGTGCGGATAATGAAATTCTCTACCACACTGTGCAGGAGGCAGTTCGGCTCAATCTGGATACCGGCCAGGAAAGTCACTCGTTGGCGCCCGGAACCGGTTTTGATGTGTCCGCACCGCCGCTGCGCCATCCGCACACCGGCCAAATCTTTCTGCTGGGATGTGATGATGTCATCTACTGTCTGGATCCCGCCAACATCAACCGCGGCGTGATCCCCTTCGCCACCGGCCTGCGCGAAGCTTCACATCTGCTCTGGAACACTGCGGGTGACACACTTTTAGCGCTCGGCCATGGCGAGTTGACCGCCTTCGACGCCAGGAATGGCATCGTACTCTGGCGGTTGGGCTGCGACGCTGCCCGTGATTTTGCTGTGAATTTCGCTTCCCCCCAACGATGGGGAGATCACCTTATCGTCGTTGTGCGCAGCCCGGGTGGGGCTGATGAACGCCTGGGGTTGCTGGGCCTGAGCCCTGCCGGGCAGCTCCTGCCCCTGTCGGAACGGGCCGCGCTCTCACCGGCTCCCGTCGGCAGCGCCTCCGGCTTGATTGCTGTCTTGAGGCCCGAAGCCGTCTCACAACAGTCGGCGGCATTCTTGCAATTCAATTTCTTCTAGCGTTTTCCCAAACGCCATTGCCGTGCTTTGTCCAAATTGCAAATCATGGGAAATCGCGCCTGGCGCGGCCACGGACAGATTCTGCCCCTGGTGCGGCTGTCTCCTCTATCAAGTCGAATGCAGCGGCTCGCCTGATCTCGTCTACTTTCTGCCGCCAGACGGTGGCCAGCCGGCAATCAGTTTGTTGCTCAAGAACACCGGCCGCCTGCCGGTCACGGTGATGGAGGTGGTCACGGAGCCGGCAGGCTACGCACATTTCCCGCGCCTGCAGCCCCCCCTGGCAGCCGAGGAGACGGCCGCGAAAGCCGCCAAAACCACGCTGCTGCTGCAACCCGGCGAAGTGCGGGAATTGCCCGGCAAAATTACGGCCACGGCTTTGCATGCACTGATGCCACGGGCAGCCGTTGCTGCGGCAGACAGCAATGAGACCGGCGGCCAGCCCCCGGCCCCCATCCAGCCCGAACCCGCCACGCCTGCGGAGGGTCAGCGGGAAAGTCTGCGAATCAGTTGCCGCATCATCACCAGCCCGCTATTGGATCTCCCGGCATGCGAATTCGAAGTCCTGCCGCTGCCGGAATTCGAATTGTTGACGCCGACGCTGCAGTTGTTCGACCAGCTGCCGGCGAATTCCCCAATTCTGCGCTGCAGTTCCGGCGGCCGCATTCGCCTGCGCCGTGGCAAAGCAGCCATCCGCGATCTGGCCTGCGATCTTCCCGCCATCAAGCTCGTGCCCGAGGGCCTTCATTCTCTGCCGGGCCAACTCGAAGCCGGCCGGGACAACGGCACGCTTGCCTTTCAAGTGGAAGTCACACGGGAATTCATCGCGCCCTACCTGCAGAGCGGCCAGCCGGTATTGGCAGCCTTGAAGCTGGTGTGCAGCAATCCGCCCGGCACCTTCGCGCCGTTCAATTCACCGTTGCGCATTCTGCCCCATCCGATCCCGCGCTTGGAGTTTCCCGGGCTGGTGCGACACCGGGTCGAGGAACGATTGCAGTGCAGAACCTGGGCGCTGGCCGGCCGCAGCCGCCGGCTGGCATTGCAGGTTCGCAACGCCGGCACATTGCCGATCGACATCATCGCCATCACCCCTGCGCCGTCTCTCGAAGCCGTTGTGGCGCTGCACCGCCCCGCGGTGCCCATCCGGCTCATGCCCAGACAAATCGAGACGATTCATTTTCTCCTTTCACCGGCGCCTTCGCCTTCCGCCACGATGTTTGCCGGGGAACTGGCTTTTCGTTATCACGCCGGCACGCCCGCCACGTATCTCACCCGCCTGCCGATGCAAATTGAAGTGCGCGTGCCGCAGCCATATCGCGGGGTGGCGGCTCTTGATTTCGGCACCAGCCACACCTGCCTGGCGGTGGCGGAGCGTGACGAGCAGGCCGCTTCTCCGCCGCACTTGCTGCGCGTGAATGGCGAGGCCTTCGTGCCCAGCGTGATTCTGTATCACGGCATTGATGCGGAAGGGCAACGGCGCTATGACATCGGCCAGGCGGCCCTGGCGGCCAGCGCCGGCGTCGAGGCGATCATGCAGGTCATCCACGATGTCAAAAAGCACCTGGGCGTGGAACAAGATCGCGAGATCCTCCTGCGTGAATCCGGCGCCACCGTCATGCTCCCGGCGCAGACCATTGTCGTTGATTTTCTCAAGCGCCTCATCTATGAAGCTGAAAACGATCTCGCCGAAGAGCTGTATCGCCGCCGATCGCAGCGCGGCGAGGCCGGAGATTTTGGCGCGTGCCTGCTGCAAAACATGCTGGTGGCCCATCCCGCAACTTTCACAGCCGCACAGAAAAACGCCCTGCGCCAGGCGCTCGCACTTGCCGGCGTCATGCTGACCGATGACTCCTGGCTGCAGCCGTCGCCGGTCATCGCGGGTTTTGAGGGTCTGCTGGCACGCGTGAACCAGTGGAAAACCGAAGCCGGCGCCCCGCCCGCCACCCCACAGCGGCGGCATGTGCTGACTTATGACCTGGGCGCAGGCAACACCAGCATGGCCCTGACCTGCCTGGAGTTGTATCCGGAAGCCGGACGCACGCTGGTGGCCAGCAGCGCCATCAAATTGAATCTCAAGACGGTCAGCGTCGACGGGGATGAAACCTTTGGCGGTGACACCATCACCATTGCCCTGGCAAAATACTTGATGGAGCAAGCCGTGGCGCAACTCGAACAGCGCTTGCCGGCGCCGGTGGTGGTGCCGCTCTGGAACCGGCCGTTCGAGTTGCCCCAAATGAAGATCGAAAAGGCCGGTTATCTCAACTGGCGGCGCCTGCTGCGCCGTGCCGAACAACTCAAATGCAGTCTGGCCGAGCTGACCTCCGAACAGAGTTGCACGCTCAGGCACATGACGCTGCAGGTCGTGAGCGCCGGCCAAATGCTCGCTGCCACCGTTTCCAATCTCGCGGTCACCGCGGGGTGGCTGGAGAATCTCGTGGCCGCCAGCCTGGAGATGCACGTGCTGCAGTTGCAGCAGATGGTGCACAAGGCGGGTCTGGAGAGCCCGGACATTTTGCGGCTCACCGGCAAGAGCACCCTGCTTCCGTTCGTGCGTTCGCGCATGGCAAGAATCTTCCCTGCCGAGCGCTGCAAAGTCGTCTACAGTCTCGACGGCAAGCCGGCCAGATCACTGCTGCCCATCAACGGTTTGAAATCCACCACTGCCGTGGGCGGCGCTTTCTACCTGCGCCATCTCACCCGCGGCGGCTGGATCGAGGCCGGCAGAGAGTCGGAGCCCCGCCGCACCGGTGTACGTATTGGACTGGGTCTGCGTGCCGGCGATGAGCTGCGCTTTTGGGAAGTCATCAGCAAAGAAGACCTGCTCGATACGGAGTACATCGTGCGCGCCTTTGGCCTGACGCGGGACACGCTCATCAGCTTTTATGCCAGTGAGAAAGAGGGGCCGCTGCACCTGCCCGATGATGCCAAATTGCTGGCCTCCTGTCGTCTCGACTTCAATCCGCCGCTGCCCGGTGACATGCGCGACCAGGAACTGCTCCGGCTCGTTTGCACCGGCAAGCTGCGTTTGAAACTGACCGCCACTCACGAGCTTCACGTCCTGCTGCAAGCCCGCGGCCGCGAGCACGTGATCTACCTCCGACTCTGACCGACCGGCGCCGCCGGTCTCGCCCATGAATCAGCTTCTGTTCAGGAGTTTTTATGATGATTGCCAGGATTGCACATCTGTGCTGGATTTCGCTGCTCGCCATGCTCGATGGCAGCAGCACGCCCACTCCGCAAGCCGGGCGTCTCCTGCTCGCCCCGGGTCAAACCTTGCAGATGCCCGCCATCCGCACCGCCGCTGACAGTTTCGAAGTCCAGTTCACCCTGGCCGTGGTGGATTCCTTCCGGCTGCAGCGTCACCGTTGCCGCCTGCATGCCAGCCGCGGCTTCGTCCTGCACACCGCGCCCGCCTATCAATGGGCCCTGCAGGACACGGCCCTCATCGTTCTCTCGGAACTCGATCTCACGCTGCGCGTCGCCGCCGATTCCAGCGGCCTCTTTACGCTGCGGTTCGATTTTGTCAATCTCGAGCAACCACAACGACCGCCCGCCACCGCCATGCTCATCATCGGCACGCCGCTCACGATCGCCAGCCCGCCTGCTTCCGATTCCCTGGCCCGCGCCACCGCCGACAGCGACTCCGTGGCAACCAATCGGGGCCAAATCACGGCAACGGAGCCGGCTGTGACCCAGGGCAAGGTGCTGCTTTGGGTGTTGCTGGCGTTGGTCGTGGTTGGCGTTTTGCTGACGGTGGTGCTCAGTATTCTCAGCAACAACAAAAACCGGCAATTTTCAGATTATACTTCATCCGGACCACACGGCACGCGTGAGCCGGGTGCGGCCCACGCCAAAACCATCATGGCCGCGACACCGCTGGCCGCAACGCCCGGCCCCACACGAATTCCCGCGCCGGCGGTTCGCAACCCGCGCCCCCTCACCCCGACTGCCGCCACCACCGATGATCTGCCTCTGCCGGCCAATCGCCTTGCTTCTCTCTACAAGGATGCTGAACCTCAAAGCGAAACTCCGGCAGCAGAGACTGCGACCATGAGCGACATGCTGGCGAAATTGCAGCAGATGGCCGAGGCCACGCAAAGAGCCCTCACCGCACAAAATGAAATTCTCGCCAGCCTGGCAAAACAAAACAACCCGGGAAACGGCAATGCTGCCACGCCCGGTTTTGCCGCCGCCGGCAGTGCTGTGTCTGTCGCGAAGGCGCTGCAAGCCACCCGGACGGCTGAAGCCCCCGCCAGCCGCTGGGATATTGCGGGCGAGCCCCAAACCCGTGCTGCCAGCCTGGAAGAGATCGTCGAAGCGATTGACGGCGTGGTGGCAGCCAGCAGCACCAAGCCTCTGCTCGCACCGCCCAACATCACGGCGCTCAAGCTGGACAGGTTGCGTCGCACCGCCGGGGGCCTGCAACAACTGGCGCGCGGCTGCCGCGAAGCGGGGGCGCCGCTCGAAGCCGATGCCGCCGAGTCCCTCCAGCGCCGCACCCTCGACCTGGCGCTCAGTTATGAAACCTGGATCAATGAGCACACCTTGAAGCTATCGCTCAATCTCCCTGCGGCCGGCAAAGACAGCAGTGAAACCCGCCGCGAGATTCTGGACTCGTTGCTCGACGGCCTCTATGAAACCCGCAAGATCGCAGTGCAAGGCCCGATCTATTTCGACCGCCGCATCACGCAACTCATGGAGGAAGAGCTGCCCAAACTGCGCACCCGGATTGAAGCGCTGAATCAACCCGCACTCAACCAACTCTGGGAGCAGCTTTTTTGAAATAAAGATTCCGGGCATGACATGCTCCGGCGCCTTGCCGCTTTGGAAAAGCCGTGAAACCTGCTTCATGGCTTTTCTTTTTTGAGGCCCGGGCGATCCCTTTCTTCCAGACAACAGCAAGCCTGCAGGCACAATACAGGTGGTGACAGCGGACATCGCCGCCTGCAGACAAGAAATTTGCGCTGCGTCCCCACACGCAACGGAGGCAGGACACACCCGGGCCGCCAACATTTGACTTTGTCCCGGAAAAAACTATATTCATGCGCAATCCGACAAGCTCAAAACCCGATCACTCTCCGCAAATTCGCATGATGCCCTGGCGCAAGTTTCTTCCCGCAGCCGCCCTCCTATTTCTGCTCCTGCAATCCGCCTTCGGCCGCCAAGCACATTCCGCCTCATCAAACCTGGTGAGGCGATGGTACCATCATCCCTACCGGCTCGGCGCAGAGGCATACCTGCAGGGCGGCGCGATGGCCGCCACCGCCGGAAATGCCGCCGCGATGTTGATCAATCCCGCCAGTCTTGCCGACCTGCCGGATCATCTTGCCCTCTTTGTCGAGACCGGCTGGGCCTCCGGTACGGATTTCTTTCGTTTCTTGAACATCAACATCAAGGCACAATATCAGCCGGTGCAATATGCCGGGGTGGCCTGGCGGCCGTTGTCCGGGCTCGGCCTCGGCCTGTTTTATCATCGCCCCACCGACTACACCCTGGATTTTGGAGCCATGCACCGGGGCACGCTCCTGCAACTCGCCGAAGCAGGCGAGGCGCGGGCCCTGCAATCACGGCAGGAGGATGCCATCGGAGTGGCGCTGGCAACCGCGCTCAGCGAACACTTTCACGTCGGTGGCAGTCTGCAGTGGCGCCGCGCCACCATGACCGATGAGTTTGCGCAAGCCCGGCGCGAAGGCGGTGATTCGGCCTGGCGTTTTGCAGTGGGAGCGTTGTGGCATTATCGCGGCTGGCAGTTCGGCCTGGCCACTCACTCCCGCTATGAAGCCGGCGGCACGGTGATCATCCGCCCGGCGGGTGCCTATGGCGGAGAATTCTTCCGGCAGGAAGATCCCCTCACCCTGCGCATGGGCCTGAGCACGCCGCTCCTGTTCCAGCGCCTGCGGCTGAGCGCCGAGGCGGAATTCAAAGACTTCGAGGCCGACATCCCGATCGAGAAATGGCAGTTTTATGGCGGCAGCACTCTCCGCCTCTCCCCCCGGCTCGAAATCGGGCTTGGCGCCTTCACTTTCCTGAAAGACTACTCCGCATTTGTTGATGGTCCGGAATCCGAGATCTTCCTGACCGGCGGTGTGCGGCTGCGGCTCGGCGATTTTCGGTTCACGGCCTGCTGGCTCGAAGGTGATCTGCTCAATCAAAATTTCACCGGCCAGCGCTTCGTGAACCTCGCGCTGGGTTATGCCCTGCCCGGAGGCCGCCGGCTTGCCTCTCACTTCAACTACGGAGGGAATTGATGAACGAAACACGGGCGCGCTGGCAGCGCCTCCTCAATCTGCTGGTGTTGCTGGGCCTGTGCGCCGCGCCGGCACGGGCACAACGCACGCTCATTCACGCCGGCACCCTGCTGGACGGCCTCGCCGACCAGCCGCGCCACAAGGTCACGCTCGTTATCCACGCCGGCCGCATCCAGGCACTTGAGCCCGGCTTTCTGCCCGCGCAAAGCAACGACACGGTCATCGATCTCAAAAACAAGTTCGTACTCCCCGGCTTGATGGACATGCACACCCATCTTTCCGGTCAAACCGAAAAGGGCGGCTACCTCAGGCGCTTTCAACTCTATCCCGTCGATCAGGCCTTGATCGCGACCCAATACTTGAAAAACACCCTGCTCGCCGGCTTCACCACGGTGCGCGACCTGGGCGGCAGCGAAGGCGTGGACCGCGCCCTGCGCGACGCGGTCAACCGCGGCGACATCATCGGCCCGCGCATGCTGGTGGCCGGCAAAAGCCTGGCCGTGATGGGCGGCCACGCCGATCCCACCAACGGTTATCGCGAGGATATTCTGGGCGTTCCCGATATCGCGGAAGGCGTGATCAGCGGCGTCGAGGGCGCGCGCCAGGCGGCGTTGCTGGCGATCAAACGCGGCGCGGATTGGATCAAAATCACCGCCACCGCCGGTGTGCTGTCGCTTTCCGGCAATGCCCACAATCCGCAATTTACCGAGGCCGAGATTCGCGCCATCGTGCAGACTGCGGCGGATTTCGGCCGCAAAGTCGCGGCACACGCCCATGGTGCAGAAGGTGCCAAGCGCGCCATCCGTGCCGGCGTGGCTTCCATCGAACATGGCACCTATCTCGATGAGGAAGCCTTCGCCCTGATGAAACAGCATGGCACCTACTACGTGCCGACCATCACCGCGGGCAAATCCGTCGCCGATTCCGCGCAAATCGCGGGCTACTACAATCCGGTGGTCGTCCCCAAAGCCCTGGCTGTGGGCCCGGTGATTCAGCAGACTTTTGCCAAAGCGTGGCGGGCGGGCGTGCCGATTGCCTTCGGCACCGATGCCGGCGTGTTCCGCCATGGCCGCAATGCCATCGAGTTTCAATACATGGTGGAAGCCGGCATGCCGCCCATGGCGGCGATCAAATCCGCCACCTATCACGCCGCCAGGCTGCTCGGCCGGCTGGATGATCTCGGCACCCTCACCCCCGGCAAAATTGCGGACGTGATTGCCGTCGCCAGCGATCCCCTGCAAGATATCAAAGCCCTGCAGCATGTCGTCTTTGTGATGAAAGAGGGCGTGGTCTACAAAAACGAATGACCGCCGCGCCGGGCGGGCACAGCAATCTGGAGAATCTCCTGCATGAACTATCAATTCCTCCTGCTCGAGAAGCAAAACGGCGTGGGCCTCCTGCGCCTGAACCGGCCGGAGCGGTTGAACGCCTTCGAAGCCCGGATGGTGCAGGAGATTCCCGTGGCGCTGCGCGAGCTGCTCGATGATGACGAGGTGCGTGCCGTCATCATCACCGGCAATGGCAAGGGCTTTTGCGCCGGCGCCGATATCGCCTATTTGGAACAACTCGCCGCCGCCAGGGACATCGACCAGGGCCGCGTGCTGGTGATGACCGGCAGCGAGGCGGTGGAATTGATTCACACCGCCGGCAAACCGGTGATCGCCGCGATCAATGGCGCGGCGGCAGGCGGTGGGGCCAGCCTGGCCCTGGCCTGCGATCTGCGCCTGATGGCGGCGGGCGCACGCCTGGGCTTTCCCTTCATTCGCCTCGGCCTGCATCCCGATCTCGGCTGCACCTATTTCCTGCCGCGTTTGGTGGGAACCGCGCGGGCGGCGGCGCTGCTCCTCTCCGGCGACATGCTTTCCGCGGAAGAAGCGCTGCGCCTGGGAATCGTGAATCAGGTGGTGCCGGACGAAGAACTGCTGCCCGCGGCACGGCGGCTGGCGCAGGCGCTGGCGGAAAAATCCGCGCTGGTGTTGCGGCTGCTCAAGAAGGGTCTGGCCCAAACCCTGACGCAGTCGCTCGAAGCCGTGCTCAAATATGAAATCTACGCGCAGGCTTTATGCTTTGAATCCCCGCAGGCGGCCCGGGCGATTGCGGAATTTTGGGCGGCACGCAAGTGACACCCGGCAGGAATCCTTGCAGGGACGACGTGCCATTCCACCTCCGAAAGGAAATTTTGCGTGACTCCAAACGGAACGACTGGCGGGGTGCGAAATTGCCACGAAATCGCCCCAACACAGCATCGCCATCGCGCAACCCGCCTGCGTGCACGCAAACAGGAGGTCTGTGTCCCTCCCTCCCAAATACCGAACCCAAACGTGTCCCCGACAAAACCGGCAGCAACGCACTGAAATTCAAACAAAATCAAAACAGCGGCATCTTACCCAGTGAAAAAGCTTGAGCCATGATCGCCTTCTCCCTCTCCGAAGAACAGCAGCAGTTCCGCGCGCTCGCGCATGAATTCGCGCAAAACGAAATCCGCCCCGTCGCCGCGCAGCTCGACGAGCAGGAAAAATTCCCCGAGCAAGTGTGCCGCAAAGGCTGGGAGCTCGGGTTGATGAACGTGCACGTGCCGAAAGAGTACGGCGGCCTTGGCCTGGGCGTGCTCGAAGAATGTTTGATCGCGGAGGAAATCGGCTGGGGCTGCACCGGCGTCGGCACCACGATGATCTGCAACACGCTGGCGATCGCACCGGTGATCGTCGCCGGCAATGAAGCACAAAAGAAAAAATTTCTCACCCCGCTCACCGAAGAATTTGCCTTCTGCTCCTATGCGGTCACCGAGCCCGGCGCCGGCAGCGATGTGCAGGCGATCAAAACCACCGCACGGAAAATCGGTGAGGACTACCTGCTCAACGGCCAGAAGATGTGGATCACCAACGCCGGCTATGCGCGCTGGTTTTTCGTGCTGGCCTACACCGATCCCGCCAGGGGCCACAGGGGCATCAGCGGATTTATTGTGCCGGCGGATGCACCCGGCGTGAAAATCGGCAAGCATGAGCCCAAGCTGGGCCAGCGCTGTTCCGACACCCGCGGCGTCTCATTTGAAGAGGTAAAAGTTCCCGCCGCCAACATGCTCGGCAAAGAAGGTGACGGCTGGAAGGCGGCGATGGCCGCCTTCGATCACTCGCGCCCTGTGGTTGCGGCCTTGGCTGTTGGTTTGGCGCGCGCGGCGATGGAGCACGCCGCCCATTACGCCAAAGAGCGCAAAGCCTTCGGCGTGCCGCTCGCGGCGCATGAGGGTATCAGCTTCATGATCGCCGACATGGCCAAAGACATCGAAGCCGCGCGCCTGCTCACCTGGCTGGCGGCGTGGACCATCGATCAGGGCAAACGCAACACCCTGCAGGCCGCCTACGCCAAATGCTTCGCCGCCGATGTTGCCATGCGCATCGCCACCGACGCCGTGCAAGTTTTCGGTGGCTACGGCTATTCGCGAGAATATCCGGTGGAAAAGCTCATGCGCGATGCCAAGATTTTTCAGATCTATGAAGGCACCAGCCAGATTCAGCGGCTGATTATTGCAAAGGAGATTTTTGAGCGAAATGGATGACTGACTGTTGCAACTGGAAGAGAACCGCAACCAAATTCAAGAAGGAGGCGTGATGTTTCATTCTTATCGCATGCTTTTTCTATTCTCTCTCGGGGGTTTTTCTTCAATTTTTGCACAAGAGTCTCTCCGGCCGGTTCATACTTATTCGATTGTCGCGCGCGATCCGGCCACCGGCCAGATGGGCGTCGCGGTGCAGTCGCATTGGTTTTCCGTCGGCTCGCTGGTCACCTGGGCCGAAGCCGGCGTCGGCGCGGTCGCCACGCAATCGTTTGTCGATCCCGCGTACGGGCCGCTCGGCTTGGAGTTGATGCGCGCCGGCAAAACCGCCCCGCAAGCGCTCGCGGGTTTGATTGCCGCTGATCCCGGCGAGGCGGTGCGCCAGGTCGCGATGATCGACGCCAAAGGCAACGTTGCCGCACACACCGGCAGCAAGTGCATCCCCGGCGCCGGACACATCATTGGCGACAATTTTTCCGTGCAGGCCAATCTCATGCTTAACGACAAAGTTTGGCCGGCGATGGCGGAAGCCTACAAAAGTACCACTGGCGATCTCGCCGACAAAATGCTTGCTGCTCTCGATGCCGCGCAGGCGGTCGGTGGCGACATTCGCGGCAAACAATCCGCGGCCATTCTGATCGTCAGCGCCAGCAACACCGGCAGGCCGTGGGTGGATCGCGTGATGGAGCTGCGCGTCGAAGATCATCCCGAGCCGCTGAAAGAACTGCGCCGCTTGGTCAATGTGCATCGGGCTTATCAACACATGAATGCCGGCGATCTTGCGGTCGAGCACGGCGACATGGACGGTGCCATGCGCGAATACGGCGCTGCCGAAGCCATGTTTCCGGATAATTTGGAAATGGCGTATTGGCATGCGGTTGCGCTCGTGAATGCCAATCGCCTTGAGGAATCGCTGCCGCTGTTCAAAAAAGTTTTTACCGGCGATCCCAACTGGGCGGAGCTCACGCCGCGGCTGCCGGGCGTCGGCTTGCTGAATGTTGATGATGCCGGCATGAAAAAGATTTTGAGCATGGTGCCGAGGAGCAAAAAGTGAGAGCGCAAAGGTCGTTTTTGCAAACCCCTGAATCGGCTTTAGCGGATTTTAGCCTGTCGAAAGTGGATGAGGCGCAGTTGCAGACGATTTTGAGCGTGGCGCCGAGGGGAAAAAAAAATGAGAATGAAAGAGTGCATCTCAAATGGCGAGATTATCGAAGATTACCCGCAAGACAAGCATGGCCCAAGCTGCTTGATCGCAGGACAAACTTTTGTTGGTCCTTGGCTTCATGTACAGACTTCTTACCCCAGCCGAATAAAAGTGAAAATCATTACCATCTACCAGCCTAATCCTGATGAATGGATCGATTTCAAAGTGATGAAACCAAAATGAATTGTGATATTTGCGGCGGCACGCGTGTCCGCTCCTTGATCAGTTACTCCATTTTTTATCGGGGCAAACCCGTCGTGGTGGAAAATGTGCCCGCCGAAGTTTGCCAACAATGCGGGGAACAGTATTTTGACCCGGCAACGGTTGAAAAACTCCAGAAAACTGTCTGGGGTGAGAGAAAACCCAAACGCACCATCAAGACACCAGTATATGATTTAGCGGCCATCGTTTAGCATGGGGTTCAAGGCAAAAAATGAACGCGGGAAATAACTACAAAAAGCTCCGCATCTTCCTCGCCTCGCCCGGCGATGTGACCAAAGAGCGCGACGTGGTTCGCGCCGTTGCAGATGAACTCAATCGCGAGGGCAATGTCGCTGACCAATTGGGCGTGACGCTCAAAGTCCTGGACTGGCGCGAAGTGACGCCCGGTATGGGCCGGTCCCAACAAGTGATCCTCGACGAATTGAAAGTCAAATCGTGGGACATCTTCATCGGCATCCTATGGCTGCGTTTCGGCAGCCCAACCGGCGGCAGCGATCCGCAAACCGGCAGAGCGTACGATTCCGGCACCGAGGAAGAATTCAATCTTGCCTATGATTCGTGGAAAAAGAATGGTCGCCCGCGCATCATGTTTTATCGTTGCACCCGTCCGCCGGTCGATCTCAATCAGCTCGATCCCGACCAATACAAGTGCGTAAAAACTTTTTTTGAGCAATTCGAGGCGAACAGGGCGCATCAGGGGCTTGTGCAGCCTTTCGCCACCACCGACGATTTTGAACGCCGCGTGCGCTTCGATCTCACCAAACTGCTGTTCGAGTACGGCGAAAAAGTTTTGCAGAAAAAACAACCACCGCCGCCGCCAGAATTGCCGGCGGACGATCTCACCCAGCATTACCTCAACTTCGTCCGCAACGAGCACGGCAAGATCAAATTGTTCGGCTTTCTCTCCCACGCCAACATCGACGTGCGCCTGCTGGATGTTTTCGTCTCCCTGCGTTTTTCTGAACAATGGCGCGAAATGGAAAAGAAGCGCTTGCCCGCCCCGGAAGAGCGTGAGGAGCGCACCCTTACCCCGCCGCAAGTTTTAGCGCGGGCGATGCAGAAGGAAAAATCTCTGCTCATCCTCGGCGGGCCCGGCTCCGGCAAAACCACCCTGCTCAAATATTTTGCCATCTGCTGTCTCGAGGCCGATACCCGCAGCAAGATTCAACTACAACGGCCGTTGATCCCGATATTGGTGCCGCTGCGCCAAATCAATCCCGCCAAGCCCTTCACCGAAGCGCTGGCAAAGTGGGCCAAATCGCATAATCAAAATATTACCGCAAAGAATTTCGACGCCTGGTTGCATCAGCCCGGCGCATTGGTGCTGCTCGATGGCCTCGACGAAGTCAGCGATTTAAACACCCGGCGCCTGATTTGCGAATGGATCGACAAAGCCGCACCCGCCTATGGTGAATCCACCTTTGTCGTCACCTGTCGTTTCACCGGCTACCGCGAGGCCGAGGGCGTGGCTCTGCAAACGCCGCACACCCGCGCCGATGTGCTCGATCTCAACACCGGGCAGCAGGCTACGTTTTTGCAGCAATGGTTCCGCGCCGCCGGTTTGGAAAGCCTGGAAACCGCCGAGCTCAATGATCCGGCCCGCTTGCAGGACATCGAGCATGACGCCGCGGTTCACGCCCAAGCGATCATGGAATTTCTCAGCAAGGAAGAAAACCGCTCCCTCGCCGACATGGCCGGCATTCCGGTGCTCCTGCAAATCATGGCCATCATATGGAGAGAGCAGGGCAGCCTGTCGAGCGAGCGCGTCGAATTGTACAACCGCAGTATCGATTATCTGCTCGAGCACCGCGATCTCACCAAGAAAATCGAGCCGCTGCTGAGCGCGGCCAAGGCCAAACTGGTGCTGCGGCCGCTGGCGCTGTGGATGCAGCAGCAAGGCGAGGACGAAACGCCCCGCGCCAACGTGGAAGCCCAAATCGCCGCCAAGCTGCAGGAAGTGCGGCCCGGCACCCCGCCCGCTGAATTTCTCGAAAACATCCGCGACCGCGCCGGCGTGTTGGTGGGCTCCGGCGCCGAGACCTACACTTTCCAACACAAATCCTTTCGTGAGTTTCTGGCGGCGATTGAGATTGCCAACCAAAACGCGGCGAATGTGCTGGTGGAAAATTTCGGCGACGATTGGTGGCGCGAAACCGTTTTGTTCTCCGCCGGCCTCACCAGCCCGACGATCTTTCCGGCGTTTTTGGAGAATTTTCTCAAGCACGAAAAGAACGACGGCTCCACCTCGCCGCTGTATTTGCAAATGCTGCAGGAAGCCGCGGTCAAGCCGCTGGCGCCGTTTGAAAAAGTCTTGCGCGACAAGCGCTTGAGCTGGCAGAAACGCTACAACGCCCTGCAGGGTGTGCGCCTGTTGCGCTCCGATGCCGCCAAAGAGCTGGTCAAATTCGTGCACGATGACAAAGAGCCGCGCCTGCGCCAATTGGCCGAGGCGATTCTGATCGAATGGTCGGAAAAGCCGCCGGCAGTTATCACCCCGCGAACTGACCGCTTCTTCAATCCCCTTGAAGACAACGCCGAATATATTCTCATCCGCGGCGGTGAGTACACCTTCTCTACCACCAAGAAGAAAGTGAAAGTGCCGGATTTGTATTTTGCCAAATTCCCGGTGACCAACAAGCGCTACCGCCTTTTCCTTGAATCGTTGTCTAAGGAAGAACGTGAAGAGTATGAGAGTAGGGAAACTAACAAACGCTTTCTCGGCGACGATCAGCCGGTGACGGCCATAAAGTGGTACGCGGCGATGGCCTACTGTGACTGGCTGACGGAACAGCAAAAAGCAAACAGCAAAAAGCAAAAAGAAAGTTTGGTGTTTCGTTTACCAACGGAGATTGAATGGGAATGGGCGGCGACCGGCGGCAAGCGTATTTATCCCTGGGGAAATGAGAAACCGGATGAGACGCGCGCCAATTACGGCGAAAAAATTGGCCACACCACACCGGTAGGCTCTTATCCTGCCGGTGCTACCCCGGAAGGCCTCATGGACATGGCCGGCAATGTGTGGGAGTGGTGCTTGAATGGATGGGACAAGCCGGATTTTGTTTTGGGGGAAGATCGCGACTTGTTGAAGAATTGGCGTAAAGTTGGACCGTATGATTGGCGGGCTTTGCGTGGCGGCGCTTATTATACGACTGACCTTGATCACCTTCGCGGGTCGGGGCGCTACCTCATCAATCCCGTCCACTGGGACCGCGGCCTCGGTTTCCGGGTGTGCGTGGTCGGCGAGTCATCAAGCTTTTGAAATCCTGAATACCTGACCAACTGAACCCCTGAAAAGGCAAAAACCGCTTTGCGGTTTTTGCCTCGAAAATTTTTTTGAAACTTAAGGAGGCTGACTATGGCAGAAGAATTGAAACTCGTGCAAAAAAGCTACGATCTGTGCCAATGGCTGTTCAACCACACCGAGAAATTTCCCAAAAGCCGCCGGTTTTCCATGGCGGTGCGTATTGAAAATCAGTTTTTGGACTTTTTGGAGTTGGTGTCGCTGGCCAGCTATCGCAAACAAAAATTGCCGCTGCTGCAAAAAGCCGATGAGCATTTGTTCTTTTTGCGGCTGTTAGTGCGTCTAAGCCATTCCATGAAATTGATCACCACCGGTTCCTACGAATTTGCCGCGCAAGGCTTGGATGAAATCGGCCGCATGTTGGGCGGGCTGATGAAGAAGTTCGTAGTGGCGCCTTCAGGCGCTGGACGTCCGGAAGAGTAACCATAAGAATTTTTCAGTTCCAGCACCATGCTCAATTCAAAAAGGATGCCTGCGTATCATCTCAAGTTACGGGTGGAGAGAAATGTCATCGCGTAGGAAACTTGTTCGTCATCAGCACGGTGCGGGTTACAAACAGGATTCCTCCTGAATGACATTCTTATTGCGGCATTTCAGCGATCAATTTTTTGCTTTTTTTCTGTTTGCTGTTTGCTTTTTGTTGCAAACGGGGTGGAGCCGAAACGACCTTCGCGGGTCGGGGCGCAACAACAACAATCCCGACAACAGGAACCACAACAACGGTTTCCGGGTGTGCGTGGTCGGCGAATCATGCTCAAACCAAACCGGCGAGTTTAGCCGGCCAATGCTCCGCGTTCACGGACTCGGAGATGGACGACTGAACATGACAAGGTTCCCTCCGGCTGGGCCGCATGAAAAGTGAGCGTGCGGCACACAAACAAAGCCCGGTCGTCCCGGCCTCTCAACCGGCGCGGTCGGTGCGGGCCTGGCGGCGTGAGTAGGCTTTCGGGCTCGAAAGCGCCGCCGCGTCCAAAATGAGCACAAGCCGTAAAACCCGTGGGGTTGACATGTTTATAGACATTTGAATTTCAAAAGCTCTTAAACTCCGTAGGAGTGACATTTCGCATTGCGTTGAAACCACGCCTTGATCATTTAGCAAGAAAACATGCCACTCCTACGGAGTTCCCAAATCCGGAACACTGTTTCTATAAACATTTCACTCCTATCGGAGTTATCCATGAAAACCCACAAAAACCTCTACGCCAAAATCTGCTCGTTTGAGAATTTATTGCTGGCGGCAAAAAAAGCCGCCGCCGGCAAGCGTTTCCGTCCGCACGCGCTGGCGTTTTTTCACGACCTCGAGCACAACGCGCTGCAGCTTTTGCGCGAGCTGCAAGCCCAAACGTATCAACCCGGCGAATATCGCGCCTTTTTCATTTACGAGCCGAAGAAACGTCTGATCAGCGCCGCGCCGTTTCGCGACCGCGTCGTGCACCATGCGCTCATCAATGTCATCGGCCCGCTGTTCGAGCGCCAATTTATTTTTGACAGCTACGCCAATCGCGTCGGCAAAGGCACCCACGCCGCCATTCGCCGGCTGCAACATTTCATGCGGCAGGCGAAATACCTCCTCAAAATCGACCTGCGCCAATATTTTCCCAGCATCGATCACGAAATTTTGAAACGCGAAATCCGTCACGTTACTGCCGACCCGGAAACACTTTGGCTCATTGACAGAATCATCGACGGCAGCAACCCGCAAGTGGAAACCAACTGGTATTTCCCCGGCGACGATCTGTTCGCGCCCTTCGAGCGGCGGCGCGGCCTGCCCATCGGCAACTTGACCAGCCAGTTTTTCGCCAATGTTTATCTCAATCCCTTTGACCATTTTGTGAAAGAGCAACTGCGCTGCCGGTTTTATCTGCGTTATGTCGATGACGCCGTCTTGCTCGATGATTCGCCGGTTTATCTGCAATCGCTTTTGCCGCGATTGCAGACCTGTCTCAATGATTTTCGGTTGAAACTCTACTTGGAGAAATGCCAGATTCGCCCGGTTAATTGCGGGCAGCGATTTTTGGGACAAATTGTTTTTCCGAGGCATCGCTTGCTGGTGCCGGAAAACGTGCGGCGCTTTGCCCGGCGCATGCGGCAGTTTCAAAAGAAGTATGCCCGGCAAAAAATCTCACTGCCGGAGATTCGGCAATCCCTAATGAGCTGGCTGGGGCACGCGGGTCAGGCCAACACCTGGACGCTGCGCCGCGCACTCATGCCGAGACTTGCAAAATTCGGCTCGCCCTTGTATCCGGCATAACCATATTCTTTTTCTTGTGTTTTCTCTTTCATCTTTTTTTGTTGCATTTATGCCCATCATCGACATCCACGTCCACATTCAACCCTGGGAACAGCTCAAGCCCGGGGTGCGCGAGAAGATGACCGCCGGCCGCAAAGATATGGCCGCGATCGAAGAGTTCATCCAATCGCCGCGCGCCTTTCTGGAGTTTCTCGACGCCAACGGCATCGAACGAGCCGGACTCATCAATTATCCCAGCCCGGATCTCATGGGCTTCACCGCGGCGACGAATGATTTCGTCGCCAACTATTGCAGGGAAAATCCGCAGCGCCTGATCGCTTTTGGCGGCGTGCATCCGCGCTTCTGCGAGGATGTCGAGGCCGAGCTGACGCGTTTGCTGAAATTGGGCATTCGCTGTTTGAAAGTGCATCCGCCGCATCAGGCACTTGCCGCCAATGCTTATCGCGCCGGCAACACAGCGCAGGAGATTCTCTACCGCCGCGCCGAACAGGAGGGCATGCTGGTGATGTTTCACGGCGGCACCAGCATCTTTCCGGGCGCGCGCAATGTCTTCGCCGACACCATGCCGATCGACGACGTGGCGGTGGATTTCCCCAATTTAAAAATCATCATCGCGCACGCCGGCCGGCCGCTGCACACCGAAACCACCTTTTTCCTGCTGCGCCGCCACCCAAACGTCCACATCGACATCTCCGGCATTCCTCCGAAAAAATTGCTGGACTATTTGCCGCGCCTCGAGGAAATCGCCGGCAAAACCCTGTGGGGCACGGACTGGCCGAGCCCGGGCGTGTGGGACTTGCGCAGGAACGTTGACGATTTCCTCAAGCTGCCGCTGCGCGACGAGATGAAAAACGCGATTCTTTATGAGAATGCCCGGCGTCTGCTGTGCGCCTGCGGTGCCCTGCGGGGTTGAGCCGGCGACCCGGCGGATTGGATCAAAAAGCCTTTCTCAGTGTGCTCCGCCACGCCGCGGTGAGGCAGTTGGCTCCGCCAGCGCTTGAGAATTGTTCCTGCAACGGCCAGGCCGTTGCAGCAAATTGCAGCGGGCTTCACGAGGCGGAAAGCTTTACAAACCCCGGTCCAGCCCGGGCTGGAACACGCTCGACCGACAGTTGCATAGACTTCGGCTCAGCCGGGGCTGGAATATTCTCGAACGACAACCGGCAAATTTTCACCCGAGGTGAGCGATGAAATGCGTCTACTTCAACCAACACGGCACTGAAGAGGTTTTGACATATGGTGAACTGCCCACGCCCGAGGCCGGGCCGGGGCAGGTGTTGGTGGCGATCAAGGCCTGCGCGCTCAATCATCTGGACCTCTGGGTGCGGCGCGGCCTTCCCAGCTTGAAGCTGGCGCTGCCGCACATTTTGGGCTCGGATATTTCGGGGGTGGTGGCGCAGGTCGGGCCGGGCGTGACGCATGTGCAACCCGGCGCGGAGGTCATCGTTTCGCCGGGGGTTTCCTGCGGCCATTGCAAAGCCTGCCTGTCGGGGCGCGACAACTATTGCTTCCACTACGGGGTGATCGGCGAACATCGCAGCGGTGGATATGCCGAATATATCGCCGTGCCCGCCGTCAATATCATTCCCAAGCCTGCGACTCTCAATTTTCATGAGGCCGCGGCTTTTCCGCTCACCTTTCTCACTGCCTGGCACATGCTGGTGAGCAAATGCCGGGTGCAGCCGGCGGACTGGGTGCTGGTGCTGGCCGCCGGCAGCGGCGTGGGGGTGGCCGCGATTCAGATCGCCAAGCTGCACGGCGCGCGGGTAATTGCCGCGGCGGGCAGCGCGGCCAAGCTGGAGAAGGCGCAGGCGCTGGGCGCGGATTTTTTGATCAATTATGAGGAACAGAATTTCCGCGAAGTCGCGCGCCAGATCACCAAACGCCGCGGGGTGGACATCGTCTTCGAACACGTCGGCGAAAAGACCTGGGACGATTCCATCAAAGTGCTGGCACCCGGCGGCCGCGTGGTCACCTGCGGCGCCACCAGCGGCTATCGCGCGGTGACCGATCTGCGCTATCTCTTCTCGCGCAACCTCACCCTCTTCGGCAGCATCATGGGCTCGCAGGGTGAGATGCGGCATCTCACCGAGCTGTTCGAGGCCGGCATGCTGCGGCCGGTGATCGACCGCGTGCTGCCGCTGCACGAAGCCGCGGAGGGGCATCGTCTGCTGGCGCGACGGGAACAATTCGGCAAAGTGGTGCTGGCCGTGTCCGGCTGAAAGATTTCCTGAGGCGTTGCCCTGTGCCATCACATTCGTCCCTTTCAAAAAAAGCGGCGGGCGAAAATCTCCCACGAAGGCGAAATCCCGCGAAAAATTTTTCATGGGAGAGTGGTGGCGTGGAAGAAGGAACGCGGTGAGAAGGGGATTCTCCCGCGAGAGCGAAGTCCCACGGCAAAGCATCACTCGGCGGGAAATTTCAAGCTTGACTTTCTCGGGAATTCTCCTACTTTTCCGCCTGCTTTTGCCACCGGCCGCAGGCTCGCGAACTGCGGCCGCGCACGCACCTGCACTCCAATCTTCACACAAAAGCTCCGGATCTTCATCGCACTGACCGGCAACGTGGCGCAGACGGGGCAACAGCAGTTTTCCCGGCAAAACTGGACGGGGACCATGCCCGATGTGCAAAAGAGCTTGTTCGGCCCTTTTTCCTCACCACCGCCGCGGTCTCCCCAACTCACCCAATCTCGTCAAAATCCCTCAGCACACCTTAACCAACGCGAAGGAGGAGGTTCATGAGATGGTTGCAACGCATTCTCGTTTTGGTTTGCCTTGGGCTGGGCCCGGCAGTGCCGGCGTTCGGTCAAAGCGATCACCTGCTCATCTCCGAGTTCGTGGTCACGCCCACCGATGGTGAGTTCATCGAGATCTTCAATCCAACTTTCAGTACGATTGATCTCTCGAACTACTATCTCACTGATGATGTCAGCACCGGCAACCCCGACTACGTGAAAGTCGTCAATGGCGCCGGGGCGCTAACGGTCGCAAACTTCGATTTTCTGGCCAAGTTCCCGGACGGCGCCAGCATTGCGCCCGGCGGCGTGAAAGTGGTTGCCTTCACCGGAGCCGGATTCAAGACCCGCTATGGCGTTGCTCCCGATTATGAAGTTTTGGGGACCGACACCACGATCGCGGACATGATCGGCATCGCTGTCTCGGGAACTGCCGGCCTGACCAACGATCGCGAAACCATCGTCTTGTTCACTTGGGATGGGGTGAGCGACCTGGTGCAGGACGTCGATTATGTCGTGTGGGGCGACAAAAGCACAGCCGTCGACAAAAGTGGGCTCGCGATTGACGGTCCCGATGCCGATAGTAATCCATCCAGCTACAAAAACGACACACCGGTCGCAAGCCAAACGGCGGTCAATGCCGACAATGACGTCGACAGCGCACCGCATGACAACGGTTCCAGCGCCGCGCGCAACGCACCCGAGGCCGGCGAAAAACTCAGCAGCGGCAACGGCATCACCGGCCATGATGAAACCAGCGAGAATTTCAGCTTTGCCGGCGGCAGTTGGACGGAGGACAACACGCCCACGCCCGGCACCGTGCCGGATGGCCTGGCCAAGCAACCGGCCTATTTCATGGCGGTGCTGAATGGCAGCCAGGAGGTGCCCGCCCTCACGCTGCCCGCCACCGGCGGCGGCTATTTTGTGCTGAATGATCAGCGCGACGAGCTGCGCTTTTACCTGAGTGTCACCGGCTTGAGCGGGCCGATTACAGCCGCGCATTTTCACAATGCCGCAGCCGGTGTGACCGGCCCGCCGGTGCGCACACTCACCGCGGATTTTCAGGGGGAGGTGGCCAGCGGCAGTTGGAAAAGCACGGATGCCGAGCCGTTGACTCCGGCGCTGGTGAATGAACTGCTGGCGGGCAACATTTACGTCAACGTGCATACCACCGCCCATCCCAACGGCGAAATTCGCGGTCAGGTGGTGCTGGGCAGCGAGCGGCAATTCACCGCCAGCCTCACCGGCCAGCAGGAAGTGCCGCCGGTCAATGTGCCGGGCAAGGGCGTGGGCAAATTCCGTTTGAATGCCACCGGCACGCAATTGCAATTCGAAGTAGCGGTGAATGATTTGAGCGGCCCGCTGACTGCGGCGCATTTTCACAATGCGGCCACCGGCGTCAATGGTCCGCCGGTGCGCACCTTCACCACAGCTTTCACCGGCGGCACGGCCACCGGCGTGTGGAGCAACAGCGACACGGTCGAGGCCCTGACGCCGGCACTGGTGGCGGAATTGCTCGCCACCAAGCTGTATGTGAATGTGCACACGGCCGCCAATCCCAGCGGCGAAGTTCGCGGGCAAATTCGCGCCGGCGCGGAAACGGTCTTTCTGGCGGTGCTGGAAGGCAAGCAGGAGAACCCGGCGGTGGCCACAACCGCGGCCGGTGGAGGATACTTCGTGCTGAACGCCGAGCAGACGGCGTTGAGCTTCCTGATCAAGGTGCGCAATCTCAGCGGTCCGATCACCGCGGCGCATTTTCATCTCGCGCCGCGCGGCAGCAATGGTTCGCCGGTGCGCACCCTCACCGCGGACTTCACCGACACCACGGCAAGCGGCGTGTGGCGCAGCACGGATGCCGAGCCGCTGACCCCGGCGCTGGTGGCGGATTTGCTGGCGGGCAACCTCTATGTGAATGTGCACACGGCCGCCCATCCCGAGGGTGAAATTCGCGGGCAGTTGGAAAGCGGCAAGGTCATCAACTTCGAGGCGCAAATCGAAGGCAGCCAGGAAGTGCCGCCGGTGGCGACCGAGGCGGCCGGTATTGGTTATTTCAAACTCAACGCTGCCGGCACGGAATTGAGCTTCAATGTTGGCACCATTGGTTTGAGCGGAGCGGTTACCGCGGCACATTTCCACAACGCCAATCGCGGCGTCACTGGCCCGGCGGTGCGCACGCTCACCAGTGAACTGGGCAGCGGCAGCGGCTCAGGTGTGTGGAAGAATTCTGATGCCGAGGCGTTGACCCCGGCGCTGGTGGTCGAGCTGCTGGCCGGCACGATCTACATCAATTTCCACACGGCGGCCAATCCCGCCGGCGAGATTCGCGGGCAACTGCTGCCCGGCTTCCGCGGCATTGCGCCGATCGGCGTCGTGCGGCAAATGCCGGATGGCACGGAGAAGATCACGATTTCCGGCATCATCACCACGGTGGATTTCCGATTGTCGAGCACGAACAGCTCGGAATTTTATTTGCAGGATGCCACCGGCGGCATTCGCATGTTCGTGGGCAGTGGCAAATCCGCCCTCTCCCAGGGCACGCGTGTGCTGGTGAAGGACAGCCGCCTCGGCACCAATGCCGGCCGCCGCAACGTGGAAACCGTGCCGGATTCGATCGTGGTGATCGATCAACCCGGCCTGCCGGCGCCGCAGGTGGTGACGGTGGCCGAATATGTCAGCAATCGCGCCGCAATCGAGGGTGAGTTGATTCGCGTCAATCAGGCCAGTATCATCGGCACATTTCCGCCGGAGAACAGCGACAGGACGCTCACCATCAACGACGGCACCGGTGAGCTGGCGATGTTCATCGATCGCGACACCGACATCGACGGCTCGCTGCAGCCGCCCAATCCCGTGAGTGTCATCGGCGTGGCCACTTCCTTCAACAACACGCCGCAGATTCAGCCGTCGCGCCGCAGCGATTTCAAGGCGCCGGCGGTTTTCTTTGCGACGCTGAGCGGCAGCCAGGAGGTGCCTGCGGTCGCCACTCCGGCGCAGGGCGGCGGCATGTTCGTGTTGAATGAGGATCAAACCGCGCTCAGTTTCCACCTGAGTGTGATCGGACTCAGCGGGCCGATTACCGCGGCACATTTTCACCATGCCGCCAGTGGCGCAAACGGACCGGTGGTGCGCGATATTGCCTTCACCGACGGTGTTGCCAGTGGCACGTGGTCGAGCAGCGACCCCAACCAGCCGCTGACGCCGGCGCTGCTGGCGGAGTTGCTCGCCGGCAATCTGTATGTCAATGTGCACACCGCGGCTCATCCCGGCGGCGAAATTCGCGGCCAGGTGCTGCGAGGGACGGCGATCAATTTCACGGCCACGCTCAACGGCAGCCAGGAAGTGCCGCCGGTGACGACGCCGGCGAACGGCAGCGGCAGTTTCACCCTGAATGCCACCGGCACAGAGTTGAGCTTCTCGGTCACCGTCAATAATCTGAGCAGCGCGATTGCCGCGGCACACTTTCACAATGCGCCCGCCGGCGTAAATGGCCCGCCCGTGCGCACGATCACGGCTGATTTCTCCGGCAACACTGCCGGCGGCGTGTGGCGCAACAATGATCCCGAACCGCTCACCCCGGCCCTGGTGGCGGAGTTGCTGGCTGGCAAGATCTATGTGAATGTTCATACCGCCACGAATCCTGGCGGCGAAGTTCGCGGACAATTGCGCCCGGGGGCCGTAACGGTCTTTCATGCGGTGCTGAATGGCGCGCAGGAAAATCCCGCGGTCACCACCGTGGCCGCCGGCGGCGGACGTTTTGTGTTGAATGAAGACCGCACACAACTTGCTTTCAAAATCAAAGTCGCCAATCTCAGCGGGCCGATTACGGCCGCGCATTTTCACAACGCTGCCGCAGGGACGAACGGGCCGGTGGTGCGCGATCTCGCCTTCACCGACACGGTGGCCACCGGCGTGTGGAGCAGCAGCGATGCCTCTCAACCCTTGACCCCGGCGCTGGTGGCGGAGTTGCTCGCCGGCAATCTGTATGTGAATGTCCACACCGCGGCCCATCCCGGCGGCGAAATTCGCGGCCAGGTGTTGACCGGCGCAGCCATCAAATTCGCGGCGCAATTGGAAGGCAGCCAGGAAGTGCCACCGGTGACGACGAATGCCGCCGGCTATGCCAGCATCACGCTGGATGCCAGCGGCACGGAGCTGGCCTATGAGGTTCGTTACACCGGCCTGCGCAGCGCTTTTCGCGCTGCGCATTTCCACAATGCCGGACGCGGCAAGAATGGCCCGGTGGTGCGCGACATCCCCTTCACCGGTACCGCTGCCAGCGGCGTGTGGAAGAGCAGTGACACCACCCAGGCACTCACCACGGATTTGGTGGTGGAGCTGCTGGCGAGCCAGCTTTATGTCAACGTGCATTCGGCCGATCATCCCGGTGGCGAGATTCGCGGCCAGCTTATTCCGGGTGCCACAGCCATCGTGCCGATTGCGATAGCACGCGAAACGGCCAACGGTACGGTGGTCACGGTGGAGGGCATTGTCACCCGCGCGCTCGGCCGTTTTGCACGGCTGCAGGACGCCACCGCGGGTATCACCGCATTTCAGACCAGTGGCAGTTTCCGGGCGGCGATTGACAGCGGCAAGGTGCGGCTGGGCGATCGACTGCGCCTCACCGGCACACTCACCGAGTTCAATTCGCTGAAGGAAATCGCACCCATCAGCAGCTTCGAAGTGATTTCACGCGACAACGCGCTGCCGACAACGCAGAAGGTCACCCTGGCCGAGCTGGCTGCCAACGGCGAGGCCTATGAAAGCGAGTTGATCCGGGTGGAGGGCCTGAGCATCAATCCCGCCGGCGACACGGTGTTCGTGGCCAACAAAAGCTACACCATCACCGATGCCAGCGATCAATCCGGCGCCGTGGCCCTGCGTACGCCGGTGGCCACGGATACCAAAATTGCGGGCGTGCCCATTCCAAAGGGGACATTTGTCTTCGAGGGCGTATTGGGTCAGTTCAGCTCCTCCAATCCTGCCACGGGCTATCAGCTTCTTCCGATTCTGACGACGGACATCACGCCCACCACCGGCGTGGACGAAGAGAACGCTGGCCTGCCCGAACGCTTTGCCCTGCTGCAGAACCATCCCAATCCCTTCAATCCCACCACCATCATCCGCTATGATTTGCCGAAGCAGGTGCACGTGAAACTGGCGATCTACAACCTGCTGGGCAAGCGCGTGCGGACGCTGGTCGATGGCATGGAGGCACCCGGCTTCAGGCAGATTTCGTGGGACGGCAAGAGCGATGACGGCACTCGCGTGGCCAGCGGCATCTACATTTACCGGATTGAAACCGCAGGCTTCGTGCAGGCGCGCAAGATGACCTTGTTGAAATAAGCCCGCGCACCATCCATCGGAAATTGCCGAAACCGGAACGCCACTGGTGTTGCACCAGTGGCGTTTTTTGTTGTGGAAAATCCGGTGACGGATGCCATCCGGCGGTGTCCGGAGTTCCGAGTTTTTTGATGAGGGCGTTCCTGCCCGGGCTGGGAGGTGGCAGCAAAATATCAGGAAGGTACGCGCAATGCCAAGTTTCGGAAGGCACGGCTCAGCCGGTTGGAACATTTCCGGCCGGGCACCAATCCAGCGGCAGCATGATTGGCGCACGGTTGACTTGTTCGGCCAATGCTCCGGTAATTGCCGTGCTGCGGGCGGATTGCGCCAGATTCAACGTTTGATGCGTGCGCTGCCCCCCGCCATCACGTGTTTGATTTCCTCCAGCGTCACCATGCTGGTGTCGCCGCGCGTGCTTTGCAGCAGCGCGCCGTGCGCCGCGCCCATTTCCACGCATTCCTGCGGCGCCAGGCCGTGCAGCAGGCCGTACACGAAACCGCTGCAAAACCCGTCGCCGCCGCCGACGCGATCTTCGATCTCGAGATGCTCATAGCGTCGTGATTGATAAAACTGTCCGTCATAATACAGGATCGCCGACCAGTTGTTGACCAGGCCGCTCACCACTTCGCGCAGCGTGGTGCCCACCGCGCCGAGATGCGGGTAAGCCGTCACGACTTTTTCCACCATCATCTTGTAGCCTTCGACCGGCAGCGTCTTGAGCTGTTCATCCGTGCCTGCGACCTCGAAGCCCAGCACTTTCTGGAAATCCTCCTCATTGCCAATGAGCACATCAACATAGGGCACCAGCTTTTTTGTCACTGCGATGGCACGCTGACTCGACCACAGCTTGCTGCGAAAATTGAGGTCGTAGCTCACCACCGTGCCGGCTTCATGCGCCGCCTGCATGGCCTCGGCAACGACCTCGGCGCAACTGTCGCTCAACGCCGTGAAGATGCCGCCGGTGTGAAACCAGCGCACTTTGCGCCGGCTGAAGAGACGGTGCCAGTCGACTTCCCCGCGCCGCATGTGCGAAGCGGCAGAATGGCCGCGATCGTACAACGTGACGCTGGGCCGCACGCCGATGCCGACTTCGGTGAAATTCAAGCCGATGCGGTCGGCACGGCCCACCCCATCATAAGGCACCCAAATCACTTCACTGAGATTCATGCCGCTGGCCTGGGCGTGATTGCGGATGAAGGCACCGAGCGGGTTGTCGACCAGACGTGACACCCAGGCGGTGCGCAGGCCATAGCGCGCCAGGGCATAGGCGACGTTGTATTCCCCGCCGCCGGCATAGGCTTCGAAAACCGGGGTCAGCTCGATGCGCTGATGCCCGGGCGGGCTCAACCGAATCATGCATTCACCCAGTGCCAGCAAATCGAATTCGGTTTCATGGGCAGGTTTGATTTTGAGTGCCATGATGATCTCACCTCGGGAAGGTTGGAGTTGATGTGATTATCGGCGGCGGGCAGGGACACGGCCCGGCCACCGCTCGTCAACCAGGAATTTGACAGTCGAACTTTTTCCACGCTGCCGGTCAGATGTCTGTTTGAAACTGCTTCACTCCCGACAACGCTGTAGCTTTCAAAACTGTGCGTTGCAACAAGGTCCGGGAGACTGCCAGGCACCGGCCCCGTTGTTGCAGGAGCGCACCTGTTGGCGGGCTGTGATTTTGGACAAACACTAATAACCTGAATTTTGCATGCTGGCTTGCTGTTGCCTGGGAGAAATGGCGTGTTTACCAAACTCCGTCAGGAGTGAACTGTTTGTAGACATTCGATGCCTGTATGTCTTTAAACTCCGTTGGGAGTGGCCTGTAGAATTTCTCATGATCTGGCGCGTTTTTTTGAAGAGGCCAAGCAGGTCACTCCTGACGGAGTTTCGGGGTATGCGATATGCAGCTTCACTAAAAACTAAAAACAGTTCACTGCTACCAGAGTTGACGGCACATTTGCCTGCAAATTTTTTATGCACCACCCCTTGGGGGGTCGGGCGTCGCGATCCAAGCGGCGTTTCTCGCGAAGGTGATTACTCTGGGTGCACAATTTAGAAATAAAACAGAGCTGCCGTCAAAAGCAATCTCCTGTTCCCGCGAGCCGATTTTGACAATTGACAAACCAGGTACAATTATTTACTTTTTCCACACGGGAGTTTGCTCAAGCGTGCGGCTGTGCCTGCCAGCCGGCACCGCTGCCGGCTTCCCGCTGCAGCAACATCTATCGTTGGTTGTTCAACCACAGAGGAGGGAGTTTATGAACTGGTCCAAAGCTCTGGTTGCTGGCCTGGTCGGCGGCGTGGTCAATGCGGTTTACGAATTCATCATGCACGGCCTGGTCATGGGAAATACTTACAAATCCCTGCCGAACGTCTTTCGCCAGGATGCCAATCCGATCTGGTTCACGGTTATTGCAATTCTGATCGGCCTCGCCGGCGCCTTGCTATTTGCCCGCACGCGCGGCTCGTGGCCGGCGGGCGCCAAAGGCGGCATGCTCTTCGGCGTCTTCGTGGGCTTGATCAGTTTTTCGGCATGTTCTACAGCCCGCTCACCATGCCCAACTTTCCCTACTATCTCACCTGGTGCATGGGCGGCATCGTTTTCATCGAGTGGGTGCTCTTCGGCGCCGTGGTGGCAAGCATCTACAAAGCCTGATGCCGGACGGTGACGTCGTCACGTGCCGGTGTTGATTCCTGAATTATCTCTTCCGGCAATTTCCGCTTCACGCCGTTGAAGACGCGCCGCGGCTGTCATTGCAGCAGGCAGCCGGTGCCGCGCAAAGCATGCCGGCACCGGTGAGGCAATGACAGCCTGCGGGGGCGCGTGGTGGCGCTCACGCACCTCCGGCTTGACACCTGAATTTCACATCATGCTTTCACCTGCGCAGGCAACCGCAGGTGAGCAGGGCAACAATTCCCACGCAAAATCCAGATCACACCCTCCGGCCGCCGAGTGCCGCGGCCGCCACCATTCATCCCCGGTTGCACAATGCCAAGCTCCACTCGCGCAAATATACATGCCGAAATTCTGGCGCGTCATGCCAATTCGCTGCACGGCACGCTGCGCCTGGAATGGCGCCATTCCCCCAGCCTGCAGTGTGGCAAAGCCTGCTTCGTCTATGAACCGCCCGGCTATCAAGCCGGCCGCGCCGCCGCATTGCTTTATCTCTTTCGCGGTCACGAGCGGGAATGGTGCAATTTTCATGAGGATGCTTCGCGCCGGAGATCCACGGCCATTGAAGACCTCGATGCACTCATCCACAGTACCAGGCTGCCGCCCGTCGTGGTGGTCATGCCCGGTTTGAATTCCGCTGACAACGCGGTGCCCTCTTTGGGAATCGACATGGTGGGCGTTTGGCCCGCGAAACACAAGGGCCTGGGCACGGGACGCTTTTGGCAATATCTCACCAGCGAGCTTCTGCCCGAGTATGACCGGCGCTATGTCAGTGCCATGACCAAAAAACTGATGGCGGGTTTTTCCCTGGGGGGATTTACGGTGAGCCTGCTGGCAGCGAAACGGCCGGGGTATTTCGAGGAGGCCGCCATTTACGACGGCACGTTGATGTGGCCGGGACATCGCGACCCGCGCCAGGGCGACGGTGACAATAGTGACCGCATATGGCTGGCGGCGCCGTTGTTCAACGCCGCGTTGGGCAAACCAAGGAGCCGTCGCGCTCTGCGCGTCTGGAATGCCACCGATGGCATCGCGGCCGCCAGCGGGGAAACCGCGCGCCTGCTGCGCCGCACGCGCTTCTGGGTGGCCAGCACTGCCCATGACGGTCTGCGCGGCAACCGCGACCGTGCCGAGCACTTTCGCCGCCTGCTCCAGGAGAAAGGCTGCCGCCTGGGATTTGCACAAACCGTTTTGCATCCGCGCGCGGAACACAACTGGCATTGGGCCGATCGTTTCCTCGTTCGCTTTTTGCAGGAGGCCCTGTCACCGCCGTGACGGCAACGCGACCGGTGCCCGCGCACAGCCACCCCAACAATGCCTTTTTCCCCATGACACCACCACACCCCCCTCTCCCCACCAGCCGCCGCGTTCCGGCACCCGCGGGGATCATCGCGCAGCCCGGCTACCGCAACAACTCCTCCCAGTTTTCATCGCGCAGCTCGCCGCGCTTGGTGGAATGCACCAGTTCATAATCGTTGAAGCCGAGACGATCAATGAAAATGAACTCCACGCCGTTTTCGATGGCATGATAGCGCCAGATTTCATGCGGCTTGGAAATGCCGGCGCTGGGGAAACGTTCGATTTCGCTGGGCTCGCCATAAAGCAGATAAACACGTCCGCGATGTGAACGCCAGCCGGCCTTGTTCAGACTGGCAAAGCGTTGGTTGACAATCTTGAGCCGGCGCAGATACTCCGCGCGCGAAATGGCGGGGGTGTCCCCCCGGCCTTTTTCCACGTCCATCCAAAACCGCCGGAGAAATTCGCGCTTGGCTTCGAGTGTCGTCAGGCTGCGAAAGACTTTGTTTTCCTCGCCCTTTGCCAGATAAGCGGCCTGCTGAAACTCCTCATCCAGGGCCTCCTGCGAGAGCTTCGCCAAATCCGTGGATTCCCCGGTTGCCACTGTGGCAGGGACTGGCGGTTTGGGGGTGAGATGAGGATTGTAAACAAAAAACGCCCGTTCGGTATCGGCAAGCAAGCTGTCGCGCCGGTCAAACAGCAGCAGATGAAAAAGATACTTGCCGGAGGGCAGGTTGGTCACATTGGAGGTGCCCACTTCCACACTGTTTTTGACGCGATAAACGCGCTCCTTGCTGGCTTCCCGCACCGGCTTGCCATCCGCATCCGACAACACGGTTTTCACGCGATAGGTGGCGCTGGGATCGAGATTGTACAGTTCGAGATAATGAAACACCACCGGCGTGGTGGCGGTGCCAAACACCATTTGGGGATGCGGCACAACTTCCATCCCGTTCTTGAAAAAGAGATCTTCCTTTTTTTGGGAAGGGGTGATATGGCGGCATAATTCGAGATCGCTCAGGCCCACCCCGCTGGGATAGGCACTCACCTCGAGGGCGGAAGTCACACTGTCGCGGCGGTCGGGCGCCAGCGAATCCTCGGCAACGACTTCCAGGGAATACGTGCCATGGGGCAGGGCGAAGCCGGCTTGTGTGACCATGGGATGGTTGTACCAGGCGGCGGCGGTATCCGCTTGCGAGACGGTAAAGAGCGTGCGTTTTTCCGCAACAATCCGAACGTCCGGCTGCCGGCGCAGACGTGTGGTGATTCTCACGCCCGCGTGGTATTTGCCATTGGCGAAATGGAAGCTGAGCACGCGCGGCTGAAAGCTGTAATAAACTTCCAAATAACCACTGTACGCGTCATTGCGAAACCGCGCATAGTCGAGATTGAAGGTGAAAGGAATGGCCGGCATCAAATCCTGCGCCGCGGCCGGAAGAGCGGCCAACAGCAGGCAGGCCAGCAGGGCAAAGCGAGGCTTCATGACCGAACCACCTGGATTCTGTGCAGGAAATGTTGTGCCTCGACGACCGTCGAGACTTTGGGGAATTTTTACCAACTCTGACGCAACGCCGGATGTCCCACGGCTCAGCCGTGGGGAATCATAACACTGCAGCCGGTTTGCACGGCGGGCATACTCACAGCGCGATTAAATTGGCGAAAAATCGGAAAGCGCCGGGATGCACGTTCAGCAATTGCGGCGCGAGCGCCAAATCAACATAGGTGAAGCGGCCGCGGCCACGGGTCTGGGTCAGCACCAGCGGCGTGGATTCCGGCATGGCTTTTACCGGGGCTTCCGCTTCGGCCAGTGCCGGGCCGGAAAGCAAATTGTAAGCACGCTGAAAGAGCCAGCCCTCCCAATCCTCTGCTGTCAACCGATTGGGAGAGACCGATAAAGCATGCGAGGCGGCGGTTTGCAGGGGCGTATTGGCCTCCCATTGCAAAACCGGAAGAAGATGCAGGCCCTGCCACAACGGGCTTTTATTCCACACCGGAGCTTCTTGTGCGAGGATGATGACATGGCCACCGGCCTCGGCAAAGCGCTGCAATGCGGCACGCTGTTGCGCCAACTCGGGGTGGAACGACAACAGCCGGCGGTCAAGAACCAGCACATCGAGCGAGTCCAGGCGTGGCGCGAATCCGGCGGGCGAAAGCGCGACATATTGCAAGTTCAGCCGGCGCAGGGCCTCCGCCACCGGGCTGTTGCTCAGGGCCGACAGCAGCCCGATGCGTTTGGTTGCATCCACCGCCGCATAAAACTTGCGTGCGACAAAATTGGCCTCGGGAATGCTGTCGATCTGCACCTGCATCAGATAGTTGCCCGGCGGCGGATCGCCGCGCCAGGTGAGCGGCAGCACATCGAGATGGGTGGCGCCCTTCCGGCTCAGCCGAAAACGGCTGGGCTGCGCCGTGGCATAGGCATCATCGACCCACACCTCGTCCGCCACGCCGTCGCGCGAGAAGTTGGTGAGACGGATGCGCAGATGCTCGTTCGCGTGCATGCGCACGATCGGATTCAACACCTCGGTGGAAAAGCGCGGCCCAAAAGTGAGTTTGGCTTCCGCGCGATAGGTAAAATCCTGCTCGCGGTTGGCGGCACGGTGAATCACAAAGAACAGCAGCTTGTGCCAAGGCTCTTCGGCCTGCTGTTGATAATACGCCGGTGGGAACGTGTACGCCATCTTTTTGGGCGAAAGCAGACGATAGGGATCATTGAGTCGCAGTGGCAATTTGTGTTCGAAGCCTTCGTCGATGATCCAGCCGCTTTGAGGATCGGCGTTGCCGAAGAAAACCGAGGTATTGCCGCCCTTGCTCAGGCCGGTCACTTTGGTGAGCGTGAGATAGGTGAGCTGCCGCTCGCTCAGGGCGGTGTCACTCAGGGTGAATTTGACTTCCACCCCCAGCAGGCTGCAGCGCAGATCGCCCAAGGTTTTGTTCCAATGCAGCAGCCGGCGTCTCTCGGTCTCCTGAAGATTTTTTTCCACCAGCAGCAGGCTGACCGAATCGAGCACACTCACGATTTCCGCCAGCGCGCCGGTCTTCTTGCCCCGCTGGGTTTGCAGGGACAAATTGTGCACGCGCCGATCCAGGCTGCGCAGCCGGCTGCTCGCCGGCAGGGGCAATCCGGCATCCAGCGCGGCCGGGTCACGGCCTGCGGCGCCCATGAGCAGCGCATAGGCGGAAGGCCGGCTGCTGCGCCATACTTGCCGCTGGCGATTGAGCGAGGCATAAGCCTGTGCTGCCTCGGCAGCGATGGCTTCATAAGATTTTTTCCACAGGGGATGCACCTCTTGCACGGGCATGACCAGGCCGCTGCTGTCTTCCATGAAAACGCGATTGACACTCCAGCGCTGAGGCGTGCCGGCACCATTGACGGGCAGGGCAGGTATGCCGGTTTTGAGTTGTTGCACCGTTGCAAGCACATCCGCAGCCAGGCACCGCCGCGGCCAGCACATGCCGGCAGCCCCACGTTCCGGTTCGAACGCCAGCAAAACAACATCCGGTTGGAACTTGAGAAACAGACGCGCCAGCTTCGCACGCACGGAGTCGGCGGGCCACACGCGCCGGACACTGGCGGAATCACGCGCGGCGGCGAGGTCGGGCAAATTGAGAAAATAGACCTCTGCGCCCAGATGGGCGGCCGCGCGCGTGGCTTCGGCGCGCCGCCCGGCGGCCAGGTAGGCAGGGTACTCGCTACGCACATCACTTTCGCCGGCCTCGCCATTGCTGGCGAAGGCGCTCATGATGCTGGCGCCGCGGCCCAGGCGGAAATAAGCCAGGGTTGCGAGGTCCTCGCTGCCGGGTTGCAACGCCAGGGACAGGACGCGCAAGTCGGTACGCGCGTCCAACGAGCGTTGATAAAGCGCGGGACGTCCGGTCTCGGGAAAGTAAGGGGGCGAGGGTGGCGTGCGCTCGCAGGCAACGCCCAAAACCGCGAACAGTGCAGGCAGGCTGCGGACAACAGTGCGAAGTCTGATCATGCGTTTCATGACATCCAACATATGACTCTGCCCAATACAAGGCAAAGAAAATTTGAGCAGCGGGCCAAATTCCACCGGCGGGGAGCGGAGGCTGCCGTCAGCTCGTGAGTGGCCGGCCGAACGGATTGATGTTTTATCGTGATCCGTTGCCCACCACACCGGGCAGCCAATGAGAGACGATTTGACCCCTGCTCATGACGGGCAGGATCGCGGCGTTGCGGCTGCGGGCAGAAATTTTCCGCTTCCCCGCACGGCATGGTGCACAACAAGAAAGGCTGCTCCAGTGGAGCAGCCTTTCACACAACAAGAGTTGATCGCATTCAAACCGGCTTAGAAACCGAGCTTGAGCGTAAACATCTGGTTGCTGTCGAAGAAATCGACCGAGCGGTAGGCGTAGTCCAGCGTGATGTCGACGGATTCGGTCTTGTACATGAAACCGAAGCCCAACGTCGGACCGAAGATTTGGTCGTCGCCGCCGCTGGAGATTTTGGTGGCGCTGTCATCGATGCCGCCATTGGGGGAGAGCTCGATGCCGGCGCGGCCCGCCAGCCGCAGGTTATTGCTCACTTGATAGAGCGCTTCCGCCCCGCCGCGATAGCCATCCAGGCCGAGGTTGTTGTTGGCAAAAGCACCGCTGACGTTGACCGTGAAGTTCTCGCTCATGGTGCGTTCATAAGCCAGACCAATCTCCACCGAGGAGGGCAGCTCGAAGCTCGCCGGTTTGATTTCATAATATTGCTCCGGCCGGCTGCCTTCGGAAGAGGTCGCCCGGCGCAACAAGCCCGAACCACCAAAGCTCATCTGCGGGCCGATGTTCTTCATCGCCACCCCCAGATGCAGCCCCTTGATGCCGGCGAGGGTGTGATACTGCACGCCCAAATCCAGTGCCATACCATTGCCACTGGCGCGCCCCATCTTTTCCGAGATGAGTTTGATCGTGCCACCGGCGGTGATGGCGTCGGTAAAGGCGCGGGAATAGGTCAGGCCGACGGTGACAAAAGCGGGCGCGAACGTCCGGCCGGCACGACCTTCCGGATCATCGTTGGTGGTCAGCAGGATGTCGCCAAAATCGAAGGAGCGGACACTGAGGCCAACCACCCCGAAGCCGCCGAAGTTCACGCCCACGGCGCCGTAATTCAGACGAATGTCGGCGAGGTAGGACATGGTGGTGAAAGTCCCTTCCGCAGTGGAGGCAATGCGGCCGAGACCGGCGGGATTCCAATGCAACGCGTCGATGCCGGCGCTGGTTGCCAGGCTGGCGCCGCCCATGGCCAGGTCGCGCGCACCCACCGGGATCAACAATTCGGTGGCCGCGGCCGTGCCGATGCGTTTATTTTCGATGCCCTCGCCCAGAGCCTGCGCTGACAGCCGCAGCGGCAACATCGCCAGCGCCACGCCGAGGCCAAGCATGGAGAAGACTACTTTACTCTTCATGACATTTCTCCTTCTGCAAAGAGAGTGGTGAAAGCGAAAATGAGTCAGCGCAGCGCTTAGAAAACTTCCAGCACTTCTTGTTCCTGAATGATGGCCAGTTTCAACACCTTGACCGTCTTGGCACCGGTTGACGGCAAAGTGGCTTCCACATGCGCGATGTACATGCCGCTCGCCACCGGCAGGCCGGTTTGATTCTGCAAATCCCAGCGCAGGAACTGCGAAGGATCATTGACCTTCTCGAGCTTGCGCACCAACTGGCCGGCCATGTTGAAGATGCGGACGGTGGCGTTGGGCGGCAGGTTGTTGAAGGTCACAAAGCGATTGAGCGTGGTGGTTTCCGCCGGGTTGAAGGCATAGTAGGGGTTGGGATACACACCGATGTGCTCAGCACTCTGCGCCTCCAAATCCGCTCCCTTTTTCGGCGCCGGTGCAGTGAAGCTGAAGACATCATCCGGCGTATTCGGCCGGTTGGGGGTGATGGTCATGACATTGGCGTCGGTCCAGGGATTGGCATTGCGCCGCTGCCAGGTCGCAAAGTACATCACCGGCAAATCGGAGGAGATGAGCTCGACTTGGTAAGCGGGATCAGCCGTCTCGCTGTAATCCGCATCAAAGATGAACAACCACTCCCGTGGGCCGGTGCTGCTGGTATTATTCGTCGTTCCAAAAACCCCGGGGTTGTAGCGGCCATTGACTTTGCCACCGGCGACGTTGTTCTCCAGGAAGCCCACGCGCAGGCGGCGCGGCGGGTTGGCGTCAACGTCATACACCGCGAGCGGCACGTTCTTGGCAAAATCCTGGAAGGAGTAACCGCCAGCCGGGTTGATAATGAAAGGCGCAAATTCCGGCCGCGCCGGTGCCGAGGCAAAGTTGCGACCGTAGCGATAACCGTAGGAGACATTGGGCTGATTGGGATCGAATTCCAGGTCGTTGGCGTCGGCGTTGGCGAAGCGGATTTCAATCTTTTTCAGCTTGTCGGCAGGGACAAACATCTTGCCATCATTGAACACTGAGCGCGGTGAAGCCCAACCCAGCGCGCCATTGAAGCCTTCGAAGCCCAAACCGTCGGCATCGGCCCAGGTGAGAAAACGGCTGCCCGAGGTCCATTCCCAGGTTTTCACGCCGGGCGGTGGACCGGAGACGAGCAGGAACATCCCGTCAACGATGTCATAATTCTCGTCACCACTTTGGTTGGTCTTGTTGCTGAGCAGCGTGCTGTTCTTGGTCTTGTTCACCAGACTCCAGGTGGTGACACCCTGATTGTCGACGGCGAAACGCACTTCATAGTTGTCGCCCGTGCTGGCCTTGGGATTGACCACGATTGGCAGGATAATGCCGTCGCTGCGGCCACTGGTATGGCTGACCGGCAGCGTGTCACCAAAGGCGGTTTGATAAGACACGCCGAACGGCACCCGCGGGATGACCGTGATAATCGTCGGCTCTGACTCCAAAGATGCCGGCAGGAAGCCGGGAACAGTCGCCCGGCTGTAAGCCGTGACAGCGAGGTAGTATTCCTGGCCGTTGTAGAGCTTTTCGATGTCACGGATATAGTCGCGGCTGAAATTGAAATACCGCTGGATGCTGCTGTTGGTACCAAACTGCACCGGCTTGCTGAGAATCAGGCCGGAGGCCACGTCGAACTGTTCATCCAAAATAACTGTCGGGTCGGTGGCCAGGTCGAACACCGCGATGCGCTTGGCCTCAGACAAGGAAGCGCCCCGGCTGGGGAACTGGTAAACGTTGTAGCCCTCGAAAGTATACCCACCAGGCTGTTGCACCGTCGTTTCGGTGTCGCGCACGCGGTTGAGATCGCTGCCCCACTCCAGACCAACCTTGCCGTCCACTTCCGACACCGTGACGCGCGGTGGCGCGGGTGGCTTGGGAACCTGGAAAAGCGCATTGTAGGTGTTCTGCGCGAAACGGTCGTTGAACTTCATGACCGCGACGCTGGAGATGCGGTCGGCGCCCAACCCACCGACCACTGCCACGACGACTTCCTGGGTTTCGCCGGGGTTCAACGTGAACGGACCAGTGCTCAGGTTGATGCGTCGATCGCCCGGCGCAAAGGAGTATTGCTCGCCCAAGCCATCCAGGAAACCGGTCTTGGTCACCGGATCGCCGGAGAGCGGAAACTGATTGGGCGTCAGCCCGGGTGGGAAGGGATAATATTGATCCGGACCATCGATGGGAGCGAAGCCGCGCAGCATCTTGTACCAGCGGATGGTGCCGCGCGCATAGTCCCGCGGCGGGTCTGAAATCGTCGAACCGGCTGAGAAATAGGAGAAGGAGGTCATGCCCAGGTTCTTGAAGCCGTCTTTGTATTTCAAATCAAAAACGGCACGATCGGTGGGGTCGCCAGGCACGGCCGGACCTTGCAGGAAGTCATAGCCGATGGCAGGTGGCGGCAGACGAAAACCGCGATATTCGCTGTCAATCGCCTGGCCGTTGTACACGAAGCCCATGCTCAAGTTCACATCGCAACCAGCCACGTCATCGCCGGCGCCGCCGAGATCCGGGTCAGACCATTGCGCCACGTACATCTCGTTGATATAGAAGGCGCCTTTGGTGCCACCGGCATCGGTGACATCCACGCCGCCTTTGTTGATCAGCTTGATACGGCGGAAATAGATGTTGCCGAGTGCATCGGTACGCTTATAGCCCCACAGCGTGACTTGCGCTTCCAAACCCAACGGTTCCGAGCCTTGCAGAGCCAGGGTGGTGTTGGGATCGAGATCGTTGAAGACTGTCCACACCACTTGATCGGCCGGGGAGTTGGGATCCGCCCCCGCAATGCCGGGCTCGTCATAATTGCCTTTGATGAGATCATCGACCGTGAAGGTCGCGCTGAAATCGGGCGGGGGCTGGTAGCCGGGCGTGCCGTTGCGTTCAATATAAGGCGCGCCGTATTGCACCGGCCATTCCTTCCAATCCAGCGCATAGCGCCGCAGCACTTCGTTGATCTGGGCGTCGGTGACGTTGGCCTGCGGGATTTCATAATACTCCGCCGCATCGCGCAGCAATTCGACGCGCGACATCGAGGCGTAGTCCCGGCGAATGCGGTAGGCGCGCACATCTGCGCCGGCGGGATCGGCCGCCACCGCATTGGCACCTTCGCCGATGATGCGGCCCTCACGTGTGCCAACCACATAGTTGGCACCGCCCACGCGGATCAACTGGGCTTTGGGCGCCGGCTGGGTATAAGCCGGGTCCAGATAGGCTTTGCCACCCCACATGATGCCGTCCTGATAGATGGCCGAACCCGTGCCGCGCGGAAAATATGTACCATCATCCGCCAGCGGCGAATGGTTGGACTGGCCGTCGGAGCGCATCCACGTCCAAATGTTGTTGATGTTGAGGATCTGATACCGTGGCGTGCCTGTCGGTTTGCTGAGCACATTTTTATCACGCTCGCGCTCACCCACCGGCCGCTCGGCAAAGGCGGTCGTCCCACACAGCAACAGGCCGACCAGCAGCAGAAGCAAAAGACTGCGTTTTTGCATGGTCTGTGACTCCTTTTTGTTTACATCTCACAGTTGCAGGATGATTTCCGCGCGGACACTGTGCCCGTGCGCTCCTGGACGGAAGGCCGGGCACAGGCAGCGGGGTGCGTTCATCCGCAATCGTTTCTCACAACACCCATCCGGGTCTCACAACGCGGCGGTCGTCAAAACTCCAGGCGCAAGCCGGCAAAAATTTGGCGCGGACTGGAGAACAGGTCGTTGCCGGTGGTGCTGTTGTAGGCCCAGCGATTGTCGCGGTTGATCGCGTTGTAAAGCTCCGTGTACCTCGGGATGCCGGCGAAGGAGATCGCCAACTGGCTGCGCAGCCAGCCGTCATCCTCGGCGGTGCCGGTGTTAGGATAAACGTTGATGACGTTCTTGGTGTTGAACAAGTTCAACACGTTGATGTAAAATTCTGCGTCGAATTTGCCCAGATCAATCAGCCGGCTGAAGTTCAAATCGATGTTGAAGTTGAACGGCGTCGTCGAGGAATTCACCGGCTCCACCGGATTGCTGAAGCGCGGATCCGCCAGCGGGTAGACGCCGATGTTCCAGGGGTTGGATTGGCCCAGGGTCCTGGGCTCCTGAATCTGGGTATAAGCATGGCCGCTGTTGAACGTCAGGATGGCGTTCAAACCGGTGCCTTGCAGAATCTTGCCGCCATCGCCTTTGGCAAAACGATAGTCGAGCACGATGGAGCCGCGGTGCGTCTGGTTGAAATCAAGTTTGTAGGTGAGAATGGGATAGCGTGCGCCGCCGTCGCTCACTGCCACCTGGGTCTGGCGGCTGTCCGAACCCGTGCCGCGGGCATCAGAGAGCGTGTAGTTGATCTTGGCGGCCAAACGCTTCACCCGGCGCAGCTCAAGCGTCAGTTCCAGACCTTTGACCGTGCCGAAATCATTGTTCAACAAACCTGAGAACACGGTCTGGCCTTCCGGGATTGAACCCCGACCCTCGGAGAGCACGCGGTCAAAGCGAAGCTGGTCGAGCAGGTCCTTGTAAAAGCCAGTCATGGTGAAGGCAAAGTTGTCGCTGATTGACTGGCGGATGCCCATCTCATACTGGGTGGTGCGTTCCGGCTTGGCGGTGAAGCCGGCATATTGGCCGAAATAGCCATAGGGCGAACGCGACACCGGGCTGACAGAGTTGCTGAAGATGCGATTGCCGGTGAAGATGTCGGTCAATTGCGGCAGTTGCACATACTTGCCGTAGGTGGCATAGAACACGGTGCGGTCGGTCACCGGGAAGGAGAAATTAACGCGTGGCAGCCAGTAGTCCTGCGACTTGGCGGTGGTCACCTTGGTAAGGTCGATGTAGTTGAGCTTTTCATCGAACGCCGGGTTCTCCAGATCGTTGGGTGCCAGGGCGTCGGTGGAGATGCGCTCATAGCGCAAGCCCAGGTTGACGACCAGATCGCGATACTCCAGCTTGTTTTGCACATAGGCCGCCCAGAACATCGGGTGGCGCGGTCCCTCGGGCCCGTCATTGATCTTGTTGCCGAAAGAGTCGTAACCATAAACGTTCATCACGCCAGCGCGCGCGGTGCGGACCTGCCGCTCCTGCTCGCTCTCGAACTGGCGCGGGCTTTTGCCATCGCGGCCATAGAGATAGATCAAAGCCGCGCTGATATTGTTGACGTCGAAGCGCCGCATGGTCCAGCGGTCAACCCGGCCACCCACTTTAATTTCCCAGGTCTTGGTCGCCTGGCTGGTGAAATCCAGCGAGGCCCCGATGTTGCTCTGGCTGTTGCGGAAGTATCGGCCGACAGCCACGTCGTTGGCAGGTAGCCCTACCGGGGAATTTTCATGATAGAACAAGAATTTGTTCACCGTGCTGTAGGCATGGGGCGGCTCATAGCGGCTAATGAAGCCGGTGTAACCTTTTTCGGCGTTGGCCAGACTGTCGGCATAAAGCATCCAGTTGTCGCCGAAAGTTTTGTCATACTCGCGGAAACGCCGATCGGTGTAGGAAACCGCCACCTCATAAAAGGTCTTGGGGTTGAGCACATGCGTGGCTTTGAGATTGGCCAGGCTGGTTTTGGTCTCCTGCGTGGGCAGGCGGCGACGGAAGATGTTCTGCAGCGCCGCCGGCCAGGAGCTGCCACTGGGCTGCGTCACCTGGCCATAGCTGCCGGTGAAGCGAAATTTCAGTGAGTTGGTCAGATCATACGCCAGGGTGCCTTGCACCGAGTTGTCTTCGCGCTTGTTGCGCGGAATGTAATTTCTCTCGAACTCCACCGGGCCTGGCAGCGGCTTACCGGCACCATCCCGGCCCGCCGGCCCGAGGGCGTCGGTCACAAGATCTTTAAAGCTGAAAGGCTCGACAAAACGAACCTGGCGGTTGCGCTGATAATTGTGTTGCCCTGCGATGAAGTACTTGGTTTTGCCCAGCAGCGTGCCACTCAGAGTGACCACCGCATTGCGATGACCAAAGGAGGACGTGCTGAGAAATTGCTCGCCCGGTTTGGCAAAATCATCGGTGCGATAATCGACCGTGGCTTTGAATTCCGGGCCACCGGTGCGCACCGTGGTGCGGACGATGCCGGAGTTGGCACCGCCGAATTCCGCAGTGTAACCACCCGCTTGCAACTGAATTTCCTCAATGGCCTCCTGAATCACACTGACATTTTCGGAATTATTGAAGGGGTTCAATGCGGTGGCCCCGTCGATATAGTAGGCCACTTCACCGGTGCGGCCACCGCGCACATGCAGATCGCCATCCTGCAGCACCGTTCCCGAGTTCAACGCCACGATCCGTTGCACGCCGCGGAACGGCAGATTCTGAATGTCTTCCTGCGTGGTCAGGCGAACGGTGTTGGTGGTGTTGCGCTGGATCAGCGGGCGCTCGGCCACGATTTCCATTGCCTCTACCGCAATCGCGGAACTGGGCAGCGAGAAATCCTGGGTGGTCGTCAAGTTGGCGCTGACACGCACGTTGGCGATCGCCACGGTCTGGTAACCGATGTAGCTCGCCCGCACGGTGTACACGCCGGGCGGAATACTCAAAATGACGTAATCGCCATTGAGGTCCGCCGAAGCGCCCAGCGTCGTGCCGTCAATCACGACGTTGGCGCCGATCAGGGGCTCGTTGGTGTCCTTTGCCGTCACCCGCCCGCGAATTTTGCCGTCTTGGGCGAACAGCATGCACGGCAGCAGGAGCAACGAGACAAGCACTGCCATGGACCTGCGATGCATACTCTACCTCCTCCAGGATGGTTAGTAAATAAGTTTAGTTGCCGGATCCTTCCACGAAGAAGAGCTGGGGCCATCACAACATTGCCAGAGACACATCCGTAAGGTGCGAGGTATCACAGCTCACCTGCCTGCAGACAAGAGGTCCGCGCTGCCTCCCAACATATGTAACCGAGGCTTTACTCAAGCGGCGTCCGCTCACCCACTCTGTCCTGCGAACGCCCATTCCCTTAATAATAAAATGAAAAAACCCTCCAACGCAATGGCGCGCTGCGCCACTAGCCGAGGGCTAATGCAGCCAAAGTACCGAAAAAATGTAGTGTAGTAATGACGGTAGTATGAAATACTCATTTCGCAGAACTTGGCACACCCACTGCCGACGCTTTGATTTCTTGGCGATCCGTCGGAAGTTTTGTCCTTCCTGCTACTCTACTGCCCCGCTTAAATCGAGTGGTTGTCTACTCCAAAATCAATGCACGGAAAGGGAAACTCTCTTGCGAACTACGGAATCACCGTGGTCAGAACCCAGCCATAACGCACGGAGAAAAATTTTTATCAAGATGAGGAATGCTTTAACAGAAATTATGCCAACGCAATAACAAGACAGGATAGATGGCCACCCAAGAGAAATACAAGCATTGAAATCAAGATGTTATGGTTAAAAATTCAACTCGAGTCAAGTCCGATTTTATAAAGCGGTGTGCGCAATTTTGCATAATATCGGGAAGGCATTTGCACGAAGGCAGCAGCCGCGTGGGGATACCGCCAGAGGATACCAAGACCGGAAACGCCGCCTGCCCGCGATGGCGATCCGCCTACAGCCAACGGCCACGAATGCATCGGCCGCGCCATTCACAACTTTTTGCTTGCATCTCTGAACCCGGAGTTCCATTTTCCGCCAGCTCTCGCGTCGACTCCGCAACGCACCATGACGCTCACATGAGGAGGCCTTTATGCTGTCTTGCAGATGGCTTGCCAAATTGTTGATTCTCTGGGGAGCCCTCCTTCCCGCCATCTTGTCCGCCCAGCAGAGTTCCTTTTCAGGGATTATCCGCGACCTCAACACCCACCGTGAAATTCGCGGTGTCAGCGTTTATTTCCAGGGTACAAAAATCGGCACGGTCAGCGACCTGAGTGGCCGTTTCACCTTGCGGCTGATTGATACCAGCTCTGCCAGCATCGTTGTCTTTCAACACGTGGCCTATGAAACCCGCACGCTCCCGCTCGCCGAGTTGCTCAAATTGCGCTACGTTTACCTGCAGCCGCGCGTCATCGTGCTGCCGGAGATCGAAGTGCGGGAGGTCGGCGAGCGGCCGCCGAAAATTGCCAGGGATTTGCCCCAGGCCGTGTCGCTCATCGACGCGAAAAATTTCGAAATCCGCGGCTTCGTGGATGCCGGCGATTTGCTCAAGACCGATCACAGCGTGCAGGTCGCGGAGCAGCTCAGCGGCCGCAAAACCGTCTCGATTCGCGGCAGCAATGCGGATGAGGTCGCCGTTTTATTCAACGGCATGCGGCTCAACAGCGCCTATGACAACCTCTTCGATCTGCAGATGCTCGATTTGCAGGACCTCGAGCGACTGGAGGTGATCAAGGGCAGCAACACCGCCCTCTACGGTGCCGATGCCTTCGGCGGGGTGATCAACGCGGTGCCGCGCGTGCAGAAGGATTATTCCATCCGCTTTCAGCAGCGCTTCGGCACCTATCGCTCCGGCAACTGGGGGCTGCATTTCTTCCGCCAGTTCAACCGGTTGCTGGTCTCCTACAATTTCAAGCGCGGTGCTTCCAAACGCAATTTCATTGCCCTCGCGGAAGACCTGGGGTTGAAAAACACCGAGCGGCATCATGCCGCCAACCTCACCTACCGCTTCCCCGGGGCCGGCGGCAGCCCGTCGGGCAAATCCCTGACGGCAAGCTACCTCTACACCGACCGGCGCTACACGGATCAGCTCTTCGACGAGCGTGCCGACAACTTTAATCACATTCTGACCGTGCGCTACACGGTGGCGCAGACCCGCCAGCCGGACTTCGAGCTGGCGGTCTCGCTGCATCAAATGGAAGAAGACCGTCAGGTGGTGAGCGCGGGATCGGTGAGCGGCGCGATCGACAATCGCGCCCTTCATCTCAATGCGGAAAAACACTTTCCCCTGGGCCGGCTGGATCTGCTCACGGCATATCAATTCGAGGGGGCAGTGCTGGATTTTCTCGATGACCGCGACGTCCCCGGCGAGCAGCGGCTGGGGCTGCACTCCGCCTCCTTCACCCGCCAGCATCACGGCGTGGTGGCCATTGCCAAATTGCACAATAACGGCGGCTCGGACTTTTTGCAAACTGTGGATGTCGATCTCAGCATGCGGCATGATCGCGTGCTGGATGAACAGCCGGAGTATGTGCTGCGCGGCAATCCGGCGGATCCGAATCCCCTGGCAACCGCCGGTGCCTTCAGACGCCATGACTGGCACGCGACCACATTCAAATTTGCCCTGGGTTTTTCCGGGTATCGCAACAACCTCGCGGTGAACGGCTATTTGAACGTGGGCGCCAGCGTCAAATTTCCCACGCTGCTGCAGCAAATCAGTTCACCCGCCTTTTTCGCGCCGGCTGCCAGCCAGCCCAATCTCGAACCGGAGCACAACCGCAGCCTGGAGCTGGGCGCCAGCATCATGCGCGACGTGCGCGCGCAGACCAGCATCTACGGCTGGCAGGTGAACGGCAACTTCTTCCAGAATTATTATGCCAACAAATTTCGCGCGGCCGCCACGCCCGGCATCCCGATCCTGTTCTACGACAACGTGCAAAACGCCCGGATTTCCGGCATCGAATCGCAGGCCAGCGTTTTCCTCTTCCGCAAAAAAGTGACCCTCAGCGGCGGCCTGGCGCGCTACGCAATTTCCGAGAAGGCGGCGTTTCCCTTCAAATCCGATCTCAAGCGCACGCTCACCTTGAATCTCGATCATCAAGGCTACTCCTTCCAGGCCTACTGGTTTACGGAGAGTGAACAGGTGGGCTGGCTCCGGCGCGTCAAGCTGGGGGATCAGGCGAGCGGCGCGCCGGCGTTTGGCGGTCTGGCCGAGGTGACCCTGCCGGGCTATTCCAACCTCGATTTGCATCTCAGCAAAACCTTCAGCATCGACAAACTGAAATTTTTCGTCAATGCCTCCGGTCGCAATTTGATCAACAAAACCGATCAGGTGCTGCAGGGACTGGCGATTCGTGATCGGCGCTATTATCTCGTGCTCGGTGCGCAGTACTGACTCCCCGGAGTCGAACCTCTTTTCAGGAGTTCCTGCCATGAGAAAGCCTTCCTGGTGTGCCGCCGCCCTGTTGCTCACCCTGGCGCTGATGGGCTGCAGCAGCAGCCCCCTCTCCGAGCAGGGCATCGCGCAGCAGAGCAATGAGCTCAGTGGCCGGGTGGAACTGAGCGATGGCAGCCCTCCTGCCGATGTCTATGTCTGGCTGGAGGGAAGCACCGTCTCCACGCGCACCACTGCCACCGGCGAATTCTCCTTGCATTTGCCGGCGGCACAATCCCTGCTTATCGCCGGCTGGCATCGGCTCTATTTCTATCTCGCCAATTACAAACTCAACTGGGTCGAGGTTCTGATCAACAACGGCCGCTTCGTCAAGGGTGCCGGCGGGGTGAACGCGCGCGGCGAATTGCTTGACCGCGTCTCGCTTTTCAAAATTCTCGAGATCACCACGATCGTTTCGCCGGCCGTGGTGCCCAATGTGTTCGAAGGGCCGGTGGATGTGCAGGTGTCGTTGCAGGCCACGCTCGACTCGGTCACCGTGGTCTATCCCAAAAGTGTCGGCGGGCTGCTGGGCGCCATCGTGTTGCAGCGGCAGGAGGATGGGCGGGTGTTTGCAGACGTGCCCGATGTCAGCGCCCGCACCCGCGATTATGACCGCATTGGTCGCGAAGTGCGCAGCCGGCGGATGGTATTCAATTTCACCCCCAACATCGTGCCGCCCGGGCATTATGAAGTCATTCCGTACTTTTTCATCGAGCAGGAAAATATGCCCGCCGGCCTGCTTGCCAGCCTGGGGGAGCATGTCGAGGAAATCGGAGCGGAGTTTTTGAAGATTCCAGCGAAACGGGTGGGTGGCCGGTTTGTTGTGACCGAGGGCGGCGCCGGCCGGCGATGAAACGGCCGGCAGCCAGTCGCGCGCGGTTGCGGCGGAAAGAGCTCCTGCCTGCGAGGCAATCTCAAGCGTACAGGAAAAACCATTTGCTTATTTGGCGGCGATTCACCATGTAATGGCCGAGGCCAGATTTCAGACAAGCGGAAATCCGAAGCCCGCGGGCAGCAATCTGCCCGATTCGTACACCATTGTCTGGCACGAGGTTTCCGCCACCCTTGTCATCCAGTTGTCATCCAGCAAGGATCTTGTGAAGATTTGGGCACACTGCCGTGTCATTCACATCAAAAGCGTACCGCGAAGACAAGCCAAAAACTGGGGCCGCTGCACGGCAGCATTTGTTTATGACATGATTTCTCTGAAATCCTGCAAATCCTGTCATCCTGTCGAAAAGCAAATCCTTTTGAGAATTGCAGTCCTGGGGCGGCACAAAAATTTTGGGCAGAACATTGGAGCAACAGAGTGATCTCAGATCAAAATTCTGCCGCAAACTTTCAGAGTTTCTTTCTGCGTTTGATCGACGAATCTGCGTAAAGTGACGGCGCATGAGGCGGCCTCACGTGCATGGAATTGGTTGCCAACTTCTTCCGCCGCGCTGTCTATGAGCAAAGTCATCCGCATTCTCTTCCTCGCTGCGAATCCCCGCGACAGCAGCCCGCTGCGCCTGGACGAGGAAGTCCGGCGCATCGACCAGGCGCTGCGCCAGTCCCAATTTCGCGACCGCTTCGAGATCGAACAGCAATGGGCGGTGCGCGTCAGCGATCTGCAAAGCCATCTCCTGCGCTACCAACCCGATATCGTACACTTCAGCGGCCACGGCAGCGAGGCCAGCGAAATCATTCTGGAAGACCACGAGGGCAACAGCCAGCCGGTGTCGAGCGCGGCGTTCGGGCAGTTGTTTGCCCTGTTGAAAGACAACATCCGCTGCGTCGTGCTCAATGCCTGCTTCTCCGCCGGCCAGGCACAGGCGATCGCGCAAGAGATCGATTGTGTCATCGGCATGTCTTCCGCCATCGGTGACGCCGCCGCGCTCAGTTTTGCCTCTGCATTCTATCAGGCGCTGGGCTTTGGCCGCGATCTGCAAACCGCCTTCGACCTCGGCTGCCTGCAAATCAATCTCGAAAGTCTGAATGAGCAGCACACACCCAAGTTGATTGCGCCGAAATCCAGCCCCAAGCAGATCATCTTCGCCGCTGTCGAAACCCGGCCGACCGGCGCCGTGCCGGCTGGTCCGCCCGGCGGCGCCGCCGTCTCCTCACGCGAATATGCCATACTCATGACCATCGGCACGGCTTGCCTGTGTTTGATCATTCTGGTGCTGGGCACGGTCTGGGCCGTGCTCGACAACAAGATCAACGTGGAGACACTCGGCAAAATCGAGTCGGCCGGATTCGGCGGCGGGCTGCTGGGTTTCGGAACGATTCTCTACCGCATCATCAAGATCGCCTTGTCAGGAGGTGGACAGAAATGAATGTGAAGAAAACCGGCGGCAAAACGCAGGCGGCCGGCCGGCGCGTATCGCTCTGGATGGTTGCCCAACTTTTGCTTACGATTGTCACGGTCGTGGTGGTGATGGTGGTGGGGCAGAAGATTCGGCCGTTGATCGCTAGAAAGCAAGCGCTGGAAACCGAAATTCGCCAAATGCAGGCACAACGCGCCTACCTGGCGTTCACGCTGGATAGCCTGGCGCGACAAGTCGACGAATTATCCCGGACTCTGCAAGGCGGTGGCTACGAGCCGGCACAAAGGGAATTGTCATCGCTGAGGGTGGGACTGAGCCAGGCGCAGGCGCTCGCCACGGTTCCTGACACCGCGACGATTCCAGCGCGGCTCTATATTCACATTCGCGATGAGCAACAGCGACCGGCAGCAAAGCAGGCGGGCGAGCAGGTGAAGGCCGCGGGTTATGTCGTGCCCGGCATCGAGCGCATGGTGGATAAAGGGCCGCAAGTAACCGAACTGCGCTACTTCCGAAAAGCGGACGAGGCTGATGCCAGGCGCTTGCAGGCAGTGTTGGCCAAGGCGGGCGTGGAAGTGAGACTTTCAGATCTGTCAGCGTCCTATGAAAATTCCAGGAGCATCCGGCCCGGACATTTTGAGTTGTGGTTTGCACCCGGCGAAATCGAATTGCAACTGCGCAAACTCAAGCGGTGATTGAAGCAGCCGCTTTCCCGCACGCGGGATTCCCCCTCTTCAACCGGTTCAGCGGGATTTCATCGCCGTCAGGAAGAGGTATCGATACCAATAGCCGGTGGCACCCGCGAGGCCGGCCGGCACCATCGCCACCAGCGCCGTCAGCACAAACAGCAACCCGACGCTGTTCCAACCGAATCCGGCGCCGAGCATTGCTGCCACGCGATCGGCAATGAATTGACCGGACGACAGCCAGTTATAAAGGCTTGCGCCCAGCCACAGCGATCCCGCACTCACCATTCCCACTCCCATGCCGTGCCACACCGAGCGGGCTGCCCACATGCCATAAACCAGCGGCACCAGCATGATCCACCACCAAAACGGCGTGAGAAGCTGGAGCAACAACATGAGCAGCAGGCATATCATGACTCCTTTCATGGCCGCCCTCGCAGGATTGTTCTGGCGATGAGACGATCATCGCGCTGCCATGGTGATTTCAAGTAAAGCGCTGCGTAACTTTTCCCGGCCAGCCAGTCATCCACAAAGTTGTCGTAAAACCGTGAGCCGGGATTGCCCGACTGGCCGCCCGGATAAATCACCAAAGCTTGCGGCTGCGGACCGAGGGCAACTATCATGCGCCAGGAAGGCCCAGTGGTGTTGGTGATGGCATTGACGCAGGTGTGGTTGCCGCTGCTGCGCAAACCCAAGCGCCCCAGGCCGGGAATATCGGCAAGATGGCGAAGGTCGGTTCCGCGCGTGTGGCCCCATTGCCAAGCCGGCCCCAATGGCCCGAACTTCTCGCGAAGCTGGTGCACCGCGGATTGAAATGCGAGCCAGGCGAGGTCTGGCAAAGTTTCGAGGGCAGCGGTGTTGCGCCGGTCGAAGTAGGGCGCCTGCGGCGCATGCAAAATCAAGTCAACGGTCACATCCCGGCGCGGCCGGTCAAGATCGCCGGCGCGGTCCGGCCATTCATCCTCCCAAATCAAGTCCATCAGAACCCGCCACCATTGCGCGAAAACGGTGGGTGCCACCAAAGCGGCGTGATTTTCATAATGCCATTGCTGCAGCTCATGGCGTGCCTGCCTTTCCGTTTCTGTCAAACCGGTATCGGGCAATTGTGCCAGCAACACCGGCAAAACCGTGGCGGCATGCAAATCGAAAACGTCGTTCTGCAGGGTCTGCATGTCTGCCGGGGTGATGTCCCGCATGGCAGACAGCCGGGCATTGATGCGGGCGCCGCGTTCGAACGGGGCATAATCACTGCCGAGATAATAAGGGTATTGCTCGGCCACGGGATTCTGATTCGCCGAGCTGACGAAGCCACGGGCCGGATTGAGGAGGTGCGGCAGGTGATCGCGCGCGACCCACCCCTGCCAATCGTAGGCGCGGCTGCTGCCATCGCTGACGGTGCGGCCCTGTTGCGGCCAGCGCAGCGGGAAGCGGCCATGGTGCCACAGGGCAATGGTGCCGGCGCTGTCGGCGAATACAAAATTCTGCGCCGGGCAGGCATAGTGTTCCAATGCGGCGAGAAAATCGCTGTAATTGCGGCTGCGGTTCAATTGCAGAAAAGTGGCCAACTCGTTTGAGGAGTCGTGCGCCACCCAGCGCAGGGCGGCGCCGCGCGGCAGGTTGCCGGCAAACGGTTTTTCCGAATCGCGATAAACGACCGGACCGTGATGGGTGAAGGGCATCGAATCGCGCACCACCGCGCCGCCGCGGATCCTGATTTCCTCGACGCGCCAGGTCGTTGGCCGCCAGGCGCCGTCATGGAGATAATCCTGGCGCGTGCTGTCTTGAAAAACGATGTGATACCAATCCATCACATCGGATTCGGCATTGGTGACGCCCCAGGCCGCGTGCTGGTTGAAGCCGATGATCACCGCGGGCGCCCCCGGCAGGCTGACACCATAGACGTTGACCGAGGGCGAGACCAGTTGCACCTCATACCAAATCGCGGGCAGGTTGAGCGTGAGATGGGGATCGTTGCAGAGGATGGGATAACCGCTGGCCGTGCGACTGCCGGCCACCGCCCAATTGTTGCTGCCCTGCCCCGGCATGGCTGGCGAAAGCGAAGCGTCCGCCGGCGGCACATAGTTGAACTTGTGCGCGGGCGTGGGCACCGCGACCGGCACAAATGACCAGGAAGTCCCGGCCGGCACGATCGGCTCCATGAACGGCGGATAGTCGGGATGCAACACCCGGGTCAACGAATCGCCCAGCAACGCGATCGTGCGCGACTTCACCACTTCTTCATTGCGACTGGTCAGGCGCCAGGCCATGAGCTTCAACAGCAGCGCCGATTTCATCACCGTCCACGGTTCCGGCCGGTAATCAAGAATCTTGTACTCCAGCGGCAGGTGGCGCAGCGGCAGATTGCTGATCCAGGCGTTGACGCCGCGGGCATAGGCCTCGGCCGCCTGCCAGGTGGCAGAATCGGCGCGCATGGCGGCCACGGCATGCTCGGCGGCGTAAACCATGCCGACGCGGCGGCGAAAGCGGTCGTGTTCCAGCGCACTCGCACCGACAATCTCCGCCAGGCGGCCGGCAGCAATATGCGTTTGAAACTCCATTTGCCACAGGCGGTCGCGGGCGGTGAGATAGCCCTGCGCAAAATAGAGATCGTGGTCGTTTCCGGCAAAAATATGCGGCACACGGCGATCATCCCACAAGATGTGCACGGTATCCTGCAACCCGGGCAGGAGCAGGCGGGCTGGCAGTTCATCCAGGCCGGTGTGGTTTTGCCAAAAACCGGCAAAGGGATTGAGGAATTTCCCGAGCGGCGGGATGCCCTGCTGCCGAAAATTGAGCAGGGAAAAAACGGCCAGCAGCAACAGCATGCCGAGGACCGGCTTGCGCCAGCGCATGATCGCTCCCAAGGAGTGCGGTGAAAATTGGGCGGAGTGTATTCAAATCCGCCGGGAAAGTCAAGCGCAAGCTGTGCCGGGCAACAATGCCCGACCGACGTGTGGGACCTGAATTTTGCACTCAGTTTGGTCGTTTCGGCGGGAAACGCCAATGTGATCGCGACGGCCAACCACCCACGGGGTGGGGCACAAAAATTTTGCAGGCAAACGTGCGGTCAACTCCTGCAGGGGGGCACTTCACACACGCCACTTCTTCCAGACAACAGCAAACCGGAATACAAAATTCCGGCAGCACAACAGGGATTCAATCCGCAGTGTCAGGATCAAATACAAACCATCCGCCCATGAAAAAAGTCATTTCGGGGGAGTCCATTTTCGTGGGAGAGAAGTTGTGACGCCTTCGGCAAGCAGGTGAATTTCGCAATCAGGGTTTCGCCACATTCGAAAAAGTCTTGCTTGACTTCGAACAGACTAACCAATGGAGTTTTGTGAGCACGCCATCTCTTCCGGGCAACAGCAAGCCAGCATGCCAAATTCAGGGTGGGAAGCTAGGACGATTGGACCGCTTGTCTGCAATGCCGGCGGCCCGCCTGCGCCACGGCATTTTCACGAGGAAAAAAGAGAGGCCGTGCCAGGCAAACATGCCATGCCGGCTGCACAAACCAAAAGGCCCGGGTCGCCAGACCCGGACCTTTTGGCTGTGAGAGGGTGCCATGCTCTGCATGCTGTTGGTTACCAGCACAATCGTTCGTTTCACCGCGGGCAAAGGCAATCCGCATGCCGCGTTGCACGCGGGTCGGAGGCGCGACCATGGCAGCGAGATAATTACAGCAGGATGGGGCAGATGTGAATGTTGCGGGAGGATGGCCGGCAGGCAGGGCAAGGGCAACCGCGCCGCAGTCAAATACAAACTCGCAGGCGGGAATTGCAAATCAGTCGGAGGCGGGCAACACCGAGCGATACACCGTGACTTCACGAATGGTCGAAGTCAGCACACGGTTGTTGAATTCCAGGCACATGCCCGGCGCCGCCAGAATATCCAAACAAATCATGCTGACGCACCAGGTGCATCCATCGATTCTGACGCGATGGGGTGACAAGCGCGCGATCAAACCAGCCACCCACCACCAGGAGGGTGTCATCTTCGATCATCACCAGATCATACTCGGAATTCTGCGTGGTGACGAGCATGCGGTCGGCGAGGCGCAAGTCACCGCGCCGAATGCTTTTCAAATGGGGTATTTGTTGCGCACACTGCTCGAGAGTCAGGACCCGCCACCCCGCGGGGGAAACGGCAGACAAGGTGGACTGCGGTTCCGTCTTCCGTCGCACGGCAGTCATCCCAGTATTTGAGTCTGTCGATCAGCATAAAAACAGTGCCGGGATTGTTGCCATCCATCACCGGAGGTCAAACCGCGCACGGTCGTGCGGATTGATGGTGGGAAAAATAAAAGCAATTTTGCAATGGGACGCCATCACAAAAATGCCGGGCCAGCCGCGACCGTGCTGCTTGGGTCTGCTTTGGGCATCTGTCAGCGCGTGCCCGGCTTGCCCGGCAAAGCGGTTACGGGAGGTTGCCTGCCGCGGCAGCGCAACCCCTCCGCCTGGGATGGGGATTAGTCTTGCGAAAGATCGGTGGAGTCGGAGGAAGAATCGCCGCCCCAGAAGTCATGGTGGATGGTGCTCCCCTCCCAGATGGGCGAATAGGGGTTGTTGACTTCCCCGCTCTCGTCAAAGGAATCAGGGTCGTCAAAGCCGCCGGTCCCATTCTCTTCATCACGGGCTTTTGTCGCGTGATGGTTGATAAAGGTGTCTGTCCAACTCATGATGACAGCCTCCTGCAGATTGAAGCGTTGAAAGTATTCTGGCACCGCGCCAGGACTCCGCATGGCGCCGCCAAACCCTGAACGTATCGCAGCGGCGGTCGCGGTGCGCATCACCCCGGCTGCCGCCTTGCCGGCACATGCCATCAGACCAACTCAGCGAGTGCCGCGAGCAAACCCTTCCGACATCATCCCTGAGCGCCGTCTGTGTTCGCGCCCGCAGTACCAAAACCACCCCCCAAAGCCCCGGGTCAAATTGACGTGATTATCTACCAACAAGAGGCGGAAATTGAAGAAAGCTGGAAGAGGTCAACCGGGGTAATGGATTCTGCGAGCAGGTGTGGAAGAGGTGTCCCGCAAGGACGGGTGAGAACGTGACTCTCTCTGGAAATTTGGCGGCATTTTTTGACGACGCAAAATAAAGAAGCCTGCCAGGAAAATCAAGCATGCCGGCTTCAGCCGCCAATTTTCATGTCACGGCACTGCGACAAAACCCGCCGGCATGCGGGCGCCCGCTCAGCGTGCGGGCTGCGGGCGGGCGATGCTGAGCACGGCACCGGTGCCCGTGTCGATCGTGACGCGCGCAACCTGGCCATTCGCCTGCGCGATGCCGCAGCGATAAAGCAGACGTTCCCCGTCCTTGAATACCCGCCAGCGCAACAGTTCGCCCGGCACGGCTGCCAGTGCGGTGGATTCCGCTGCCGCACGCACTGTCAGGCTGAGCGGTACCGTAAGGTTTTCATTATCCGCCATGGCTTCGCGCAACTCCTCGGTGCGATCGATCACTTCGAGAATGCGGCCCGTGGCGGCATCAATGCTCACGCGTTTCGCCGTCGAATCATTTTGCACCACGACCTTGTAAACCAGGCGGCCGAGATCGATCTCCTGTCGCAGGCTGGTGACGAATCCCCCCGGCACCTGCTCACAGGCAATTTGTTCGGCATCCGAGCGGGCAGCGGGTTTAACGGGCTTCTCGGCGGCGCATCCCAGGGCCGCCAGGCAGCTGACAGCAATCATGACCACGTTCTGCTTGGCAAACATGGCATGCACATCCTCACACTGTTCCGATGAAAGCAGCACAAAAATTCAGGCTTCCCCTCCGTTCCGCGCACCTGTCCCTGCGCCGGCGGCGTGGCGACGCCCACCAAGCTGCCATGCCAACCCGCCGGCAGCACAATCTGCGGCGCACGGGCGGGGATGCGGGTGCGCGACGGGGTATATAGCAGCAAGCAACGCTGGCAGCGAAAGGTGGATTTCTAGAGTGTTGCCACAGGCGGAGCCCAAACACAACCGCCCGGGTGCTCGCTTGCAAGCACCCGGGCGGGTTCTTCGTCTCTGGGCGGACGCGGGATTATCTTTCGATCGAGAAGGCGTTGATCGGCGAGGGGCTTGCGGCAGCCGCTTCGTCCAGCGGGCGCTGACGCATCTGGACGAGCACGCGCAGGGCTGCCAGCACCGCCAGACCGCAAATCACGGCATTGAACAGCAACGCCAGTGTGACATCCAGCTTCTCGGCAACAAAACCGATTTGCAAACTACCCACCGGCATCAAACCGCCAAAACACAGCACATAAAAACCCATCACCCGGCCGCGCAAGTGATCCGGCACGCGCTGTTGCAGCGCCGTGTTGCTGTTGACATTGAACAGAATCAGACCCAGACCCATCAGCGCCACACAGAGAGTGGCAAACAGCGGTTGGCGGGCAAGTGCGAACGTCGTGATCGCGAGGGTGAAGATGACCAGCCCGGCCAGCAAAATCTGGCGCGGCCGCCAGCGGCTGCCCAGTGTCGCCGAGAACACCGCCCCGCCCAGCGCCCCCAAACCGCTCGCCGACAGCAGTTGTCCGAGCTCAACAGCGCCACCGCCCAGAATCTTGTCGGCATAAACCGGCAGGATGACGGTGTAGGACCAGCCAAAAACCGTCGAGACCGCCACCAGCCCGAGCACGCCCCACACCAGTTGCGAGCTGCGAATGTAAGCCGCCCCCTCCCGCAAGGATTGCAACAAGCGCAGCGGTGCCTGTTGCGCGCGGATTGGTGCAACCGTGCGAATCGCCGCCACCGCCAGAACGGTGGCGAGAAACGACAGCGCATTGGCGGCCATGCACCAGGCGGTGCCAAAAGCTGCGATCACCAGACCGCCAATGGCCGGCCCGATCATGCGCGCGCCATTGAACATCGCCGAGTTGAGCGCGATGCCATTGGCGAGATCCTCCTTGCCCACCATCTCCACCAGAAACGACTGCCGCGCGGGAATGTCAAAGGCATTGACCACGCCGTTGAGGAACACCAAAACCGCCACCAGATGAATGCCGATGAGCTGCTGCCAGATCAACACCGCAAACAGGCTGGCAATGATCATCGCCAGCACATTGGTGATCAGCACCAGACGGCGACGGTTGCAGCGGTCAGCCAGGCTGCCGCCAATCAACGCGAACAGTGACAGCGGCAAAAATCCCAAAAAGCTGATCACGCCCAGCCAGGCCGGCGAATGGGTGAGTTGATAAACCAGCCAGCCTTGCGCGGTGTTCTGCATCCAGGTGCCGAGGAAGGACACGAACTGGCCGGCAAAAAAGAGGCGATAGTTGCGATGCCGCAGGGCACCGAACCGAAGCAGGAAAGTCACGAGCGGGTTGCCATGAAATGGAACAGGGGAAGGGTCGATCGTCGCGCGGAGAGCGGCCTGCCCCGGGATACCTTATGATGCCACACGGGCACGCGCATGCGCCGCAATCGCCGCGAGCACCGCGGACAGATCCGCGGCCACCGGCCGCACCGGGTTGGCATGACGGCATTCCAGCGGTGCGAGCGCCTGTTGATGATAGGCGATTTTGGCTTCGACAAATTTCAAACCATTGGCAGTGGCGATCACCACCACCCGCTCCCGCGGTTGCACCTGCCGGCGGGCTGCCATTTTGATGAGCGCCGCGAGCGCCACCCCGGTTTGCGGGCAGACGAAATGGCCGTGACGATCCGCGAGTGCCGCGGCCTCGGCCAGTTCCGCTTCCTCCGCCTGCTCGACAATGCCATCGCATTGCTGCAGGATGCGGATGGCTTTTTTGTAGCTCACCGGGTTGCCGATCTGAATTGCGCTCGCCAGCGTGGGCAGTGCGGGCTTGGGATGAAAATCCCGAAAGCCGCGGCGAAAGCTTTCATACAGCGGATTGGCATGCGCCGCCTGTGCACAGACCAGGCGCGGCAACCGGTCGATCACGCCCAGTTCGCGCAGCAACAGAAAACCGTTGCCGAGCGCCGCAACATTGCCGAGGTTGCCGCCCGGCACGATCACCCAGTCCGGCACCTGCCAGCCCAATTGCTGCACCAGCTCCACCGCCACGATCTTCTGCCCCTCCAGCCGCAGGGAGTTCATCGAGTTGGCCAGATAAACCTCGGGACGCGCGGCCAACTGCTGCACCAACCGCATGCAGCCGTCGAAATCGGTGTCCAAGGCCAGCGTCAGGCTGCCATGCGCCTGTGGTTGAATCAATTGCGCCGGACTGATCCTGCCCTGCGGCAGCAACACCACCGCGGGGATGCCGGCGGCGGCGCAATACGCCGCCAGCGAGGCGGAGGTGTCGCCGGTCGAAGCACACACCACCGCCTGGAGCGGGCGGCCGGCGGCGATCATCTGCTTCACCTGCGACACCAGCACGGTCATGCCCAGGTCTTTGAACGAACCGGTGGGGCTGTCGCCACACTGCTTGATCCAAAGCTGCTCCAACCCCAGATGCCTGCCGAAACCGCCGGCCGGCCGCAAAGCAGAGTAGCCTTCGCCCAGCGACACGATGTGGTCATCCTGCAACAGCGGATGCACCCATTCCTTCTTGGCCCAAATGCCGGAGGCGCCGGCGCGCAGTTGGTACCGTTGCTCAAACAACTCGCGCCATTGTGCGCCGCTGCGGCGGCGGAGGGCTGCCAGATCGTGCTTCACCTCCAGCAGGTCATGGCAGTGCGGGCAGCGGTAGATGATCTCATCGAGGCGATATTCGCCGGCGCAGCCGCTGCTGCAGCGATAGCAGGCATGCAATTCGTTCATGAGCGCGCCTGGCGGTTCATTTGCCCTGGAAATTCGCGGGCCGTTTTTCCAGAAATGCCCGCGTGCCTTCCTTCATGTCTTCCGTCGAGAAGCACATGCCGAAGAGATTGGATTCGAGCTGCACGCCCTCCTCCAGCGTCATCTCCAGGCCGTGCACCACCGCTTCCAGGGTGAGTTTGACCGCGACGGGGCCCTTTTTGAAGATGGTTTGCAAAATCTCCTCGCATTTTGCCAGCAATTGTTCGGGCGGCGTGACGTGATTGACCCAGCCCAGACGGTGCGCTTCATGGGCGTCGATCATGTTGCCGGTGAGCAAAAGCTCGAGGGCGCGGCCCTTGCCGATCAAGCGCGGCAGGCGTTGCGTCCCGCCGTTGCCGCACATGATGCCGAGATTCACTTCCGGCTGGCCAAACTTTGCCTTTTCCGAGGCCACCCGCAGATGGCAGGCGAGGGCCAGCTCGCTGCCGCCCCCCAGGCAAAAGCCATTCACCGCGGCAATGACGGGCTTGGGATAGTGTTCGATGAAGCGCAGAATCTCCTGACTTTGCTGCGAAAACTCCTTGGCGCTCACCGGCGTTTGCTGCGCCAGCTCGCCGATGTCGGCGCCGGCGGCAAAGGCTTTCTCGCCGGCACCGGTGAGGATCACGCCGCCCACCGCCGGATCATCTTTCACCGCGGCAAGCGCCTGCTGCAATTCCTGCATGGTTTGCCAGTTGAGGGCGTTGAGCTTGTCCGGCCGGTTGAGGGTCAGGTAGGCAATTTTGTTTTTCACTTCAAACAGAATGTTCTGGTATGACATGACGTGCTCCCTTCCAAAGGTCGGCGGCGGCGTGAACTCCGGCTTTCCTGCCTGCAGCGCGCAGGGCGGGGGATCAGCGGCCGTGAGCTGCTGCCGGTGATTTTGTCTGAAAACAAATTCGCCCGCAGCATCGGAAATTCCCCGGAGAATGGAAAGCGGAAATTTCCCCGGCGCCTTCCGGTTGCCGCGGGCGAAAACGGCCGCGCCCGGAAACGGCGGCTCAACTGGTTTTGCTTTTGGGCTTCACCAGGTCCTTGCGGCTGAGGTGCAGCTTGTCGAAGCTGGCGGCCGAGATGACATAATACCACTTCGCGAAGCGGGCATTGAGATCGTTGGAGAGATTGCGGCCCTTGTCCATCTTCTTTTGCCACTCGTCATATTCATCCTGCAGCCGTTTGTTCTCGCGATCCGCGTCGGTCCACAAACTGTCGGGCTTGTTGGCGAAGTCGGTGTTGCGCGGCTTCCTGGGTTCCGGCGGCAACAGCTTGGGGTCGAAACTGGTGGTGATGAAGAGATACCGGTTCTCACCCGGACCGCTGGCCGGTTGGTTGGTGAGGGAATCGATGCCGGCGGTGACCGCCTCGCCCTGGCCGTAAACCACTTCACCGAAGCGCAGCGTGTAGATCACGCCGTCCTTGGTGGTCGCCTGCAGTTCGCCTTCATTGGAAAGCAACTGGCCGCTGGGGGTGAAGTAGTAGCCCTTGCTCTGCAGCGAGAGCATGTCGGCCTGCGAAAGCATCACGCCGGAACTGGCTTTTTCCAGGCTCTGCGACAGGCCGGCCGGTTTCAGCCGCACCCCCACGATGGACAGGCCGTCCAGCGCGGTGAGGAAGTCGTTCATCTTGGTCTTGTCCACTTCCTCGTTGCTGCGCATGTTGTTCGCCACCCAGTCGTTGTCCTTCTTGTCCAGCACGAGCACGTCACGCTGGTTGACCAGACCGCGGCGCTCGTCGATGGAATAATCCCTGAGCACGACCTGCTTGATGTCATCCCGGTTGACTTGCAGGAGATCGGACTCGATCCAGTCGCTGAACTTGGTGGAGATGTCGATGTTCATGCGCACGGCATAGACGCGCTTTTGGCCGGGCACGCGCACGAAGCGGAAGCCGTCACGGCCCTCGACGGGCTTTCCGATGATGAAATCCGCCAGCACCTGCTCGCTCGCGCCCTTGAGGGTGACCCGCTTGCCGCGGCCCTTCAGGCTGACCGCCTTTTCATCCAGGGGATCGACGACACCACAGGCTTCATGATCGCTGATGTTGTCGGAGCGGAAATCATCCTTGCGAATGTCGATCACTGCCGCGGCGGTTTTCGCCAGACGATCCTTGCCATCCGCCGGATAGTTGTGGTGCGAGGGGATGGTCCACTTGCCGTCCTTCAGTTGCACTTTGAAGGGCCGCGCACTGCCGGTGGCCTCGTCGTAATCGATCACCTCCAGCGAGGTGGCGGCGAGCGGGTCCTTGAAGTCCGGGAAGAAAGGCTGGCCCTGATCGTTGAAGGCCGTGGGGGTGACGCGGCGCGGGGCGGTGATCAAGGCCAGCAGCAGCAAACCGGCCGCCGCGCCGACGAAAGTCAGAGTTTTCTTTTTCTCGTTCATGTCAGCTCCTCAATCTTCTGGCCGCGGCTGCGCCTTCCTGCTCGCGTTTGCGGCGGCGCATGAAAATCATCACGCCCATGACGAAAACCGGGACCGGCGGCAGCAGCACCGCCAGCGTTTTGATGCCGCTCTGGATGCGGTGAATCGCGGTTTCCATGTTCTCCTTGCTGGCCTGAATCTTGGCCTCTTTCGCGGCTTCGATGTTGGCCTTTTGCACCTCGAACCGGCGGTTTTCAACCTGCTGCACGTTCTCCGCCATGATTTGCTTGGTCTGGGCGTCGAGATCGGTGCGCTGGCGAATCTCCGCCACTTTCTCATTGAGCTGGCGCTGTGCCTCGTCGAGCGCGCGCTGCGCCTCCGCCTCGGCGTCCTGCTCCTCCTTCACACGCTGCTCGATGTAGGCGCGCGTGCGGGCTTCCACCGTCTCCAGGGTGCGGTGTTTGACCCGGCGCTTGCGCAGCGTGACGAAGGAGTTGTCGCCCACCAGAAAGTCCATGCAATTCAGGAAGAAGGTCACGTTGTCGAAATTGAGGTTCTCAAAACCGCGGCGGCGCAACTCGAAAAACTGCTCGGAAATGAAGTCGAGATCAGCGATGAAGATGACTTTGAGGTTGCGCTCCACGCCGGCGCTGTCCTTCCTGGTGCCGTGCACGTAGGCCGCCAGGGTTTGATCCAGGTTGCCCGGGATGTGTCGCAAGCGCCGGGAATCGATGAGCTGGGTGCCAAAGAAGCTGCGCTGCACCATTTGTTGATAATGCAGCGTGCCCGACAACGTGCCGCTGCGCAACAACGGCTGCATGGTGTAGGAGCTGCCGGAAGCAGGTGACATGCCGCCGGGATAAAGCAGCACCACCTCCTGCAGGCCGGAGCTGGCGATGTGCTCTTTGTTGAACGGTTCCGTGGTCTCATTGCCCGCGCCCACGAACACGATTTCCGGCGGAATCTGCGCCAGGTCGGGATGCGGATTGTAGGTGTCCCAGGTGATCTGCGCCGAGTTCCAGTTGATGCCGAGCTTGTTCATGAAAGCCTGGATGTTGCCTTTGGGCTTGGGCGGCGGCGCGTTGTTGCGCATGAAGGGATTCATGTCCGCGCCCGCACGCTCGGAGGGCGCCAAGCCGATGTTGATGAGGGGCAGCGGATCATCCAGCAGGAGCGTGGGCGTGCCGGCTTCGATGCGGCGCAGGAGATTGTCCATGGCTTCCTGCGGCAGCGCGGAGGGCAGCGCCACCAGCAGGCCGTCGAGCGAGTCGGTAATGGCGCTGCTGGCATCCACCTGCACCACTTCATACTGCTTTTTCAGCTCGTCCACCACCGGCCAGGCGGGATTGCTGCGCATGGTTTGAAAATCGAAGCCCCCGAACAGCTTGGCGTCGGTGTTGACGATGCCGATCTTTTTGCGGTGTGTCTGGGCCACCACGCGAATGCTGCGTGCCAGCTCATATTCCACCGGCAGGCCGGCATCGAAAAACGGAATCACCTGCTCCACTGCGCCGCAAGTAAAGGCCACGCCCATGAACACCTGCGCGCTGCTGGCACGCGCACTGCCGGGGTTGGCCACCTCCACCGGCGTGATGCCGAATTTCTCGCGCGCGTCCCGCGCCTCCTGGGTGTAGGGCTCGGTGTCATGAATCAACACCTGCACGCGATTGCCGCCCACCGAGGCGATTTCACGCAGGAAGCTGAGCAGGTTTTGCCGCGTCTGCACATATTGCTGCGGCACCTCCTTGCTGAGGAAGGCCTGAATCAACACCGGCCGCTCCGGTGAAATTTCACGGAGCAGGGCTTTGGTTTCGCCCGACAGGGAGTGCAATTGTTCGGCCGTGACATCCAGGCGCAGGCTCAGCCGGCTGAGCACCGCGTTGAAGCTGATCAGGGCGATCACCAGCGCCACCGCACGCACTAGGTGATGCACCGACATCTGGTAGCCATCGGCCTCCTGCGGCCAGTGGCGCCGGCTGATCAGGGTCACGTTCAAATACAGAAACAAGCCGGCAATCGAAGCGAAATAGAACAGGCCGCTCAGGCTGATCACGCCGCGGGAAAAATCACCAAAGTGGCCGAACACACCCAGCGGCGCCAGAAAATTCTTGACCGTCTGGCCAAAAAGACCGCCCAGCGCCTCGATGAACACGAAGAAGGAGCAAAACACCGCCCCGGCGATGAAGGCAATCGTGGCGTTGGCGGTGAGCAGCGAGGCCAGCATGCCGACCGCAATCAGGGCGCCACCGATAAGCCAGTAGCCCAGGTAGTTGCCGAACATCAAGCCGAGATCGGGCCAGCCCAAAAAGAAGAGCACGATGACGTGGCTGAGCGAGAGCACCAGGGAGGCGGTGTAAATGCCGAAGGTCGCGAGGTACTTGCCCAGCACGATTTCCAGATCGGTGGCGGGCAATGTCAACAACAACTCATCGGTGCCCTCCTTGTTCTCATTGGCCCACACCCCCATGGTGAGCGCGGGGATGAAGAACAGCAGCAGATAGGGAAAGAAGTCGTTGAGCTGGTCGAGATTGGCCAGGTTGTTCAGGAAGAAGCGCTCGCGCCAGAAGGCGGCGGCGGCGCTCAGGAAAATGAAAAGGGTGATGAAGACGTAACCCGTGGGATTGCTGAAATAGCGCCGCAGGTCGCGTCTCATGATCGACTGCACCACTTTCCAGTTGATCTTGATCTTGGGCATCCAACTTATGTTCATGGGTTCAACCCTGTGGTTTGATGGTTTTGCGGTGATCGCCACACGCGCAGCGGGCGGCAGCGTTCCAGTCCAGACCCGGCGCGCCGGCTCCGGCTGGAATGCAAACTCAGGCAGCCGCGCCGTTGCTGGTCAGGCGATAAAAGGGCTTTTCCAGAGAGCCGTCTTCCATCAACTGTGCCGGCGTGCCGTCGTACACCAGGCGGCCGTTGTGCACCAGGATGACACGATCGGCGACCGCTTCGACTTCCTGCAAAATGTGGGTGGAAAGCAGGATGGTTTTGGAACGGCCCAGATGTCGGATGTTTTTGCGGAATTCGCGGATTTGGTTGGGATCGAGTCCGGCGGTGGGTTCGTCCATGATCAAGACTTCGGGATCATGCAGCAGTGCCTGCGCCAGGCCGACGCGCTGGCGATACCCCTTGGAGAGCTTGCCGATCGGCTTTTCCATGACCTGTTGCAGTGCACACAACTCATTCACCGCTGCGATGCGCTCTTTGGCAGCGCTGGCTTCCAGGCCGCGCGCTTCGGCGAAAAACTGCAGCAATTCCAGCGGGGTCATGTCCTGGTACAACGGTCCGTTCTCCGGCAGATACCCCAGTTTTTTGGCCACTTCCAGGCGATCCTGGCTGACGTCCAGCCCGGCAATGGCAGCCGACCCTTCACTGGCGGCAAGATAACCACTCAGAATCTTCATGGTGGTGGTCTTGCCGGCACCGTTGGGCCCGAGAAAGGCGACGATCTGGCCCTGGGGGATTGCGAAAGAGATATCCTTGATCGCCACGAAAGGCCCGTAATATTTGCTCAGGCCTTTCGCTTCAATCATGATCTTCGGTGCAGCTTCAGCCATAAGGTGTGCCCTCTAGGTTTGATTTATGATGATTCGAAAAATCATAATCAGGCGAGCGTTCTGCAGCCACGTCTGAAGTTTCGAAAAATTTCAGACTGTTGCGGCCGGTGAAAAGTTTTGCGCGCATATCGCCGCCGGGAAAATTGTTGCAACCTTTTCACAGCCGCGCCCGCCAAGCCGATCCCCGCCCGGGAAGTCCATCCCACGCACGAAGGCATTCCCACAAGCCGTCAATTTTTTGAATAACAAGGGTGGGATTCGGGGCAAACGGGGCTGGCTTCAGGCAAACAGCCTGGCAATGATAAGAAATCTGGTCAAAAATGCAAGATTCTTTTCATTGCGGCGGCGTTCTACTCGCGATGAGTTTCATAATGTAGAGCCCCACCAACAGCAGCACCATGCCCACCACCAGGGCGATGACCGTAATGGCGCCAATCATGGCGAGCACGTCCTGCAGCGGACTGCGCTCGGCACGGGTCCTGGCCGGCGCGATGATGGTGTCGTAGAGCATTTTTCCGGTGAAGAGGATGAAAAGCAGGATGCCGAGCGCCACGCGGGTGAAGTCCACCGGCCCGTGCATGGCCACCGCCAGCGGTGACAGCAGCCACAGCACCAGCGCCCATTTGGCGAGTTCGAGGAGGAGGGTCTTGGCAGAGTCCAATACTTGCCTGCTGGAATTGAGGTGGTGAGGCGCTTGGCCTTGCGTATTACCACAGCACCGTCGGTTGCGTGTGAGCAGCAGATCAATGCGGGCTTCCGCGGAGCGAAGCGCGGTTGCTGCATGTCATGCCGGGCACAACTTGTCTGCCGGAGGAAAATACCATTCGTCTCCCTGCCGATAATACCTCAATTACTTGCGGGGCCGTAACACAGAGATCTTGTCTGCAGGCAGGGCTGCCTGCGCGACACGGCATGTTACGGCAGGTTACGGAGGGATTGCCACTTAAGGAGCTCGACTAACTCGTCACGGGGCAACTCGCAATCGCGCCAAATCGAGGAAATAATCGACACTGTTCACAAGGCAAGCAACCAATAAAAAAACAGGCCAATCACCTGTCTACACAGCAAGCTGTGGGCCCTGTAGGACTTGAACCTACGACCAACGGATTATGAGTCCGCCGCTCTGACCGACTGAGCTAAGGGCCCGATGGGGAGCAAAAGCCGGCGCCTGGTTTGGGCGGGGCGCACGGCAGGATAACACGCTTGCACACCCATCGCGGGGAAAATGTCGCGCCGCCATCTTGTCTGCCGGCAGGCTGCAAGCCTGCGCGCCGCACATTTTCACGAAAATTTAGCACACGCAGGCTGGCGCAAGCAAGTCCTTTCTCAGGCGTTACTTCGTCAGCTCTTCCACCTTGTCCAGCTTCTCCCAGGTGAAGCCGTCACCTTCGCGGCCAAAATGGCCGTAGGCGGCAGTGGCGCGGTAGATCGGCCGGCGCAGCTTGAAATATTCGATGATGGCGCGTGGCCGCAAATCCCAATGCTTGCGGATGAGTGCCTCGAGGTTTTGATTCGAAGTTTTGCCGGTGCCGAAAGTCTCCACACAAATTGAAACCGGCTGCGCCACGCCGATGGCATAGGCGACCTGAACCTCGCAGCGCTCCGCCAGGCCGGCGGCCACGATGTTTTTGGCCACGTGGCGCATGGCATAAGCGCCGGAACGATCCACCTTGGTCGGGTCTTTGCCGGAAAACGCGCCACCGCCATGCCGGCCAAAACCGCCGTAGGTGTCGACGATGATCTTGCGGCCGGTGAGACCGGCATCCCCCTGCGGTCCGCCCACCACGAAACGGCCGGTGGGGTTGATGTGATACACCACCTTGCCCTCTTCCAACATTTCCGCGGGAATGACGTGCTTCACCACTTTTTCAATCACGTCGGCGCGAATTTGCTCCTGGGACACTTCCGGATGATGCTGGGTGGAAACCACCACCGCCTCGACCGCGCGCGGCTTGCCGTCGATGTACCGCACGGACACCTGGGCCTTGCCATCCGGCCGGAGATAGGGGATAATGCCCTGCTTGCGGGCCTCGGCCAAACGGCGGCAGAGCTTGTGCGCCAGCAGGATGGGCATGGGCATGAGCTCCGGCGTTTCGTTGGTGGCGTAGCCGAACATCATGCCCTGGTCACCGGCACCGTCACGGTCAACACCCATCGCGATGTCCGGTGATTGCCGGTCGATGGAGGTGAGCACCGCGCAGGTCTCATAGTCATAGCCGTAACTGGCGTTGGTGTAGCCGATGTCTTTGATCATTTGGCGGACGATGTCGGGGATGTGCACGTAACAATCGGTGGTGATTTCGCCGCCCACCACCGCGAGGCCGGTGGTGACGAAGGTTTCGCAGGCCACGCGCGCCTTGGGATCCTGCGCGAAGATGGCATCCAACACCGCGTCGGAAATCTGATCGGCAATCTTGTCGGGGTGGCCTTCGGTGACCGATTCCGACGTGAAAAGCATTGAGTTCATGGCTACTCCTTCAAGCATTATACCGGGAGGCAGTACCAAAGATGTGGGAAAGGAATTAGGTCAGGCGAACAAGTCTTTGAAGCGGTGCCGCAGATAGGGCTTGAGGTAATCATGAATTTCGCGCGCGGTGGCAAACTCCATGACCTGCTGCACCACCTCCCGCGCCTCCTGGAAAGTGATGCTGCGGATGATCTTCTTGATCCTGGGCACTTCGATGGGATTGACGCTGAGCTCGTCGATTTCCATGCCCACCAGCAACAGGGTGGCAAGCTGGTCGGCAGCCATCTCGCCGCACACCCCGACCCAAACGCCCCGGCGGTGCGCCGCGTGGATCACCTGTTGAATCAGGCGCAGCACCGCGGGCTGCAGCCCCATGAGCAGATGGGCGACCCGTGCGTTGCCGCGATCGGCCGCCATGACATACTGCGTCAGGTCATTGGTGCCGATGCTCAAGAACGAGACACGCTCGGCGATTTGATCCGCCATCAGCGCGGCGGCGGGCACTTCGATCATCACCCCCACTTCGGTGTCGGGCGCGAAGGGCTTTTTGGCCTTTGCCAGCTCGCGCTTGGCCTGTTCGATCAGCGCCAAAGCCCGGTCGAGTTCGTCGACGCCGGCGATCATGGGCAGCAGGATTTTGATGTTGCCCAGCACATTGGCGCGCAGCATCGCGCGCAGTTGCGTCTTGAACAGCTCGGGTTGATCCAGACAGATGCGAATGGCACGCCAGCCGAGAAAGGGGTTGGGCTCGGAGGCGCTCTTGATGCAGGCTGGCAATTTGTCCCCGCCGAGGTCCAGGGTGCGAATGATGACCGGATGCGGCCGGGCCTCCTGTGCGATGCGATAGTAGGTTTCGAACTGCAACTCTTCGGAAGGGGCCTCGGGCTTGTCGAGATAGAGATACTCGGTGCGGAACAGGCCGATGCCCTGCGCACCGTTTTCATGCACCAGCCCGACTTCATCGGCGAATTCCAAATTGGCCGCCAGTTCGATGTTGCGGCCATCGCGGGTGCGGGCCGGCAAATTGCGCAAATGTCCCAACCGGCTGCGTGCCTCCAGTTGCCTGGCCTGGCGCTTCTGATAGCGGTTGAGCGTGGCTTCATCGGGATTGAGCAAGACAAGACCTTCGTCGCCGTCCAGGATGGCGCGGTCACCGGACTTGCAAAGTTTGGTGATCTCACGCAAGCCCAGCACGGCGGGCAGGCCATTGGAGCGCGCCAGGATGACGCCATGGGAGGTGACGCCGCCGAAATCGGTGGCAAAACCGCGGATGTTGTGGCGGTTGAGCAGCACCGCCAGCGAGGGCGGCAGGTCCTCCGCGATCACGATTGCACCGCTGGCCAGCTTGCTCAAGTATCCTCCCTGATCGCCCTGCAAATGCCGCAGCACGCGCCGCTCCACATCCTGGAAATCGGTGTCGCGATGGCTGAAAAGGGTGCTGTGTGTGAGCAATTGGCTGACATATTCGTGCATGAGATGCTGGAAGGCGAAAGCCGCATTGACGGTGTTGGTGGCGATTTCATTCTCCAGGCGGGCAAGGAAGTCCGCGTCATCGAGGATGAGATGGTGGACTTCAAAAATCCGCGCGGCGTCTTCGCCACCCTGTTCCTGCGCGATGGCGTGGTCCTGCTCGATTTCCTGTTTCGCCCGCTGCACCGCCTGGCGCAGCCGTTCAATCTCGCGGGGCACTTCCGCGGCGGAAAGCTGTTCCCGCTCCACCACCGGCGTTTTGTCGGAGAACAGGAACACCCGGCCAATCGCAATACCCGGCGAAGCGGGAACCCCGCGCAAGGTGAGGGCGGCGGCTGGCTCGGAAGTTTTCACGGGTGCACAGGCCTCGCATCATTGTTCACCGAACTTGCCGTCAAACAGCTTGACCAGCTCGGCAAGTGCGGCTTCTTCATCTTCCCCTTTGACAGAAAGAGTAATCTCGCTGCCGTAGTTGGCGGCCAGCATCATCACCCCCATGATGCTTTTGCCGTTCACCACCTGGCTTTCGCGAGTCAAAAAAACGTCGGATTTGAACTTGTTGGCGGTTTTGACCAAAAGCGCAGCCGGGCGCGCATGCAATCCTAGCTTGTTCTGAACGCGGACTTTTTTCTCCAGCATGTCAAATCGCGATTAAGCTTTCCGATGCAGAATCATCTGAACCAACTGCTGCAGCGCCCGCAGGTCGGCCGCCGGTGCCAGGGCGGCCAGGTTGCGATTGGCTGCTGCGACGTGATGCTGCACCGCGGCGCTGGCGGCGGCCAGGGCACCGGTGCTGCGGAACAAATGCTGGGCCGCGAGAATGTCCTCCTCGCTGATCACCGGCCTGGCAAACAAATCGCGCAAGGCCCGCCGTTGCGCAGCGCCGCCCTTCTCCATGACGTGCACGTAGAGGAAAGTGCGCTTGTGTCGCCGCACGTCGCTGCCGAAATCCTTGCCCAGCGTCGCCTGCTCCACCGTGATGTCGAGCAAGTCATCTTGAATCTGAAAAGCCAGGCCGAGGTGCTCGGCAAAGCGCCGGAAAGCCGCGATCTGTTCCGCGCTCGCGCCGGCCAGCATCGCGCCGATTTGGGTGCACAGGGCGAGCAGGCGCGCCGTCTTTTTCAGGATCATCGCTTCGTAGCGCGCCATGGTCACGCTGTCATCCTGCTCGAACTCAGCGTCCAGTGCCTGCCCTTCGCAAATTTCCAGTATGCCATCAGTGAAAATTTCGCAAATGCGGTTGAGCTGGGGCGTGCGGGTTTGCAGCAGGCTTTTGTAGGCCAACACCACCAAACCGTCCCCCGCCAAAATCGCAACATCGACATTCCATTTCCGGTGCACCGTCGGCCGGCCGCGCCGCGTCTCATCGCGGTCCATGATGTCATCATGCACCAGGGTGAAATTGTGCATCAACTCCACCGCCGCCGCCGCCGGCAGGGCCTGCTCCACCGCACCGCCCAGCGCATCACACGTCATCAACAACAACACCGGCCGGATGCGCTTGCCGTTGCCGGCCATGGCATAACGCATGGGGTCATAAAGACTGACCGGCTCGCTGTGACCGCCGCCATTCCGCTCCGGCGCCAGAAAGGATTCGAGATAGGTATTGACCAGCTCTTTAAATCGGACAAATTTGTCAAGGTAGTGTGACACGGAAACATTCCAACTGGATCGTCCCCGTGCGAGGCATCAGGTGAGATCAACAGACCATCGGACACGCGGACGGGGCAGCAGCATGGATCATTCTATGGCAGAGCGCGGGTACTTCGCGTTTAGGGTCGCCAAAAATAACCATCCAGCCCCTGATAAGCAAGCAAAAGTTCCACGCCCCGCGTATGCCTGCTGTGACAGGGCGTGGAGCGCGGCGTCCATTTTTGCCTGTTGGCGCCGCCGGCAATAGTGGTGGCCGCGATCACGGGGCGCACCGGCGGCGGAACTTCCGCGCGCCAAGCTCAGCCGCAAGCCAGAACAAATCGGCACCGGCGTTCGGGGCGCAGGTGGCGGTGCCAGCAAAGGCTGTGACACAGCGGTTCACTGTGTTGCCCCTGGCACCCCGGCAACATGCCCCACTTTTCACTGCCTGTTTGCAAAGGACATGGCAGGGCCCGTGCCTCTCCAGGGTGACAGCAGACTGCTAGTTTTGGCTCAACTCGGCGACCGCCGCCGGGGCGTTGGTGGTCAACCGGCCGATGTCCACGTCTTCGAACTTGACCGACACGACTTTCGACACCCCGTGTTCTTCCATGGTGACGCCGTAGAGATAGTCCGCCGCTTTCATCGTGCCCTTGTTGTGCGTGACACAGATGAACTGGGTATTCTCGGCAAACTTGCGCAGCGCGCTGGTGAAGCGGCCGATGTTGTTGTCATCGAGCGGGGCGTCCACCTCATCCAGAATGCAGAAGGGGCTGGGCTTGACCAGGTAGATGGCGAACAGCAGGGAGATGGCAGTCAGTGTCTTTTCCCCGCCGGAGAGCAGGGCGAGCGAGCCGAGCTTGCGGCCCTTGGGATTGGCTTCAATGATGATGTCACACTCCAGCGGGTCGCCCTCATCCAGCCGCAAATCCACCAGGCCGTCGGGGAAGAAGCTCTTGAAGACCTGAATGAAATTCTCGCGGATTTGCGAGAAAACCTTGCCGAAGCGTTCATAGGCCGTGTCGTTGATGACCTTGATGGTTTCCTTGAGATTGTCCTCGGCTTTGATCAGGTCTTCCTTTTGCGCGATGAGAAAGTCGAAACGTTCCTTTTCCTTTTCGTAGTCGGTGAGCGCCAGCAGGTTGACCGGGCCCATGCTCTTCAAGCGGTTGCGCAGCCAGTTGACACGCTCGCTGATGGCGGCCACGTCGCATTCCTGATCCGCGGCGGGGGGATGAGCCGCGGCATATTGCACCAGGTCGACGTCATAATTCTCCAGCGCGTGTCGCAACAGATTGGCACGCTGCATGCTCAACTCGGAGAGCCGCAGTTCGATCTGGTGCAGCTTCTCGGAGATTTCATCGCGTTCCGCGCGGCGCGGACGCAGGGCGCGTTCTTTCTCCTCCGCCACGGTTTTGCGCTCCCGAAAGGCTTGTTCCAGCTCCGCCACCAGGTCTTCCAGTTCCTTGCGTTCGGCAAAATCCTCCTGCAACTGCTCGCGAATTTCAGCGATGCGCGCCGTCAGTTCCTGCTCCTGCTGCTGCGCCTGCCGGATTTGTTCCTGGCGATCCTGAATCGCCTCGGCGATTTCCCGGCGGTTTTGTTCCAGACGGTTGATTTCAGCCTCGATGTTGCGCAGCTCGGCGCGCGCCTCCACCACCGCCAGCGCTGCCTGGCTCGCCGCTTGTTCCGCGGCCTGCAGCGGGGCTTCCAGACTCTCGATCTCCCCGGCCAGTTGGCGGTAGAACTGCTCGGCGGTGGCTTGCAGCGCCTCCCGCTGCTGCAACTGCGGCTGGACACTGGCGAGCTGGCTGACAAAATCCACCTGGCTCAGCTCGAGTTGCTGCAATTCCTGCTCACGCTGCTGCAGCTCCTCGAGCAGTTTGGTGACACGAAATGCCGCCTGGCCAAATTCGATTTCGAGTTGCTGTCGGTCTTTTTCCACCACCTTGCGCTGCTGCGCCAGCCGCTCGCTCTGCGCCAGCAGCTCGCGCAATTCCCGCTCCGCCAGCTCCCATTGCCCGGTCAGGGTGTCGATCTCCTCATCGAGGCGTTCGACCTCCTGTTCCAGGGCGGCGATCTCTTCACGGCGGCCGATCACCGAGCTGACGGTTTTTCCGGAGCCGCCGCGCACCGGGCCCCAGTTGGTCACCAATTCCCCGCTGGGTGTCACCAGCGTCAGGCGGCGGGGCGATTTGAGCGCGGCAAGACGGCGTGCGGCAGCCTGCGATTTCACCAGATAAAAATCCGCCAGGAGGTTGTGGATCAGCGGCCGCAGTTCGGCGTCGCATTCCACCAGGTCCGCCAGGCAGCCCACGATTTCCTCGTCGCGGAAGGGGAATTGGCCGTTGGCTTCATAGCCCAGGCCGTTGGCCCCTGCCGGCACGAAGGTGGCAACGCCTTTCTCATGCGCGCGCAACAGGGCGATGCCATGAAAGGCACGATCGGGATGATCGACGAGCAGGGCCATGGCCACTTCGCCGAGCGCCGCTTCCACCGCCTGGCGATGCGCCTCCGCCACCCGGATGCGCTCACCCAAAGTGCCCAGACAGCCCTCCGGCATGCCTCCCTCCAGCAGCAGGTGCTTGACACTTTCGGGATGGTCTTCATAACTCTCCTGCACCTTGCGCAACAGGCTGGCGCGATCGCGCTGGCGTTGTGCCTGCGCCGACAGCTCCAGCAGGCGCTGCCTGGCCTCGGCAATCCAGCTCTGCCTGGCCTGCACTGCCTGCTGGTTCTCCTCACTCTGCAGGCCAAGCTGATCCAGGTGCGCCAGGCTCTGCGCCACACGCTGGGCCAGTTGATCGCGCGCCGCCTCCAGCGGGCCGCGCTGTCCTTGCAGGGCTGCCAGTTCCGCCGTCAGTTGTGCCCGACGCTGCTCGCCAAATTCCAGTTGCGTGCGCAGGCGTTCCTGCTCTTTTTGAAGATTGCTGATGGCCGCCAGCTCGGTGGAACGCTGCCCTTCCGCCTCGCGCAATTGCTGGCGCTTGCCCTGATAGGCCTGGCGGCGGGCTTCCAGTTCACGCTGGCGGGTGAGGCTTTCCACCTCCAGAGTTTCCAGCGTGCTTTTCATCTCCTCCAGCTTGTGCGCCAGGGTGGTGCGCATTTCCGCCAGCAGGGCACTGCGTTTGTTGAGCTCCTCGATTTCCCGCACGAGACGGCTGCGATTTTCCTGCACCGCGCGCACACGCTCCTGGCTGACGAGCACCTCCTCCTCCTTCTTCTGGATGCGCTCGCTGTTGGCGTTGAATTCACGCTGTCGCGCCACGAGTTGCTTTTCCAGTTCGAGCACTTGCAGCCGGATTTCCTCGATCTCCGCCTCTTCGGTGGCGAGCTGCGCGGAAAGTTCTTCGCGGCGGTCGTGCAACTGCTTCGATTCCGCGGTCAACGGCGCGCCTTCATGCTGAATGGCGTAGAACTGAAAAGTCGAAAGTGCAAGATCGGTTTCTTTAAGCTCGTTTTCGTAGGTTTTGTAGCGCTCCGCTTTTTGCACCTGGCGCTTGAGGGAGTCCACGTTCTTCTCGACTTCGGAGAGCACGTCATTGAGGCGCAGCAAATCCGCGGCGGTGGCTTCCAGCTTGCGAAAAGCGGCCTTGCGGCGCGCCTTGTATTTGCCCACGCCCGCGGCCTCTTCGAAGATGTGCCGCCGCTCCTCCGCCTTGCCATTGAGGATTTGCTCGACCATCGCCAGCTCGATCACCGAATAGGCATTGGCGCCCATGCCGGTGTCCATGAACAAATCCATGATGTCTTTCAAACGGCAGACGGAATTGTTGAGCAGATACTGGCTCTCCCCGGAGCGGAACAGCCGGCGGGTGATCACCACTTCGGAGTAGTCGATGGGCAGGATGTTTTTGGTGTTTTCAATGGTGAGTGAGACTTCGGCCATGCCCAACGGTTTCTGGGTTTTGCTGCCGTTGAAGATGACGTTCTCCATGCGTTCACTGCGCAACACGCCGGCTTTTTGTTCGCCGAGCACCCAGCGGATGGCATCGACGATGTTGCTCTTGCCACACCCATTGGGGCCCACCACGCCGGTGATGCCGTTGTGAAACTTGAACTCGGTTTTTTTGGCGAAGGATTTGAATCCGAAAATCTCGAGCTTGGAAAGATACACGATGACTCCCAACCTAGGTATGCAAGACAGCCCGCCGGTTCAGCGCGTGCTGCGGCGTGAATGAAGTCGGGGACGATGGGTGGAACGTGGTGCTGTCAACCATCTTGCAGTCTTGTCACTTTTGTTTTGCACCGGCCGCAAATTTAGACGCGGGTGATCTGAAATACAAGCATATTTTTGGCCGCGCAGTAATGCCTCGGTTGCATGTGGGGGGAGGCAGCGCAGATGTCCTGTCCAATGTCACTGATTTTTCAAACAAAGCAAAAGCTCTCACGCCAGGCTGCAAAGAGTTTTTCTGCGGCAGTTGCCAAACAACAAACCGCAGCACCACAAAGTCACCCAGACCACCAGGTTTTCCCTCATGCCCTCGGTGGGTTGCGCGGTCAAAAATCTTCGCGGCGGCAATTCCGTCCCCTTTTTGATCGGCCACGGCTTGGCCGTGGCACTCCTGCAAAGAGCCCTCACGGGATCGCAAGATAAAGCCACGGTCAAACCGTGGCGGAACGGGTGCTCGTTGTGAAGCCTCTGCGGCTTCGCATCCTTGCGTGTTCTGGCTTTTGGATTTTATCGCCTCGACAAAGTTGGCAGCATTGGGCAGGGAAGTCTGCGCTGCGCCACACGCGCTACCGAGGGATTACGCCGGGCGCGGCCGCGCTTCAGCCCGCGGCCTTCGCCATGGCGAAATAGTATTTGGCATAATCGAAGAGCGCCTGGGTCTGATCATAGTACAGCAGCAGCGCGCTCAGCAAGCCGCCAAAAACCAGCAGGCAAAGCAGAGCGGTGCGCAGAAAGCTGATCATGTAAATGACACGCAGCACGCGAAACGCCCGCCCGGCCAGCCAGAGCAGCAGGCAGGCCACGACGAACAGCACCGGCCGCACGAAGTCCGGCATCAACAACAGGCGGTGAAACACCGGCGCGATCGGCGCCAGCAGCAGCAAATTCGCCGACACCCAAAAAACAAAGGTGAAGTACTGGCTCAGCGTCAGGCTGCTGCCCATAAACACTCCGAGCAGACGCAGGAGCAGGGCGAGCAGGAGGCCGGCGAGAAAAAAGCCCGTCGTGGCGAGCAGCAGAAACCAGCCGGGATTCCAGATCAGCCAGACAAGAAACGCCTTGGCGGCCGGCCCGCCCACGAACAGATCGAGCACATGATCAAAGATGAGTTGGTGGCGAAAGGCATAGCACACTTGCGTAAACAGCAGGGCCAGCACCGCGCTTTCCGCCATCCCCAGCAGCACGGTAAGAAAGGGTGCGACTTTGCGGTTTTCATAGACATCGATGTAGAAACCGTGCGGATGCACGAACACGCGCCGCAGATTATCCTGCAACCGCCGGTCCCGCTGAATGAAATACAGCAAAATCAGAATCAACAAAATGCCGGTGATTTGAAAAACGCCGGAGCTGCCGGACGCCACCTGTTTGGTGACCACCACCGGGTTGACATCTTTGCGGTTGTGCGCCTGCACAACTTTGAACGCCAGACGATTTTGTCCGGCCGCCTGCACCAAGCCACTGGGATGGGTGCGCAGATGGTCGAGCGTGAGAAAGTGATCGACCTCCGCGGCCGCCGGGGGATTGGCGGCCGCCGCCGGCGGGCGCGGACCGACAGCCAGCACCGGCATGGGCCCGCTCCAGTCGGTCAGGGTCGCAATGAAGTAACCGGGATTTTCCTGACTGCGTCCGAGTGTTTCGAAAAGGCGCGCGAAGTATTCCGCCTGCAGTTCCTCTGCGGCCGCACGGCTGGCGCCCTCTGACGACCTGCCGGCTGCCAGCGCCTCGCTGGCCCACTGCCCGAAGATGGGGATCACCGGTTGGGTCGCATTTTTGACGAGCGCGATGGTGTGCGTGAAATCCCGGCGCAAGAAGCGATCGAGCAGGATGAAATCGGTGTGGCGCTGCCAGAGCGGCAGCCAGCCGGGCAGGGTGACGGTGTAAAGCGGCCGGTCATCGAGCTTGCGCATGGTGGCGGCGACTTCGGCGAGCGCCTGCTGCGCACCGGTGGACAGGGGTGCCGCCAGCGCACCCAGGCCCCAGGCCAGCACGCTGGGATGGGAGCGGTCACGCTCGATCAATTCCCGGGCTTGCGCCTGCGCCGATGTCAAAAAATTGGATTGGCGAAAATGTGCCTCGGTGAGATAGTACAGCGGCAGCTCCTCCAACAACAGCAGCCCGGCGCGATCGCAGAGGCTGGGCAAAAGCGGATGCGGTGGATGGCCGGCAACGCGCAGCGCATTCAAACCAAGCTGTTGTGCCGTGGTAATGACATGGTTCAGATCATCCACTGCCAGCAGCAGGGAATGATGGTTGTACGTCTCCATCCAGGTGGCACCGTGCAAGACCAACGGTGCCCCGTTGAGACGCAACTCAGTGCCTGAAACTTCCACAGTGCGAAAGCCGGTCTCCTGCCAAACTTCATCGACCAGAGTGTCGTGCTGCGCCAGCACGGCCCGCAGAGCGTAGAGATTGGGCGTGGCCGGCGCCCACAGGGCCGGTTGTGTCAGCACGCAGCTCAACTGCACCTCCTGCCGGCCGGCGCTCCAGTTGTCGCATGCCACCGGCAGAGAGGCGGCGAGCTTGTTTTGCCGGGCGGAATCCCAGACTTCAATGGTGGCGCGCAAACCGGCGGCCTGCGCCGCTGGCAGATCGCGGCGGGCGCGAAGCTGCGCGCTGAAGTGGATGAGCGCCTGCGCCGGCTGCAACTGATAGGCGAAGCGCAGTGTGGCAAAGTGGATCTCCGGCAGGATTTCGAGAAAAATTTCACGAATCACACCGCCTTCATTGCGCCACCCCAGCGGCCGCTGTTTCGCCGGGAGGGTGGTGCGCGGCGACAGCCGGTTGTCAACCGTGATTTTGAGCGTGTTGTCCTGGGTGAAGGAGAGCCGCTCGGCGCGCAACTCGACGACAAAAGGGGTGTAGCCGCCTTCGTGGCTGCCGGTGATCTCGTCGTTCAGCGCAATCTGCGCGAGATAGTTGATGCCGTGCACCTGCAGTCGCATCGTTTTGTTTTGCAGGGAGGGATCCAGGCGAAAGGTGCGGGTGAAAGTCACCACGCCCTCAAAATCGTAGGCGCCGGGAATCATGACGGTGCCACTGAAGCCCGGCTCTTCGGCAGTGGCGCGCCACTCACCGTTGAGAGAAATCAGGCGGCGCGGCGCGGCGGCGGAATCCACCGGGACGAAAACCGTGGGCGCGGCGCGATAAGGCAGGACAACATTGGTTTGGGCATGCAGCCCGATCACACTTGCAGCGCAGCAGATCAATAGAAGCAATCCGGACAACTTTCCACGAGGCAACACAACTGCTCCACATTAAAGACGATTCGCTTTCCAAAAGTCGTGAAAATGACGGAGACGCTCTCCCGGAAGAAGGCGGAGCAAGCCGGGACTCGCGACCGCCGTGCGGCAGGAACATATAGCACGCTCCATTCGACGAATTTGTCCCGACGGCCTCCATCTGTCTGGCCTGGCTCTTGGGCGTTGGGAAAGAGGCGGCAAACCCCGGCGCTGCGATAAAAAAACGCGGCAAAATAAGCAGCGAAGGCAAGAAAAGCAACAGCAGAGTCTTGCCGGGCAGGCAGGGAGGCTGAAACGGGGTCATTCACAGCACGTTGTGCCGCGGGATTCCCAAAGCCGCAAGACGGTTGCACATATTTTGATCAGGGTGAGCAATAAATGATAAGACGCGGGGCGCTGCTCAGGTGGCCGCGTCTGCCGCTCACTGCGAAGTCACCCGGCCGATGCCCGCCGCGAGATATTCATTTTTGTAGCGAACGTAGCGCGCCGCCGAGGCCTGCAAGTTCTCGATCTCCACCGGCGTGAGAGCCCGTTTCACCACGGCCGGCACGCCCGCCACCAGCGTGCGGGCGGGCACAACGACACCCTCCCGCACCAGGGAGCCGGCGGCCACCAGCGCTTGCGGCCCAACGCGCGCGCCATCCAAAATTTTGGCACCCATGCCGATCAGGCAATAATCCTCGATCACACAGCCATGCAGGATGGCACTGTGCCCAACGGTCACGCCCTCCCCGATGATCAGCGGCCACTTGTTGAGCGTGACGTGGCACATGCACAAATCCTGAATGTTGGTGCGCGGCCCGATGCGAATGTAATTGACATCGCCGCGGATCACGGTGCCAAACCAAATACCGCACTCATCGCCGATCTCGACGTCGCCGATAACCGTGGCATTCGGCGCCAAAAAAATGTTGTGGCCCAGGCGCGGCAAAATTTGCTGATAAGGGAGAATCATGCTTCAAATTTTCGGCTTGCGGTTGGTTTCCCGGTTGCACAAGGTGCAAAACTTATCCTGCTGCAGGCGAACGGTCCTCTGCGCAGCAAAAATCACCTGTGGCACGGCGCAATTGTCCGGGAGCCCGGCGGCCGTTTGGGACGCGCTGCAGACGGGAACATCCGTCTGTGCATGGCGACGGGCTGATGATCGCCCCGTGCCAGGGTGCATTACATAAAAACAGTGTAGCCACACGCTCGCGATGTCATTTCGGCAAAGTCCATCGTCAATCAGGCACGGCGTCCGGGAACACGCGCGCTGCTTGCCGCATGACTTTTTTCCAAAAAGTGTTGTTCAATACCAGGAGGCATTCACCAGACGCGCGAGGCCGATCCAGTGCTGTTCGCCGTTGCCAAACGGCGGGAAGGTGGGCCGGGAGGGCCGGCGCCGGTGGGAGTTGGTGATGGCAGCGGGCTTGCCCGGCACACGGCCATGAAAGAGCTGATAGGAAAGCAGCCTGCCTTCGGCATCGCGTTCCACCGAGACCACAATGCCGAGATGATCGACCGCCGCGAGGGCGTGCGTTGGTTCGAGTTTGCGGTGCACGCGCCGCTCACGGCCATAAAACATCACCGCGCCCGGCTTGATCAATTCCGCCTGCGCCAGCGGATCGTGAATCACGATTAACTCGCGGCGCTCGGCATACCAGCGGGCAATGGCTTCGACGCTGCGGGCACGGCCGGCTTCCGGCGTCGCAATGTTCGGGCAGCGGGCTTTTAACGCCTGCACGGTGCGATGATAAATGCCCGAGCAGTCGGCCAGATTGTCGGCGTTGTACGGCAACTGCAACGCGCTGAGAGAATCGGCGATTGCCCGCAACGGCGTGGCGAGATCGATCAAGTTGCGGTCACAATCCACCACGTAAGCCGGCAGAGCGGCACGCGCGGCTCCCGCCGCCATCGCATCCTTCACCACGGGCGGCGGATTTTCCCGGGCGCGGGGGGCGGGCGCGTCAGTCTCGCGCGGCCCCTGCTGCAATGTCGCTTTCAAACAGGCTTGGCTGACCAAGGCGGTCAGCAGGCACAAACCCATGCTCAAAACCGGACGGCGCATGCACAAAATGCTTCAGGAAATCGCTCAGGACGCGGAGGATTGAACCGGGACCGCCGTGGCAGCCGCTTCCACGCGCGCGTGCGGGTGACTGCCGGGTGGGGCAGCCACAATCGCGGGCGCGGAGGACACCGTGTTGGCCTGCTTGAATTGCTCGCTGTGGGCAAAGGCAAACTCCGGCAGGCGAAAAATGTAGTACTCGCTGAATCCCCAGTGCAGAATCTCGATGCTGCCTTTGATGATGGCGACCACCGGCACGGCGACGATCATGCCCAAAATGCCGGCGAGATTGCCACCGACGTAGATGGCGAGGATCACGACCACGGGATGCAACGCCACACTTTTGGAAACCACATAGGGCTGAATCAAAAAGTCATCGATGATCTTCACCACCGCGAAGGCCAGCAGCACCGCCGGCACGCCGGAGAAATTGCCGCGGTCGATCACAGAAACCGCAATGGCGGGAATGCCGCCCAGCACCGGGCCGAGGTAGGGAATGAGATTGGCCATGCCCGCCAGCATGCCGATAAACACGGCGTAGCGCAAATCGAGCAGGGAGAGCGCGATCATCACCAGCAGGCCGACAATCGCGCCGTCGAGCAAAACGCCGCGAATGTAACGGCCGAGCTGCTGGCTGGCCTTGTGAAACAGGCTGAGTGACATTTCGAAATAGCGATTGGGGATGCGCTGCACGATGGCGTTTTGCAGGGAGCGCGAGTCCTTCAGAATGAAGAAGGTGAGAAACGGCACGATAATCAGGCCGCCGACGGTGGAGAACAGTTCCAGCACGCCTTCCACGCCGGGTTTGAAAAAGGAGAAGAAGAAGTGCCGGATCACCGTGCCGATCATGTCAATGATGCGCGCCTGCGTGGCCCCGGGAAACGACTGCCGGAGTTTGTCCTTGATCTGCTCGACGAGCACCCCAGGCTCTTCGAGTTGCACATGGGCGAGAATGGTTTGCACCTCGCTGGAGATTTCGGCGCGCAGCAGAAGGAAAATCGTGGCGGCGAGAGCTGCCAGACCCAAAAACACCAGCAGAATCGCCCACACACGGTCGAGGCCGCGATTCTCCAAGGCGGCCACTGCGGGCTCGAGCAAATAGGCGAGGAAGATCGAAATCACCAGGGGCGCCAGCAGGTTGCGCATGAAAAACATCACCACCAGCGCGGCGGCGAACAGCAACAGCGCGAGCAGGACGCGGCCGATGATGTAAAATTGCCGGTCGGAAAACTGCAAATGATAATGCGGGGGCGGGGTTTGCATCGCGATTTGCCTGGTTCGGGTGACCAGCCGCTGGCAGTGCGGCCGGGAGAATCCGCAAAACGGGAGGCAATATAGCGGCAGTCTCACAGAGAAGCAAGATATTTGTCCGACAAAAGTGCTTGAGAATGCCGTCATGCTTGCGTATAATTGCCGCTCAAATCGCCGCCGGACATTTCCACTGTGCCTGTGATGCCACCCGCACTCAGCATTATCATTATCACTTACAATTCGCGCGGCGACATCGCGCGTTGCCTGGCTTCGCTGCAGCAATTTTGCCGCGGCGTGGCATATGAAATCATCGTGTGCGACAACGCCTCCGCGGACGGCAGCGCCGAGCTGATCGCCCGTGAATTCCCCTTCGTCAAGCTGTTGCGGCTGCCGGAAAATCGCGGCTTTGGCGCAGCCAATAACGCCGCCGTGCAAATGGCACAGGGTCGGTATCTCCTGCTGCTCAATCCCGACACCTGGGTGGATGACGATTTGGCGGCCGCCCTGGCCGGCTTTTTGGATGCCAATCCCGCAGCCGCCGGCTGTGTCCCCAAACACTTGAATCCCGACGGCAGCATTCAAATCGGTGCCGTCCGTGAGCTTCCCACGCTGGCAACCCTTTTTTATGAGCGCAGCGGGCTGGCCCGTTTGTTTCCGAAAAGCAGACGTTTTGGTCGCTACCGGATGACCTGGTGGGATCACAATGAGCAACGGCCGGTGCCGCAGGCCGGCGCCTGCCTGGCACTGCGCCGTGAAGTATTCCAGGCAGCGGGGGGCTTTGACGAAGGCTACTTCATGTACTTCGAGGATGTCGAGCTGTGCCACAACGTGGCGGCCGCCGGGGGAAAGTTGTACTATCTGCCCGCAGTGCGGGTTTATCATGTCGGCGGTCAAAGTGCCAAACAGGCGGTGGCACACAATTTCCTGGCGTTCTATCGCAGCCTGTGCCGCTACTTTCGCAAGCACCATGGCCCCAAACAAGTATTGATTGCAAAATTGATCGTGGGGTTCTCAGAGCTGGCCACCCTGTTGCTGTTGTCGCTCGCCCTGCCATTTGATCGCCTGCTGCCCGCGCCGCAGTCGTGGCGCAGCCGCCGGGCGCAATGGTGTGGCCACGCCCTCCTGCTGCTGCGGCTGTGGTCTTTTTGAACGCCGACTTTCGGCCTTCTCGCCGCCGCCCGCCAGCCGGCTCGAGGTCCGCCAAACTCGTCTCTTGCTTTTTTTCGACACAACCCCTAAGTTGCCGGCAAATAAATGCAATAGCCGGCACGCGCAACCTGCCTCTTTCCTGATTGAGTGGGGGAATCAAAACGTTTTTTTAAATTGCATCCCATACGAGGATAACAGCCATGCCAGCAATAAATGACACCGAACAAATCAAGTCCCTCGTCCGCAGCGAGCTGACCCACCTGCTCGAAGAGGATGATACTTGTCGTCGCCTTGTTGCGGGAATAACGGCTGACCAGTATGCTGAGAAAGAGAGGACGGAAGATCGCATCGATCGCATTTTAGCCGAACTCAAAGCCGACCGCGAACGGCAGGACAAGAAGTGGGAAGAGAATCAGAGGAGATGGGAGCAGAGTCAGGAGGAAAATCGAAAGAAGTGGGAAGAGAACGAGAGGAGGTGGGAGCGGAATCAGGAGGAGAGTCGGAAGAAATGGGAGGAGAACCAAAAGGTCATCCGGGAGATGCTGGCATCGATCAAGGCATTGGAGCGAAGAATCGACCACAGCATCGGTGCATTGGGAGCCAGGTGGGGGATGCAATCGGAAGCCTCCTTCCGCAACGGCCTGAAGGCCATATTGGAAGAGTCTTTCAAAATCAAGGTGGAACACTACCAGGATTATGACGAACATGGGCTGGTGTTTGGCAGACCCGAACAGGTGGAACTGGATGTCATCATATACAATGGTTTTCTCATCTTGTGTGAGATCAAATCCTCGATGAGCAAATCCGACATCTACGCGTTTTGGCGCAAGAAGGAATTTTACGAGCACCGGCATGGCCGCAAGGCCGATCGCAATATTGTGATTTCGCCCATGGTTGATCCCAAAGCCCACGTTGCGGCCCAACAGTTGGGGGTGGAAGTGTACAGTTTTGCCGATGAGGTGGATTTGGCGGAGAGCCGAAAGCACCCCCACGAGTCTTGAAAACCTGCCGGGGCGGGCGTGCCCCGGCTGCCGCCGGAGTGACAGCACCTTGCGCAACCCCCTCCCGCGTCAGACACTCGGCGGGCGCTGCAGCGAGCTCATCCCACCACTTTGACCACCACCAGGGTGAAATCATCGTGCGGGGGTGCGTCACTGATAAAATCGAATACCTCACGGGTGATGGCATCCAGCATTTGTTGCGCCGAGGTCTGGCCCAGGCGGCTGATGACCTGGCGCAAACGCTCTTCCCCGAATTCTTCCCCCTCTGCATTCATCGCCTCGGAGATCCCGTCGGTGTAAAAGACGAAAACATCGCCGCGCTGAATCGACAGGCGCTGTTCTTCGATGGTGGCGGCGAAGACCTCGCCGCGTTCCAAGCCAATGGCCAGGCCGCCCGGATGCAATAGTTGCACTTCGCCACCCAAGCCCTTGTGCAGAATCAGCGGATTATGACCCGCACGGGCAAAAGTGAGCGTGCGGGCAGCAAGATCGAAACAGCCATAGATCAAGCTGATGAAGATTTCTTTGGGGGTATTCTCATAGAAAACTGTGTTCATGTCGCAGAGCAACGATTTGGGCGAATGGGACTGGCGGGCGAGCGCCTGGATGATGCCCTTGGCGAGCGTCATGTAAAACGCGGCGGATACCCCTTTGCCGGAGACATCGCCGACCACGACACTCAGGCGGCCCGGGCCGGAGCGGATGAAATCGAAATAATCGCCACCCACCTCCTTCGCAGGGCGGCAGATGCTGGCAATTTCAAGGTTGGGGAAATCGGGCGCCACCTGTGGCAGGAAGCGCAACTGTACGCTGTGTGCGATCTCCAGTTCCTTCAAAAATCGTGCGCGCTCGGCAATGCGGCTGACATAGGCCGGGACGTAGCCGCGGAAATCCTGCACGGACCTGGGTTGATAAATCAGCAGTGCACCCGTGGTCAACAACAACACAGCCAGCACGGTCCACACCACAGGCCCTGTGCCCGTTCGGGCCGGCGGCAGAATACCGATGAAACTCAAATCCAACACCAGGCCAAAGAGGAACAACGCGAGCAGCAATGTGAAGAAGTCATGGCGCAGTGCGAAGCGGGCGAGCAAGAACGCCGCGGGCAGCATGAGCACGGGATTGAAATACAGCGGTCGCAGATAATTCAGGGAGAAACCGGCGAGGGCAAAAGACAGGGCCAGCAAGGCCAGAACCGGGCCATGCCTGCGCAGGCGTGATTCCAAATAGGCCGGCCAAAACAGGAAGAAGATCACGGCATGATAGGCGGCGGCAGTGACATTTTTGCTGACGACGGCCAGCATGGCGGCCGGTCCGCCGAGAAACCAGACCAAATTCTGTTCGACATGCACATAGCTGAGACGCCAGAGGCAGGCCAGCCAGACCGGCGCCGCCAGCAGCAGGGCGATGGTACCAGCGATGAAGAAGCTACGCAGTATGGCCTCCCCCAACTCACGCACACGCAAATGGCCGGTGAAGAGAAGATCGAGCACCGCCAGCTTTTCCGGCCGGACGTCACGGCTCACACCGTCGGCGGTGGCATAGACCATGGCGATGCTCAGCCCGACAAACAAGCCACTCATCCCGCCGCCAAGAAAAACCGCCAGCCAGTCGATCTGCCAGTTGGGCACGGCGACCGAGACTGCCGTCGCAAGAAAAAGCAGTCCCCCGAACCACCACGCGCGTTTGAATTCGATCTCATCATGGCGCAGGCGCTTGAAGAAGGTCACGATCAAAAAGCCGAGCACCAGCGTCCATGTGATGCCAATTAAAACGCCCACGGTAATATCCGCGATTTTCTCCAATCGCCCCTCGGAGAACGCGTCCGGTTCGGCCGAAAACCGCACACTTCCCTGCCGGGGTGCGACGGCCGGCTGCTTCGTTTCCGGCACAATGGTTTCGTGATTGAAAAAGACAACCGTGTTGCCCGCCACGCGCACTTGCACGCGCTCCTGCAGTGCGGCGGCTAACGCGACAGGGCGCAGGAAAGTGAACTCATGCGTGAGGACACCTTCGTCCTCTGCGGTTTTCTTTTCGGAGAGTGCGAATGCGGTCGTATCGAACGCCAGGGCAGCAAGATAGGTCTTCGCCTGCGACAGCGCCTGCTCCTGGCTCGCGCCGGGCAGATCGCGCCGGCGCGGGTCGCGCAGCTCCGTGCCGATAAACCTGCCGGTGAAATCATAATTGACGCGGAAGAGAGCCCGGTCTTTCTTGTTGTCCCCGCTGGGCACAGAACCCTGCCGGAGAATTTCCCAACGACCAAGCGCGAGAGAGGAAGCGGCCGCTTGCGGCAGCCCGGCTTGCTGCACATACCTGGCAAGCTCGGGATTGGTCGCCACGTTGATGCTGCGATGCAAAGCCAAACCGGCGAGCGGAGATTGTTGAAACGCCTGTTCGGCTCTGACCAGCACATCATCGATGGACACGGCCGGCCGCAGGAAATCCGCCACCGGCAAATCGGCCCACAGCCAAAGGGAAGCCAGCATCGCCAGAACACCAACAAGCGCATGCAAAAGGTTTTTGATTTTGGGATCAAATCGCATAGGTGGCTGAGTGGTTGGAGATGGGAAATCTGGACGGCGTAAGGCAAAGTTGCTGCGCGTCAGTTCAGCCGGAATTGCAACAACAATGGGTCGCGATGCACGTGCCCATGATTGCCTCATGCCGCGCACGCTCATCTTCTCCGGCAGTGCCAGGAGCTGCACACAGGTCGGCAATATAGACCGGCTTGAAGGAAAAGTCAACCCGGCCGGGGCCAACTCCTGGCAAAGCATTGCCCGCAAGTCTGCCGTCGACTTCACCACCTTTTATCCATGAGGCTTGCTGAGTGTGGCATCCCTGCGGCAGACCGTGTATTCACGACATCAGCATCATTTTTATTTGGGAGAAACTTTGTTGTCAATCACGCGAGGTGCCCCACAGCACACAAGAGCTATTTCCACTATCAGGACTTTCCCAGTGCTTGGGCAGAAGCCACGCGCTGAAATCTCCGACACTCTTCAAACGATTGATCTGCAAATTGCAGTGACACGCCCGTCGCACTGATGATGAGTCGCAACGATTTAAACTGCAACCTGCTCGAGCAACTGGCGGACACTTGCAGGGTGCACACTTGTGGTCGAACTGGAAAAAAAAGTTGAAATTTTTAAAAAAATGTCTTGACAATACGTTCACCGGTGATTATAATATCAGTGAACACCAAGGCACTTGTGTGAGCCATTTTGCGAGAATGACAGGTGCACCATTTAAAGCAGGGCTCCACAGTGGGAGATAAGGTGGCTGGAACTGGAGATCGGCAAACAGCGCTCGCGGCGAGGGGTATGCCACATGCCTGAGCGCCTGACATGCCGGAGATCTCACCAAAAACCTGGAGCATGTGTCATGAAAAAACTCACGGAGAAGCAGAAGCTCATTCTCGAGCTGATCGCGCGCGACGTGAAGAAACGCGGATTTCCGCCCACCATGCAAGAGCTAGCGGATGAGTTGGGCATTCGCTCGAAGAATGCAATCTTCAAACATCTGGCGGCCTTGGAGGCGAAAGGCTATATTGCCAAGCACGGCGGCGGTGCCGCGCGCAGCATCACAGTGCTGCACCCGATGGGCTTGCCCAACCAGACTCACGCGGACAACGTTCCGGTGCTCGGCCGCATCGCGGCAGGCATGCCCATTCTCGCGCAGGAAAACGTCGAGCGCTACGTGCCGGTGCCGGATTACCTGACCAGCGACGGCTCGGAATATTTCGCGCTGCGCGTTCAGGGTGACAGCATGATCGACGCTGGCATTTATGAGGGCGATCTCGTGATCGTGCGCTCGACCAATCAGGCGCGCAATGGTGATATTGTGGTGGCACTCACCGGCGAAGAAGCCACGGTCAAGCGTTTTGTCAGCAATGGCAATGAAGTGTTTCTCAAACCCGAAAACAACGCCTATGCCCCGATCCCGCTGAACCAGGCATGGTCGATTCAAGGCAAAGTGGTGGCTTTGATTCGCGAAAATGTGCACTAGTGTGCAGTTATCCCGGGGCATTTGCCTGGTGCCGCGCCATGTCATTCCGGCGAATTTTGTAAAAAACGCGGTGCCGGGCCGTGATTTGGACGAAATCCTGTGAGGGTTTGAACAGCTCGCCGAGGCTTTCCGGGAGTCTTTCTGGGTGACACTCGAGGGCACCAATCGCAAGCAAGGCGACAAAAACTCATGTGCTATTGCTTTGCAGGTATATCCGCCCCCACTGTCATTCCCAAAGCTCTTGTGAAAATCCCGGCAGGTTGCCTGATCTTCCATGAGATTCGCGTACATGACCTCTTGAGAGCCGCTCCCCCAAATCAGGGTAACGCTCTATTAATGCGAATCAATGGTTTAATCCTGGCGCAAGTGATGACAACTTTGCCTGCGCAATTTTTCATGCAACACCCGCTGGGCAAATGAGCGCCACGGTCAAAGTAATGACTCAGTCACGCGTGGGGACGTAGCGCAGACCTCATCTTGTCCTCAGACAGTGAGGCCTACGCTACTCCACACGCTACCAAGGGATCAACAGTCCGATCTGCGTTCCCCATGGCTTGGGTCACTTCGGTGCCAATTCAGATGGAAACTGGCCTCCAAGCTGATCGCGACCCGGCTGTGGGCAAACACCGGCACTCCGGGAACACGCTGATCAACAAGCACCACGAACAAGCCTGCCCTCAAGCCAGACGGCACACCGACCTTCGGCCTGCGTTCGCGGTCGCTCGCTGCCCAACCGCGCGAGGTTGTTTGGCGTGGCGCCTGAGTGTTTTTTCGGCTCATGCAACCTGCGCACTTCGTTTGCAAAGCAGCAGGTTCCTCCCTGCCCATTCATGCAGTGCCGGCAAGCATCCAGAGAATCCCGCCCGGCGCCGGCTGTTGGACGGCAGGTGACAGCACGCCCAAAACCAGTGCTGCGCCCTCAACACGGGTGTGGTTGTTTTTACGCAACCGTTCATCTGATGAGGTCAGCAGCGGTTTGGCCTTTGCATGAGACTTTACGAGGGTCCAATCCGCAAACCACAGCCGAGCCGTGGCTGAATTGTCATGTTCTCATCGGCAAAAGACTGTCCAAAAACGTTTCAAACTTGGCTGAGCCGGTGTGCCCAAACTGGAACGTCAAATTGATGAGGGCAGGCATACAGCGAATGATGAATAATCACAACGCATGATTGATCGCAAAAGCATGAAGAACACAAAGAGATCCTTCGCGCGCTTTGCGGCTTCACGGTTAAAAGATTTGGTTGCGGCGATGACCGCGCTATGACATAGACATAGTCAAGCTGATAGGAAATTTGAAATACTCCCCCACCTTCCTCCCTCCCCCAGTCCGGCAGCATCGCGACCTGGCATGGCAGCAATCCGCCACGAGCCTAGGAATGGCGTTCCCTACTCGGGTTGCGGCGCGTTGTCAGGCAACCACGGCCCTCGCATGCTGCCGGACAAGTTTTAGTCCGGAAGCAGCGCCCGGAGAGGATCATTCTTATCCCAGCACGCGAGAACGTGCTGTGTGCGCCTCCTGTCTTACCTTCCATACCAGAAAAGAATCACCGTTCGCCTTCAGGTTTTCTGCCTGCCGACCGCGGCGCAAATGACGCTCATTCATGTGTTGTGATTGTCATCTGAAATGCTTGCGCCGGACGGCCTGGGTAAAAGCCTGCTTGCATCTCTAGGCGATTTCTGCTATATTCGCAGCGGTTCAAAATTTATCATCATCAAGGAAACAAGACTCATGCGTGAAGATTTGCACACCAGACTCAAGGAAATGTCCCAGCGGGTTGTTTACCTGCGGGACAGTCTTTGAAATTCCCAAAAAAGAGAAAGAGATTGAGGAGCTCGAAAAGAAGAGCAGCGCGCCGGATTTTTGGAACGACAACGAGCGCGCACAGGCGGTAATGCGCGAGCTTGCGGCACGGCGGGAGTGGGTCAGCGCCTGGCAGGAAGTCGAGCGCAAACGTCAGGACGCCGCCGTCATGCTGGAATTGGCCGAGGAGGCGCGCGACGAAAGCGTTTTCCTGGAGGCCGAGAAGGAGCTGGACGCTTTCGAGAAGGCAGTGGCGGCGCTGGAGTTTCGCAACATGCTCTCGGGGGAACACGACGCCAACAACGCCATCCTGACGCTGCACCCGGGCGCCGGCGGCACCGAGAGCCAGGACTGGACGCAGATGCTCTACCGCATGTATCTGCGCTGGATCGAACGCAAAGGCTTCAAGTACGAAGTCATCGACCTGCAGGCGGGAGAGGAAGCCGGCCTGAAAGATGCCACCATCGAGGTGACCGGGCCATATGCCTATGGCTATCTCAAGGCGGAGGCCGGGGTGCATCGCCTGGTGCGCATCTCGCCGTTCGACGCCAACAAACGCCGGCACACTTCCTTTGCCTCGGTGTTCGTGCTGCCGGTGGTGGAAAACAACGTTGACATCAAAATCGAGGAGAAAGACCTGCGCATCGACACCTATCGTGCCAGCGGCGCGGGCGGCCAGCATGTCAACAAAACCTCGTCGGCGGTGCGCATCACCCACGTGCCCACCGGCATCGTGGTGCAGTGCCAAAATGAACGCAGCCAGATTCGCAACCGTGACATGGCGATGAAGCTGCTCATGGCGAAGCTCTATCAGCTCAAGCTGGAGCAGGAGAAATCCAAATTCAGCGAGCTGGAAAAAAACAAGAAGGACATTGCCTGGGGCAGCCAGATTCGCTCCTACGTCTTTCATCCCTACAACCTGGTCAAGGATCATCGCACGGGCGTGAGCACCGGCAATGTCCAGGCGGTGATGGACGGGGATCTGGACGAGTTCATCAAGGCCTATCTGATGGGCATGCGCGCCAACAAGAAGGGCGGCGCCGAGTTGCTGGAAGAGCTGGAAATCGAAGATTAGTTGTCCCAGTGGAGACCATCGCGGAGTATCCTTCTGCAGCAACCACCGCGGCTGATGATATTTTCTCACCAGCGAAAGTCTCATGATGGGTAAGCTGCCTACCTGGCCTGCCGGCCGTGCCGCGGTCGACTTTCCCCCACGTGAACCCTTTGCCCGCCAACGGCCAACCGTTGCGGATATCGACCTGCAGGCGGTGGCAGCCAACATGCGCCGCATCTGCAGCCGCGTGCATCCGGCGGCGGTTATGGCCGTGGTCAAAGCCGACGGTTATGGCCACGGCAGCCTGCCGGTGGCACACGCTGCATTGCGTGCCGGCGCCTGTCAGCTTGGTGTGGCCCTGCCCGAGGAGGGCATCGTGCTGCGCCAGCATGGCATCCGCGTGCCGGTACTGGTGTTTGGCGGCCTGTTCGAGCAGCAGATCGAGGTTTTTCTGCATCACGATCTGATGATGACGGTTTATGACTTCGATCTCGCGCAAATCATCTCCCGGCGCGCCCAAGCGCTCGGCACGGTCGCGACCGTGCAGGTCAAAATCGACACCGGCATGGGGCGGGTGGGCGTGCTGGACGACCCGGTGGAATTTGTGCTCCGCCTTGCGGGCCTGCCGGGAGTGGCGCTGGCCGGCCTCTACACGCATCTCGCCACCAGCGATGAGGCCGATAAAACGTATGCGCGGCAGCAGCTCGCCGCCTTTCGCGCCACGGTCACGCGTCTGCGGGAGCGCGGCATTTCACCGCAATGGATCCACGCGGCCAACAGCGGCGCGATTCTCGACCTGCCGGAAGCCTATTTCAACATGGTGCGTGCCGGCGTGATCATGTACGGTTACTATCCCAGCCGGGAAACTTCCGAAGCGATCGCGTTGCAGCCGGCCATGCGCCTGCGTTCACAAGTGCTTCAGGTCAAACACGTGCCGGCGCACTTCCCGGTGAGCTATGGCCGAACCTTTCAAACCCGCCGGCCGTCTTTTCTGGCGACGATTCCCATCGGCTATGCCGACGGTTTCAACCGCCGTTTCTCCAATAATATGGAGGTGCTGGTGGCAGGCCGGCGCTGCCCGGTGGTCGGGCGGGTGTGCATGGATCAAATCATCGTCGACTTGGGCGAAGCGGCGGATATCCGCCGCGGCGAAGAAGTCGTCCTCCTGGGCCCGCAGGGCGGGGATGAAATCACGATCTACGAATGGTGCGAACGCTTGGGCACGATTCCCTACGAAGTCACCTGCAACATCTCCAAACGCGTACCCCGTCGCTATACCGGTCTCGCGGAGGCGCTGGACACGCCCACGTGAATTTTATTGACCAAGGATCAAACCGAGCTGGCAAACGGTTGGGGGGGGGAAACCGCAAAAAGCCACCACGGGAAAAAATCAACACGGACTTTATGAACGACATTCAAGACCACAGTCATCAGGAGCGGGAGCGGCAAAGCGCTGAAGACCTCAGCACGGTTTTGCGGGCACGCCGTGAAAAATTCGAACAAATCAAGGCACTGGGCATCGATCCCTTTCCGCACGAATTCCAACGCAGTCATCTCACCGCGGAGATCAAAAACAACTTCGAGGCCCTGTTCGAAAAAGAGGTGACGATTGGCGGCCGCATCATGGCGCTGCGGCCGATGGGCAAGGCCACCTTCGGCCACCTGGAGGATGCCAGTGGCCGGCTGCAGTTCTATCTCAAACAAGACTTGATCGGAGCGGAGAACTACCGCCTGGTGCCCCTGCTGGATTTGGGCGACATCATCGGCGTGGCCGGCAAGGTGGTGAAGACACGCACCGGTGAAATCACCGTGCAGGCGGACCGCTTCAAACTGCTGGCGAAATCCCTGCGGCCCCTGCCGATTGCCAAAGAAAAGGTGACGGGCGGCGAACGCATGGTCTTCGATGCCCTGGCCGACAAGGAGTTTCGTTACCGCCAGCGCTACGCCGACCTGGCGGTCAACCCGCAGGTGCGGGAGGTGTTCATCAAGCGCAGCCGCATCATTGCCAGCATGCGGGAATATCTTACCGGCCGGGGTTATCTCGAGGTGGAAACCCCCATCTTGCAGCCGCTTTACGGCGGTGCTTCGGCGCGCCCCTTTATTACGCACCACAACGCGCTGGACATGACCCTGTATCTGCGCATCGCCAACGAGCTCTATTTGAAACGTCTGATCGTGGGCGGCTTCGAAGGCGTCTTCGAATTCGCCAAGGATTTCCGCAACGAGGGCATGGACCGCTTCCACAATCCCGAATTCACCATGATGGAACTCTACATCGCCTACCAGGATTACCATTTCATGGCGAATTTGGTCGAGGAAATGTTCTGCAAAATCGCACGGGATCTGACCGGCGGCTGCCGCATCACCTATCAAGGCCAGGACATTGATCTCACCCCGCCCTGGCCACGGATTCCGATGCTCGATGCCATCGCAAAGGAGACCGGTTATGCGCTGTTCGGCAAAAGCCTGGACGAGCTGCGCACCATTGCGCACAAGCTGGGCGTTGCCGTCGATGCCAGCATGGGGGAAGGCAAGATCATCGATGCCATTTTCGGCGAGAAGGTCGAGCCCAAGCTGATCCAGCCGGTGTTCATTACCGATTATCCGCTTGCCCTCTCGCCGCTGGCCAAGCGCCATCGCAGCAAGCCCGGCCTGGTGGAGCGCTTCGAGCCGTTTCTGGCCGGCAAGGAGGTCGGCAACGCCTTCACGGAATTGAACGACCCTATCGATCAGCGCGAGCGTTTCCTGGAGCAGAAGCGCCTGCTGGAGGCCGGTGACGAGGAGGCACAACAACTCGATGAGGATTTCCTGCGCGCGCTGGAGTACGGCATGCCGCCCACCACCGGCCTGGGCGTCGGCATCGACCGGCTGGTCATGATCTTCACCGACCAGCCTTCGATCCGGGACGTGCTGCTGTTTCCGCAGATGCGCCCGGAGAGGTAGATTCCGCCGGGCGCCGGCCGGTCGAACCCCGGGCAAGAAAGCATCAGACGAGTTTTTCCACTGCAGGATCATTGCAAACCAGCCAGCATGTTTTACGAACTGTTCATCGCACGGCGCTATCTGCGCTCGAAACGCCAGGTCAAATTCATCTCGTTGATCACCTACATCTCGATTGCCGGCGTGGCCATCGGCACCGCCGCGCTGGTGATCGTGCTTTCGGTGATGAACGGTTTCGAAAGCGAGGTGCGCTCGCGCATCATTGGCTTCGACGCTCATATCAAAGTCAAGACTTTCCATGACCAGGGTTTGAGCGATTACCGCGCCGTCGAGGAAAAAATCAAGGATCTGCCGCATATCGTCGCGGCCTCGCCCTATGTCTTCAACAAGGCCCTGATTTTGGCGCAGGGCCAGGATCGCAAGGAAGGCATCATCATCAAGGGTATCGACCCCAAACGCGAATCGCTGGTGACCGACCTGGTCAAGAATGTCAACTACGGCACACTCGACCTCGGCCTGATTGACAAGGAGGGCGAGCGGCCGCTGCCCGGCATTCTTCTGGGTTATTCGCTGGCGGACCGGCTGGAGGTCGGTCCGGGCGACAAAGTAACCCTGCTTTCTGCCGCGGGTTTGAATGTGAGCGGCTTCGGCGCCATGCCCCGCGCCCTGCAGTTTCGCGTCGCCGGCTACTTCGAAACCGGAATCTTCGAATATGATTCCAATTGCGCCTTCATCGGCATTCCCGAGGCGCAAAAGCTGTTCGAACTGGGCAACAAGGTGACCGGCCTGCAACTGAAGCTGGAGGACATGGACCTGGCCGACGAGGTCGCCGGCTTGATCGAAAGCCGCTTGAAATACCCCTACAACACTGAGACCTGGTTCGAGGTCAACAAAAACCTGTTCTCCTGGATGCAATTCGAGAAATGGATTGCATTCATCATTCTGTCGCTGATCATCATCGTGGCGGCCTTCAACATCGTCAGCAGCCTGATCATGGTGGTGCTGGAAAAAACCAGGGAAATCGGCATTCTCAAGAGCATGGGCGCCACCAATCAAAGTGTGATGCGCATCTTCATGCTGCAGGGGCTGGTGGCCGGCGTGATCGGCACCGCCACCGGCTTGACGCTCGGCTATCTGCTGTGCTGGAGCCAGCTCAAATGGAAATTCTTCTCGCTGCCCGCGGATGTCTACATCATCAATGCGCTGCCGATTTTGATGCGCCCGCTTGATTTTGCCGCGGTGGGGCTGGCCGCCATTGTGCTGTCCTTCACGGCGACCATCTACCCTGCGTTGCGTGCCGCCACTCTCGATCCAGTGCAGGCCATACGCTATGAATGAAAGTGAGCCGGAGATCATGGCCGCAAGGGAACCCATCATCATCACCCGCCGGCTGTGCAAATCCTACCCCACTGCCACCGGGCAACTGGATGTGCTCAAAGGGTTGGATTTGACCGTGTACGCGGGCGAGATCGTTGCCGTGGTCGGCGCTTCGGGTGTGGGCAAGAGCACGCTGCTGCATCTGCTGGGCGCCCTGGATCGCCCCACCAGCGGCGAAGTCATCATCGGTGACACCCCGCTGTCCCGGCTCAATGAGCGCCAGCTTGCTTATTTCCGCAACCAGTTCATTGGCTTCGTCTTCCAGTTCCATCATCTGCTGCCGGAATTCACTGCGCTGGAAAATGTGCTGTTGCCGGCCATGATCGCCGGCCGCAATGGTCGTGCTTCCCGGGAGCGCGCCATCCAACTGTTGCAGGATGTGGGGGTGGCGGCACGCATGGGGCACCGGCCCGGGCAACTCTCCGGCGGCGAACAACAGCGGGTGGCGGTTGCCCGCGCGCTCATGAACGAGCCCCGACTCGTTCTGGCCGATGAACCCTCCGGCAATCTTGATCGTTTGTCAAGTGAGAGCCTGCATCAACTGCTGTGGGATTTGAGCCGGCGGGACCGGCGCACGTTCATCATCGTGACGCACAATCTTTCCCTCGCCGCGCGCGCCGATCGCGTGGTGGAATTGTTCGACGGCCAAATTCGCAGCATTCATGTCAACCGGCACGAGCTTGGCACAGCGCGGAGATGAAACAACCTGTCACCGGCAAGGCGGAGCCGCACGCCCGGCCGGGGTGGCCGCTTTCTGCAACCGGCCATTTCACTGCGGTGGGCGGAGGAAGGGCCGGGCTTCTTCCGGGTGCGGCAGGTTTGCAGGCGGCATCATACAATAACAATGAAGCGAGTTTTTATTTCACAAAGATGGCAGCCCCACGCAACCCGTTGCTCTTGGGGGCGATCCCGGCTTCGTGGGAGGCGTATTTTTTGTTGGTCGGTTTGAGATATTCGCTGCGCTGGCTGTTGCGGATCAGGGGAAAACGGCGGCGGATCTCTGCGACGCAACGATGCAGCGAGGAAGGCAGAACAGATGACCTGTCAATCCTGTCACAACGCCAAAGCCACGGTGCGTTTGCGGCAAATCGTGAATGGCAAACAGAGCGAGATTTATCTCTGCCAGGCCTGTGCGCAGCAACAGGGCCTGCCCGACGCCGCGGTCAATTTGCCGGACTTTTTCGGCAAAGTGGTGAACAGCATTCTGGGGCAGGCACCGGCGAAGGGCAGCCACCGCAAGTCGCGCGGGAAAAACACCCTGCATGGGCGCTGCCTGCAGTGCGGTCTGACCCGGGCGGAATTTGATGCCGGCGGGCTGCTCGGCTGTGCAGCCTGCTACACCGCATTTGAGCCGTTGCTCAAAGTGCTGCTGCGCAATATTCACGGCCGCAACCGTCACACCGGGCGGCGGCCACGGCCGCACAAACCGCCCGCCGGCAAAAATGTGGCCGCCCTGCGCCAGGAACTGGAACGCGCTATTGGCGAGCAAAAATTCGAACGCGCCGCCGAGTTGCGCGATGCGATTCGAGCGGCACAACAAGCCGGCCGCCCCTCACCGCCGGCCACGTCATGAAGCACGAGAGCAACAAACCGCAGGAGACGTGGGAAACGGCGGCCGCCAGCTCCCGGCGCTATTGCAACGAACTGGCCAAAACCATCCCTTCCTGGTTGCAGCGCAGCGGCCCGTACGGCAACATCGTGCTGGCCACGCGCATTCGTCTGGCACGCAATCTCGCCGCCCATCCCTTTCCCAACAAGGCGGATCGCAACAGCCAAGCCCAAGTCATTGCCAAAGTCTGGGAGGCCCTTGCCAGCCTGCCGCTCGTCACGCCCATCCGCTGTCTCGAACTTTCGCGGCTGTCGCGCCTGGATCGCGAGATGCTGGTGGAACGCCGGCTCGCCAGCCCGGCATTCATCATGCGCACCGGGCCGCGGCTGCTCGCGCTCACGGCCGACGAATCGCTCAGCCTGATGATCAATGAAGAGGATCATTTGCGGCTGCAAACCCTGCAGCCCGGGCTGGCGATTGTCGACGCGTGGCAGGCCATCAGTGCGTTCGACGACCTGCTCAGCGAGCGTCTCGACTATGCCTTCAGCGAACGCTTCGGCTATCTCACCGCCTGCCCCACCAACACCGGCACCGGCATCCGCGTGTCGGTGCTGATGCATCTGCCGGCGCTGGCGCTGGTGGGCGGCATCGAGTCGGCCAAGCGGCGGCTGGCACAACACGGCATGACGATGCGCGGCTTCTACGGCGAAGGCACCGCCGCAAGCGGCAACATGTTTCAAATTTCCAATCAACTCACGCTGGGCAAGAGCGAGATGGAAGTGATGACGGAGGTGACGGAGATGGTGCAGGACTTGTACCAGCTCGAAGAGTACACCCGCGGCGAGCTCATGATGCCGCCCAATGACTTTCTGTTCGACCGCATTGGGCGCGCCTACGGCACGCTGCGCTACGCCCGCATGCTCAATTCCCAGGAGTGTCTCGACCTGCTCTCGATGCTGCGGCTGGGGCATGACTGCGGGCAGCCGGAGATGAAGAACTGGCCGCTCGCTCTGCTTAATGAATTGACCCTGATGCTGCAGCCCGGGCATTTGCGCAAGACCCACAGCGGCACGGCGCGCGCCTTCGCACGCGATGTCCTGCGCGCCACGCTGCTGCGTGTCAAGCTGGGATTACACTCCTGAAACCGCGGGGAAAACCCTCTTTACTTTTGCAAAATTCCTTTGTAGATTGCGCCGCGAAAAAATCGGGCACCGCTTCAGCCTACTCTTGTGGGAGTCGATTACATGAAAAATAATTTCTCGAGCCGAGTGCAGATGGTCATCCAGTTTTCACGCGAGGAAGCGCTGCGCTTGGGGCACGATTATATTGGCACCGAACACCTGCTCCTGGGGTTGATCCGCGAAGGGGAAGGAATTGCGGTGGAGATTCTGCGGAACCTGGGAACCGATCTCGATGAAATCAAACGCGCCGTCGAAGACGCCGTCAAATCAACCGGCGAAACCATGACCATCGGCAACATTCCGTTCACGAAACGGGCGGAAAAGATCCTGAAGATGGCCTATGTCGAAGCGGAAAAATACAAGTCGGACATCATCGGCACCGAACACCTGCTGCTGGCGCTGGTGAAGGAGAAGGACGGGGTTGCCGCCCAGGTGCTGCTGAACTTCGACATCACTTACGAGGCCGTGCGCGAAGAGCTCGACAACATCCTGCGCGGCACGCCTTCCAGCAAGGAGGCCAACCCGCAGCGCTCCAAAACCCCCGCGCTCGATCACTTCGGCCGCGACCTCACCGAGCTGGCACGCAAGAACGAGCTCGATCCGATCATTGGCCGCGAACGCGAAATCGAACGGGTGGCGCAGATCCTCAGCCGCCGCAAGAAGAACAACCCCGTGCTGATTGGCGAACCGGGCGTGGGCAAAACCGCCATCGCCGAGGGCCTGGCCCTGCGCATCGTCGAGCGCAAGGTGCCGCGCATCCTGCACAACAAGCGCGTGGTCACGCTCGACCTGGGCGCCATCGTGGCGGGCACCAAGTACCGCGGCCAGTTCGAAGAGCGCATGAAAGCGATCATGAACGAACTTTACCGCGCCAAGGACGTGATCCTGTTCATCGACGAATTGCACACCATTGTCGGCGCCGGCGGCGCGAGCGGCTCGCTGGACGCCTCCAACATGTTCAAACCGGCGCTGGCGCGCGGCGAGTTGCAGTGCATCGGTGCCACCACCCTGGATGAATACCGGCAATACATCGAGAAAGACGGCGCCCTCGAACGCCGTTTCCAGAAAATCATGGTCGATCCGCCCACCCCCGAGGAGACCATCCAGATTCTCGAGGGGTTGAAAGACCGCTACGAGCAGCACCACAAAGTCGTCTACACGCCCGAAGCGATCGCCGCGGCGGTGAAGCTCTCCGAGCGCTACATCACCGACCGCTTCCTGCCCGATAAGGCCATCGACGTGCTCGATGAAACCGGCGCGCGCGTGCATCTCGCCAATATCGTCGTGCCCAAGGAAATCACCAAACTGGAGGACGAGATCAAGAAAGTCCGCCAGGAGAAAGACCGTGTGATCAAAAACCAGGAGTTCGAGCGGGCGGCGGAGTTGCGCGATCAGGAAAAACGCCTCAACCGCAAGCTGGATGCCGCCAAGCGGCGCTGGAAGGAGACCGAGGAGGAAGTCATTGCCACCGTCACCGAGGATGACATTGCCGACGTGGTGGCGATGATGACCGGCATTCCGGTTCGCAAAGTCGCCCAGTCCGAAAACGAAAAAATCCTCGGCATGGAGGAGGAACTCAAGAAGCGCATCGTCGGGCAGGACGAGGTGATTCACCTGCTTTGCAAGGCGATCCGGCGCACGCGTGCCGGCCTGAAGGACCCCACCCGGCCGATCGGTTCCTTCATCTTCCTGGGCCCGACCGGTGTCGGCAAGACGCAACTCGCCAAAGAACTGGCCAAATACCTCTTCGAGAAGGAGGACGCCCTGATCCGGCTGGACATGTCGGAGTTCATGGAGAAGTTTGCGGTCTCGCGCCTGACCGGCGCCCCGCCCGGATACGTCGGCCACGAGGAGGGCGGCCAGTTGACCGAAAAAGTCCGGCGCCATCCCTACTCGGTGGTGCTTTTCGATGAAATCGAGAAGGCGCATCCCGATGTCTTCAACATTCTCCTGCAAATCCTCGACGACGGCCACCTGACCGACGGCCTCGGCCGCAAGGTCGATTTCAAGAACACCATCCTGATCATGACCTCGAACGTTGGCGCGCGCGAAATCAAGAAGGCCGGCGGTTTCGGCTTCTCCACGGAGGAGAGCGAAATCGATTACGCCAAAATGCAAAGCAAGATCATGGAGGAGGTCAAGCGGCTGTTCAACCCCGAGTTCATCAACCGCGTCGATGAGATCGTGGTGTTCCGCAGCCTGACGCGCGAACACATGAATCAGATCATCGACATCGTGGTGGGTGAGATGTTGAAGAAAGTCTCCGACCGCCAGATCGTGATCAATCTGACCGAGAGCGCCAAGGATTTCATCGCGGAAAAGGGCTTCGATCCGGTGTACGGCGCGCGGCCCTTGAAACGGGTGATTCAAAAGAACATCGAGGATCCCATCGCCGAGCACATTCTGCGCGGGCAATTCACCGACGGCAGCCAGATCCGCGTCGACAAAAGCGGCGAGGGGTTGGAATTCGTGGAAGTCGGACGCAAGATAGTGGAGAAGACGGAATACAAACCCAAGCCCCCGGCCGACGACGAGAAGCCCGAATCGGAGGCGGTGGAGAATTGACCCGGTTTTTCTAAAAAGGTTTCAGCCCGATCTGCGGCGGCAACTCGAGATCGGGCTTTGTTGTTTATAGAACACCTACCTGTTGAGGCGGCACATGACCATATCACGTGTCTTTATAAGGGCATTCAAATCCATCTTCGAACTCGCATTTCCTCTCGATCCCAAAATCACCGCGCTAGTCGGTGCCAACGAAAGCGGCAAAACCAACATCCTGAAGGCGCTGCACGCTTTCAGCCCGGGGGCGCAATTTGACAATACCCTCACCTGCCAGTATTCCGACTACTATTATCAGGGCAAATGCCCGGAGGTGGCGCTGGAGTTTTCGCAAATCTCCAAGGAAAACCGCCGCAATCTGTTGCGCTTCAGCGAGGCGTTCAAGGACAGCGAAACGCTGCTGGTGAAAAAAGACGGCCCGACGCTCGACGACTACCACGTCTTTGTGGGCGAGTCGGAAATCAATCTGCGTGAGAAGGACATGTTTCTCGCCACCCTGCCCAAGCTGCTTTATTTCGATGAAATCCAGTTGCTCAAAAACCGCGCCACGCTGGAAGACCTGCTGGAGGGCGGCGATCATTACCGCACCGAGCGCAACCTGCTGCGCATCGGCGGCATCAACAACCCCGAGCTCATCTTCGAGGATTCCACCCGCGGCCGCCGTGCCAGCGAGGAAGCCAGCCGCCTGATCACCCAGCAGGTCCGCCGCGCCTGGTCGCAGGAACCCACCATCGAGATCAAACTCAACGTCAACGGCAACATTCTTTACATCGACATTTCCGACGGCACCACCGTGTTTGATACACCGGAATCGCGCAGCCTGGGCTTTCGCTGGTATCTCTCCTTCTACATCAACTTCATCGCCCAGACCGTGGACGCGCGTGCCAATGAGTTCATCTTTTTGGTGGATGAAGCCGGCATTCACCTCCACCCCGCCGGCCAAAAGGACCTGATCAGGGTCATGGAAGACCTGGCGATCAAAAATCAAATCGTCTACACCACCCATTCCCCGTTCATGATCAACCGCGAGAACCCCCAGCGTGTGCGGCTGGTGGTGAAGGACAAGGACGGCACCAGCGTCGACAGCGAGGCCTACCGCGAAAACTGGAAACCGCTGCGCAATTCCATCGGGCTGATGATCAGTGATCTCTTCTTCTTCAGCGACCGCGGGGTGGGCGAGGATTCCCTGGCGAAGAAATCCGGATTTTTCCGTCGCGGTTTGAAACCAACGCTGGTCAAGTAATCCGACACCGCTTTCTCTTCCTGATTGGTCTTGCTCGCATGTCTGCTTCCCTCTGTGAGGTTCCCGGCCTGCGCGTGGGCCATGCGCATGACACGGCCGCACGCACCGGCTGCACCGTCATCCTGCCGCCGCCTCCCGCCATTGCGGGAGTCGATGTGCGCGGCTCCGCGCCGGGGTCGCGCGAGATCGAGGCACTCAAACCGGTGCGCCTGGTGCAGGAAGTCCATGGCATTCTTTTCACCGGCGGCAGCGCGTTTGGTTTGAATGCCGCGGCCGGCGTCCAGCGCTACCTGGAGGAACAAAATGTCGGTTTCGATGTCGGCGTGGCCAGGGTGCCGATCGTGCCGGCGGCGGTGATCTTCGATTTGCACGTTGGCGATCCCCGGGTCCGGCCGACTGCCGAGATGGCGTATCAAGCCTGCTGCGAAGCTTCGACGACGGAGTCACGTCAGGGCGCGGTGGGGGCGGGCTGTGGCGCCACCGTCGGAAAAGTGCTCGGGGTGCCGCACAGCATGGCCGGCGGACTGGGCATGGCCTCCTGGCGTCACGGCCAACTGGTGATCGGCGTGCTGGCTGTGGTCAATGCTTACGGCGACATCGTCGATCCCCAAACCGGCATGCTCGTGGCTGGTGCGCGCCAGCCCGACGGCAGCTTCCTGGACACCCAGGCCTATCTGCAGGCGCATCCCTTCGCGCCGGCGCATGCCTGGAGCAACACCACACTGGTGCTGGTCGCCACCAACGCACAATTCAACCGCGTGGAAATTACCAAGGTCGCGCAGATGGCGCAAGACGGCCTGGCGCGCGCCATTCGTCCGGCGCACACCCCGTTTGACGGCGACATGGTCTTCGCCATTTCGTGCGGTACAGAGCGGGCCAGTCTGCTGGCGGTTGGCGCGCTGGCCGCTGATCTTGTTGCTGCAGCGATTGTGTCTGCAGTGCGGGTTTCCAATTCCTAACCGGTAAAAGCGCCACATGCCTCGTCTCTCGACCGATCTGCAAAAACAAAATGCCGCGCTGGCCGCGGTGCAATACGTCGAAAACAGGATGATCGTCGGTCTGGGCACCGGCAGCACCACCGCCCTCGCCCTGCACGCGCTGCGTGACAAAATCAAAAAGGGCTTGCGCATCACCGGCGTGCCCAGCTCCACCGCGACCGCACAACTCGCCAAACGGCTGGGCATCCCGCTGCGCAACGATGCCGCCGGCTTTCAAAAAATCGATCTCACCATCGATGGCGCCGATGAAGTCGATCCGGATTGCAATCTCATCAAAGGCGGGGGCGGTGCGCTCACGCGTGAAAAGATCATTGCCACGCGCAGCGACCGGGTCATCATCATCGTGAATGAAAAAAAACTGGTGCCCAGGCTGGGCCGGTTTCGCCTGCCGGTGGAAGTGCTGCCCTTCGGCTGGCAATCGACCGCCGCGATTTTGCGCAGCACGGGCTGCAAAACCTTGCTGCGCGGCAGCCCGGCAAAACCGTTTCGCACGGACAACGGCAATTTCATCATTGACTGCGCTTTTGGCGAAATCGCCGAGCCGGAGAAGCTGCTGCCGCTTCTCAAGAGCATTGTCGGCGTGGTCGAGGTGGGGTTGTTCGTCGGCATCGCGGATTTGGTAATCGTGGGCAAACGCGATGGCAGCGTTGAAGAAAGATGGGCGGCTTAGCGGCGGTCTTTTCCCTCTGGCAAAGAATAAAATGCACCGGCCGGCACGGCCATGGTGGTTGATCGCCGCTGCCTTGCTGCTGCTCGCCGCCGGCCTGCAGGCAGACCAGCAGCCGCGGCGCACACTGGCACGCGGCCCGGTGACAGTCACCTTCCCGGCTGATCACAGCGAAACCGAGGCAGCCGCAGTTTTGGATTTGGCCGTCGCCGCCTGGCAAGCCATCGGTGAAAAATACCCGCTTCCCACTCCGGCGCATGTTCGAATCGATCTCGCCGCCACGACTTATGCCTTCTGCCGGCAAACGCGTTCACCCTGGTGGCTGGCTTCGCAATATCGCGACGGCATCATCCACCTGCAACCGGTGCGCGTGCTGCGTGAGCGCGGCATTCTCACCACCACCCTCCGGCACGAGATCATGCACGCGCTGCTCGACGCTGCCACGGCCGGAAACTGCCCGCGCTGGTTGAGCGAAGCCCTGGCAGTATTTCACTCCGGCGAGATCGAGCATCTCAAGCCCGGCCGGCGCGCTGCGCCGGTGACGGAATTTTCCCAATTCGAAACGCGCCTCGCCGCCGCGCAAAATCAGGAAGAGCTGGCCGCCCTCTATTTCACCCTCTATCGCCTCGCCCGTTTTCTCGAAGAGCAATACGGACCCGCCAAGCTCAATTCCCTGCTTCGTCAATTTCAGGAGGGCAAAACCTGGCCCGAGGCCTGCCTGGCGGCGTGGGACCTGCCCGACGCCGAGGTCGAGCGGCAATGGCGCCGGTCCATTCACGCTGAATAGTCCGTTCGTCTGTTGCCTTATTGCGCTTTTCGTTTGCATGAAGAGCCCCTGTCTCCTTATGGTGGTTTTCAATTAGGTGAGCGGGTTCGTAGCCTCCGCTCCTGGTGGGCGGTTATCAAAGCCAATAAATCCGCGATTGCCACAGTGTCCCACGAGGGGACAAGACTACGATTCCTACGCACGCATTTGGAAAACGCCATATGTCATGCGGCAAGCCTCTTTCCGGGCGCTGGAATGATCGCCTAATCTCAGGGAGACGCTGCAGATTTCGATGCAACGGCCAAGCCCTTGCAGCAACACTTTCTTAAAAGCTCGTGATTGCAAACAGGCAATCGTTTTTCCTTTTTCTGCATTTTTCTGCGACGCCGGTACTAAAGTGGCATTCTGGCGGGGGTTACACACCGATTCTTGACCCGCCTCACGCGTATCCAACCGCGTCTTCATCACAATCCGTCAATCAACCACGCACCCGCCGGCACCGCCGGTCGCCATTTTGCAGAATTCTGCGGAGGCGTTTCATGCATTGCGAAACCAACCACGAAAACAATATCCTCATCGTTTGCATCCCCAGCCGCGAGACTCATTTTGCGCTCGCCAACGAGTTGCGCCACCAGTTGTTTCATTTCATCGCAGCCGGGGAGCGCCGCCTGCTGATCGATCTATCGCGGTGTGAATACCTCGACAGCACTCTGCTCGGCGTGTTGGTGGGCGCCGCCCGCAAACTGCACGCGGTCAACGGCGCACTCAAGCTCACCGGCGTGCACCGCAACGTCCGGCGATTGCTGCAACTGACCAATCTCAATCGCATGTTCGAAGCGCACGACAGCAAGCACGAAGCGCTGGCGGCCTTCGACGGCTGCGAAGAGATTTCGAGGAACTGAGGGAGCAGCAGAGGAGTGCGGCCATTCTGTGTCCGCCTACTTCGCGAGCATCAACTTGCGCGTCTGCACCGCGGCGGGGGTTTCCAACCGGCAGAAATACACGCCGGAACCAACCGGCCGGCTATGACTGTCCCGCCCATGCCAACGAATGATATCACGGCCCGCTTGCTGTTCGCCCTTGAATAGCGTCATCACCAACCGGCCGGTGATGTCGTAAATCGCGACCCGCACGGAGCCGGCTGCCGGCAGAGTGTAGTAAATCTCCGTCTCCGGATTGAAGGGATTGGGGAAGTTTTGCTCCAACACCAAACTCGCCGGCACCTGCCCTGCGCACGTCGCCAGCGGTTTCGATGACGCGCCCGTCGTGCTGTTGCTGAGATCATAAACATGCCCCTGGCTCGCCACCACCTCTGCATCGCTTTTTGATGACTCGGGTAAACTCTCAAAATTACTCTTGAATCCTTGCGCAAACCGCCGGTGCTTACGCCCGGCAACACGCCGGCCTGATTGAAGGCCTGGTCGGAGGACAATGCCAGGGTCTGCGACGTTTTGGTCAGCGCTGCGTCGCCAATGGTTTCGACTTTAAACGTGAGTGCCAGCGGTGCTTTGCCGTCGGACAAGCTTGTCGCCTTCTCGCCGGCAATGGCATAAACCACGAGCAGACTTTCCGCGTCCGCCGGCAGGATAAAATCCGCCGAGGCCAGCGCTGCCCAAGCCTCGCTGGCGGTCAATTTCGCCGTATCCGCGGGCGCGGCCGCAAAGTCGACTGCCGAAAAGCTGCCGTCCGCATGCTGCACCAGAAAATTTTCCACGCGCAGATTCAGCCACGCGCCGGAAACCGGCTCGACCAGACCCACCGCCCGTTGCACCATGTTCCCGGCCAGCATGTTTACCTTGGAAAAAGTGGCAGAACTGAGCTTGACTTCAAATGGCGCGGCACGGCCCGACATGAAAACGTATTTGGCTTGTGTGCCGCCGAGCGAGAAAGAGGGATGTTTGCCCTTCGGCGCAGTGAGCGGAACCTCCCAATAACTGAGTCTGGCCACTCCTTCTTCCGCCATTTGATATGCCATGCGAACGGCCCCTCCAAAAGGGTTGGGATAAGCGGGAAACAGTTGAAACATCCTGGGCAAGAACTTCTGATCCGCAGGATCCTTCACATTTGTTATTTCTCCCAATCGCCCTCTCGCATTGACCTGCTGCGCCCATATGCCTCGCAAAGGAAGAATCTCAAACCAGACCACAATAGCGCCATCGTTGCCGTCGGAGACCATGCCATTCCAATCGGTGTATGCTTCGCGCGTGGTATAGATAACAGCCGGCCACAACTCTTGTCCGGTGGAGTCCATCGCGTGTACGGACTTTCCTCCACCGTAACTATAAGTAGTACCATAAAGGATGCCTCTTTTTTGGGTCAAAGTCATACACGGTTGCAGGCTCCATGCCATGCCATCAAAACTACCCACTGCCTTGTTGAATCGAACTATTCCGTGACCGTCGAGACTGACCAACCTGGTGGTGTTACGAGAGTGATAGGCGAAAAACGCGCCGCCGGTAGCGTCAGGCAATTTCCCAATCCCAAGAGGAATAGAAAGTTGGCCAGCGGAATCAACAATCAACGGCTTCTCGCCCCATAATTTCTCTCCGTTGCGATCAATCTTCTGACAACGAATGGTATCCAAACGGTTGAATTGGTTGAAATCCTGCCAGAAGAAAATACATTCGCCCCTCAGGTCGGAAAAAAGGTAAAAGACAGTCAAGCCGGTGTCGATGAATTTGTCGACTGTGACGTGCCCGTTTTTGTCAATGCGGCGGAATCTGTGGGGTAACGAGGACGTACCAGGAAGATAATAGATGTTCAGGCCGCTCTCGCCATCAGAATAGACGATGAAATCCTTTTGAATGAAACTCCTCGTTGCCGGATTTAGTGCAATGCTACTTTCCCAAGCTATTTGGCCATCGCGCCTAACGTAGTTCACATAGACATTCAATCCCTCCGGCCCGTGAGCGTCACCACAGACCACATAGACGCCGGCACTGTCGTTCGGGACAAGAGCATAAATGTCTTGTCTCCCTTCCAAAGTGTCAACTGGGTAGTCATAGACTGTTATGCCCTCCGGACCGAAGAGTTGTCTGCCTTGCGAATCAAAGCGCTGTATTCGGACAAAGCTCGAATAAATCGGCTCCGGCGGCTCGCCACCATATCCAACAATCGTGAGCGCATTGAAGCCTAGATAGGCTCCGCCAGCGCCGTCGGACACAACTAGTGTTCCTGCTTGTTCATCCCCGGCAGTGGTCACTCGTATGCCGCGCAGGCTGGGATCCCACACGATATTGCCGTACCGGTCCACGCGTTGCGCATAGAGCACGGGGTTTACCGTAAAACTCTCGCCGACAATAATCACACCGCCGTCACCATCAGAAACGATGCAGGGGGCGATACAATTGCGCAGCACCTGCAGGTTCTCAGCCGGGTCAGTGGACCACTGCGCAACGACTCATTGCTGATCAGCGCCAATCCCGATCAAGATGAGCGCCAACAGCATTCTGGCAAGGCGGAAACTTTTCATGGCAGCACTCCTCTCCTGGCGATCCCAAAAACAAAAAGCCCGGGCGTACCCATTTTGATCTGGGTACACCCGGGCCTGGCGATTTTCTGCGGAGTATGGCAGGTCACAACCGGCCGGCCTTGGCCGTGCAACTTGTCCCTTCCCATTTTCCTGCCAGCAGGCTCAGCCCGCTGCTCCGGCCTGGTCCAAGCTCCTGCCGGCGGCGTGCAGGAACATTATCTAGCCGGCAGGAGAGTGTCAAGCGATATTTTTGCCGGAGTGCAGGGCAGCCCTCATTGGAGGAACAAACGCTGCCTCCTGTCTTGTCATCTGCATAGCTTTCTCTGCTGTGAGATGGTACTCCCTTTGCCAGGAGGCGCACGCGCCGAGGGCGCTCGCCTGTGTTGCACAGAATACTTGCTGCACGACAGGCTTGACTGGGTCGGATGTCACTGAGCCCTTCCCAAAAGAGCAAGCCGGCAATGCCGGCCTTCTCGCGCGCAGCTCTGTGAAATGAGGGGCAGCGTTGCGCCGTTTGGGAAAACGTGCTTCTGCAACACCCCTCCTACTTGACATAGATCATCCTGTTCCTCATCACCGCGCTGCCGTTCTGCAAAACGAAGTAATAAGCGCCGCTGGGCAATCCCAAGTCACGGGGGTGAAAGCTCTCGACGTACTGGCCGATGCCGTAGGGTTTGCGATCGATGACGGTCGCGACTTCCCGGCCGAGCAGATCATAGATCTTCAAGCTGAGAATCGCCGGCCGGTGCAATTTGAAGGAGAGACAGGTGGCCTCGGCGAAGGGATTGGGAAAATTCTGCGCTGGGGTCTGCGCCTGCGACAGCGGCGCGGGCGGCTCCCGGACAGCCGTAATCTTGTCGAGGTCGATGATTGCCGTCAGCAAACTCAATTCGACATTGTTGAGCCGTGTCCAAATCGGACGCACGACGTTGTTGTGCGCCGCGATATTGGTGTAATCGCCAAAAAAGATCTCCGGCCGCGGGATGAAAGGCGATTCGCTGACTTTAAAATTGATGAAGCTGGCACCGCCATCGCGTGACATCGCCATGAAAACGTCGGTGCGGTTGTCGCTGTAATTCCGGCGATCATAGAAGACGAAATAGAGCGTGCCATTGACCTGATCGATCGTCATCCAGGTGAAAAATTGATGCCGGCCGGGGCTGTCGTCATTTACCCGGATCGGCGCGCTCCACGTCGCCCCGCCATCCTGAGATTTCGCCAGCCAAATATCCGTGTCATTTTCGCCGTTGCGCTGATCCGACCAGTTGACGTAAATCGTGCCGCGCCGCGGGCCGTCGCTCAAATCACAAACCGTCACCGGGAAACCGTTGCAGCGATAGATGCCGGGCACGGAAAAATTCCAGCCGCCGGGCATGGCGTCGATGAAAATATCGTCCGCCAGCCAGGTTTTCCCGCCGTCGGTGGATTTGTCGAACCGGAGGCCGGCCGGGCCGGCCCACGCGACATAGATCTCGCCCTGCGGCCCGATTGCCGGCACCGCGCCCTCCACGGTATCATCGCTGTCAATAGCATCACCCGCAACTTGGTTGATCCGCACCGGCTCCGACCAGGTTTCGCCGCCATCCGTTGACTTGGCGAAGCGAATGATCGAGCTGTCCTGCGGAGCGGCACTGCCGTAGCGATCGAACTGCGTCCAGGTGACATAGAGGTGATTGTTGCGATCCACGACCGCCCATTCTTTGTCCTGCGCTTTGGCGCTGCCGGCCATCGGCACCAGCCCCATAAACGTTCCACTCGACCATGAGCGGCCGCCATCTGTGGATTTTTGGCACACGATACGATCGATCCAATTGCCGTTGGGCGGATTCGAGAGGTGAAAATAGTAGAAATTGCCCTGGTCATCCGCCACCACCACCGGATCACCCCACACGCCGTAAGTCGAAGTCGCACGGCCGGAAGTCCATGTCAATCCCGCATCGTTTGAATAGTAGAAGTTGTCCAAATTGGCGGCAGCCACCATGCGGTCGGTGTTATTGGGATCGATGGCAATACACGGTTCATTGGGATAATTCAAGTTGCCCACCAGCACGTTTTGATGTTGCGCCGGCAGCGGAGCAGCAACCAACAGCATGCAGAACGCGGACATCCGAAGCATCAGCTTTCTCATTTCCGCACCTCCTTGCGAATCAAGCAAGTTTCTGCGCCAGGCGCAGGTTTTCACGATGGGCGGTTCGATAAAAGGGGTCCAAGTCGGCAGGGGGGGCGGCGGTTGCGCCCTCGCGCAAACCGCGCAGGTAAGCGAGGTTTTGCCGCAGCAATTCGCGGCCGCCAATTTCACCATGCGCCGGAATCACATGTTGCACGCGCCCGTCCTCCGCCCAGCGTTGCAAGGCTGTCATCCACAGGTCGAGCGGGCTGCCGGCATTGAGCAGGGGAAACGGCGTTTCCACCGCATCGCCCGCCAGCAACACCCCCCACTCGGGCAGCAATCCGACAATGCTGTCGCGCGTATGGCCGGGGAGATGATGCAACCACAAGCTGACACCGCCAAGATCGAGCGCCTGCGCGCTCGCGAAAACGTGCGTGGGTGGCACCAGCACAACTTCATCCCATTTGCCCGGCTCGGCGTTTTTTTTCTGTTGCAGCTCAGCCGGCACGTCGCCGGCAAAGCGCGCGCGGCAAGCTTCATGCGCCCAAATCATCCTGCCGGAAAAAGGCAGGCCGGCGGTTCCCCACACGTGATCCCAATCGGCGTGACTGTAAATCAGCAGGAAATCGCGGCGCGCCAGCAATTGCGCCACCGGCTGCAGGTCGCGCGGATGCGAGAGCGTGTCCCACACTGCTGCGCGCTGGTTGCCGAGGATCACCGCCCCGCGCACGGCGAATTCCTCCAGTTGCAGCTCGGTGAGCCACAAGCCGGGACGAAATTCGCACAACCGCGTCATATGCCTGCCAGAATTTCGGATCATCCGAATTTTGCGTACATTTTGCGGCAACAAGATGAAAAGAATCGCAAAATCAGTTCCGTGCCTTCTCTACTGAGAGCCACTTGCCCTAACTTGATAGCGAACGACCCAACCCCGCCAGGAGTGAAATGTTTATAGTAATTGTCAAAACCTCCAACTTCAAATTCCTTTGGGAGTGACATGTAACGGCGTTTGCCTTCAATTCAAGATGAGATCAAGGAGGAGGCACGATACACATGTCACCCCGCTGGGGTTTCGTTTAGGCGAACGGCACTTGGCTATAAACCTCTCACTCCTATCGGAGTTCATCAGATGCAAAGAACAGTCATGTGGCCATGTACGCTTGAGTCGGATGATCTAGAATTTCCTGCAACTGCGGCAGGGAGATATTGCCGCCGCTCATTACCAGGACCAGCGGCCGTGGGGCGAGTGTCGCTTTGATTTTGAGCGCGGCGGCGAGAGGCGCAGCGGCTGCCGCTTCCGGCAGATTGCGGGTATGCTCGATCAGCAGGCGAACCGCCTGCCGCATTTCCCCCTCACTCACCAGCACGAAGTCGTCGAGATGCTCGAGCATAATCGCAAGCGGCAGATCGAATGGCGCGGCGGTGGCCAGTCCTTCCGCAAAAGTTTCGATCTTCGCCTCCACCCTTTTGCGGGATTTCCAGGAGAGATAAACCGCCGGTGCGTTCTCCGCCTGCACGCCGATGACGCGAATCTGCGGGTTGATCGTCTTTGCCACGATGCAGCAGCCGGCAGCACCGCTGCCGCCACCCACCGGCACGATGATGGTTCCCACCTCCGGCAGACTTGCGATAATCTCCAGCGTTAGGGTGGCGACGCCGGCGATCAACCACGGCTCATCGCCGGAGCTGATGAAGCGGTTGCCGCGGGCGTGGGCATGCGCCTCCGCAAAGTGCCGCGCTTCCTCGAAATTGCGCCCGTGAAACACGAGCCGGGCGCCCAGGCTGCGAATGGCCTCGACCTTCACCGGGTTGGCCGCTGCGGGAACGACAATGGTGACGGGGACTCCGTACAGCCGGCCGGCATAGGCAATGGCCTGGCCGTGATTGCCGGTGCTGGCGGTGACCACGCCGCGCCGTTTTTCATCCTCTGCGAGCCGGCTCATGAAATAGATGCCGCCGCGAATCTTGAAGGCGCCCACCGGCTGATGATTCTCATGCTTGACATAGGTGGAGGTGCCGAGCAGGTGATGCAAACCGGGATAGGGATAAAGCGGCGTGGGCGCGAGATAAGGCGCAATCACCTGCCGGGCGGCGAACACATCAAGCAGCGTGATCTTTTGCAAAGCACTCTCCCGTTTGAATGAGAATTCACCGCAGTGTCATGCCAGCAACCCGCCAACCGCGGGAGTTTTCCCGCGAAAACGCGAATCCCACAAAACAATTCATGACAATTTCGTGGATGACATTTTGCGCCGGAGTTCATTCGACTCATTCGACCATCCGGGGACCATTGTGGATCTTCGCAATACCGGGAAACAGCGGTCGCACACCATGCAAGCTCATATCGCCGCAACCGCCGCGGCATGCAGCGAAAGCGCTTCGTGACACCCGGAAAGTTTCCGGCAGGAGCGCGTGCACTCAATTTTGCAAAATGCAACGAGATTCAGGATCGATGCAGCCGGGCAATTTCCGCGACGATTTCCGCCTCCTTTGGCTTGGTGAAACGGCGACACAGCCACATCGCGAGAGCACTCGCGGGCAGGGCCAGCAAAATGGCGGAGAGCGGCGGCATGCCGGGCGTGAATTGTGCCACCAGGTAGATCACGCTGCCGGTGAGCAGTGACGCCACCCCGCCGGCGATCGTTGCCTTTTTCCACCACAGGCCCGCGATCACCGGCACGAACAAACCGGCGCTCAGCAGCCCGATGGCCGCGGAATAAAACGCGGTGAGCAAAGCCGGAGGGGAATAGGCAAAGTACATCGCCAGCAAACCGATGATCCACGCCACCGCTACTGAGATCCAGTTGACGGCCTTCAGACTATAGCGCTGCGCCAGGAACCCGCCCAACAGATCATGCGTCACTGCCGAACTGCAGGCGAGCAGCAGGGCATCGGTGGTGGACATCACCGCCGCCATCACGGCCGCCACCGCCAGGCCGCGAATCAACGGTGGAAATTCCTGCTTCATCACTTCGAGAAAAATCGTGTCGGCATCCGCCAGCGCCGGGAAATGCATCTTGCCCGCCGGCACGATCGCCAGCACGGCTGCGAGAATCATGGCGCTGTAGGCGACCATCGCCAGGTTGAGCGAAAGGCGGGCTCCCTGCGCGTCTTTGGCGGTGAACACCCGCATGACAATGTGGGGAATCACCGGAATTGCCGCGGCCCACAGCACGAATGCGCCGAGGTAGCCGGTGAGCGGCTGCTGCGCGACGGCACCGAGCATGGGCGCAGCGGCGGTGGCCTGCTGCATGATGGCCACCGGCGAGCCGACGCGGACCACCATCATGCCGGCAGTAAGCAGGACCACGGCGAGCATGAGCAGGCCCTGCATCACATCCGTCCAGGTGACGGCCAGCATGCCGCCGATGGAAACATACAGGATGAAAACCAGCGCCATGCCGGTGACCGCCTGGTTGTAGGAGATGCCGAGCAGCACGTTGGCGGTGATGCCGGCGGCTTTCATTTGCGCGACGATGTAGGCCGTGAAGCTGATGACGATCACCAGCGGCACCAGGCAGCGCATCAGCGGATGGGGGTAGCGAAAGACGAGAAAATCGGTGATGGTGAATTTGCCGAAATATCGCAGCGGTTTGGCCACGAGCAGCGAGGCGAGCGGAAAGCCGAGCACGGCGCCGGCAAACATGGCGAGCGCATAGGGAATGCCGTTCTGGTAGGCCAGGCCCATCACGCCGATGATCGAGCCGCCGCTGGCGAGGGTGGCCATGATCGCCAGCGCATTTGCCCACGTGCCGATGCGGCGGCCCGCCACCCAATAATCGTCACGGGAGGCCAGCACCTTGCGCGAGGCCAGCACGCCAATGACGATGCAGGCCAGCATATAAACAGCGACAATGCCGCGTTCAAGCGTCATGCAAACCCTCCCTTCCCTGCGTGTCAAAACCGGTCCTTTCAAGTCATTCTGTCGGCCTTCGCCCGGCACAGAGTCCCGTTTGCAATTTGTGCGAATCATGCCGGCACCGGCGAAGCGGCCTGCAGCATGATACACACAGGCCGGGATGATCGCGCGACCGGGCACGGCATTCCCGACGGCCGCACATCCGCTTTCCCCGGCGCCCGCGCATCTCGCCACCGGGCGGGGCCTGTTCGCCGCATTCACCCTTTGCGGCGCTCGCGCCAGATGAGCAGGAGTGCGATCAGCGGCGACAGCAGCATCAAGCCCGCCATCAGCCACCCGAACACTGCCATACCCGCCACGTGCAGGTTGCGCGACCACGGCAGAAACGCCAGCGCGGCAAAAACGATCACGATGACAAGATACCAGCGGTCAGACGCCGGCATGGGGAAAAAATTGGACATGAGGATTGCCTCTCGAGAGCGATTTCCCAATTGTCTGGCAAAGTGAGATGCAAAAAACAGCAAAATTTTTTGCCCATGGATTTCCATTTGCGCGGAAGAAAATCGTCGCACCGGTGATTTGGTTGCACCGCGGCGGGTGTTGCATGTTGGGAAAAGCAGCACCCGCTTGCAGCCGTTTTTGCCTTCCGCGAGTGACCCGGCCCGCCCGCGTGCGTTGCAACAGGCGCCGCACCCCTGCCGCCTCCCTACTCCCTCACCCGCTTGAAATAAATCGGATCATAAAAAACCGTCTTGAGTTTTTCAACCCGCCCGGTTTCGTCGAGATAAAAAGTCACGAAGGCTTTTTTGGGCATGTCGTAGATCGGATTTTGCCAGGTGAGGCGGAAGGTGTCATAATGCCAGTGCTCCATCTCGCCGGTGTGACGGGGATTGTAGTAGAACACCAGTTTGCCATTGACCAATTTCACCTGGGCCGCGCCCGAGAATTCATCGAAATAGGTGCCGGCATAGGCTTGCAGGGGCAGCGAGGGCCGCGTGCCGGCAACGCGCTGCGCTTGCAATTCCGCCTCGGCTTTGGCCTCCTGCGCGCGCTGCTCATCGCGCCGGCGCAGAAGCTCCGCACTCCAGTCGCGCTCGGGTGCGCCCAGCACGGCATCGAGGATGCGGTAGGTGAGCGCATCGTTCAGTTCATGCGGCGCAAAATTGCTGAGAAGGACGACGCCGAAGTTTTTGTCCGGCAGCCAGGTTTGCAGCGAGAACATGCCGGAGAGTCCGCCGCCGTGACTCATGACTTTCTGGCCGCGATAGTCATACATCGCCCAGCCCAGGCCATACCCGAAAAAATGTACCCCCAGGTTTTTCTCCACCCACGGGGTGATGGGGACGGGCATGTGCATCTGATGCAGCATGCGGACGGTGGCCTCGCTCAACAGCCGGCGGCCGCGGTACACCCCTTTGCCGAGATTCAGCCGCAGCCACTGCGCCATGTCGAGCACGTTCGAGTTGAGCGAGCCGGCCGGGCCGGTGGCATCGACGCTGTCATAGGGGATCGCGGCAATCCTGCCGGCCACCATTTCATGCGGAGTCGCCACGTTGTCGCGGCCGGCAAGAAAGCGGATGCTGGTGACGGTTTCGCGCATGCCGAGCGGCGCAAGCAGCCGCGCCTGGATGAAGTCGTCCCAGCTCGTGTCGGTGACCGCCGGGATGATCTGGCCCGCCACCAGGTACATCAGATTTTGATATTGAAATTTGGTGCGCAACGGCGCACTGGGCGGAAGAAAGCGCAGCCGCCGCATGATTTCCTCGCGGCTGAGGCGTGCGCCGATCCACAAATGATCCCCGCCAAAAACCGGCAGGCCGCTGCGGTGGGTGAGCAGATCGACGAGGTTCAACTCACGCGTGACATAGGGATCATACATCTGAAAGCCGGGCAGGTGTTGCACGACGCGATCGTCCCAGGTGAGCTTGCCGGCGTCCACCAGCAGGCCGAGCAGCGCCGCGGTGAAAGCTTTGGTGTTCGAAGCCACCGCGAACAGGGTGTGGGCATCGACCCGGCCGGGTTTGCCCAACTCACGTGCGCCATAGCCTTTCGCAAAGATGATGGAATCATTCTGCACCAGGGCCACCGCCAGCCCCGGTACTTCCCATTGCACACGCGCCTGTTCGATGTAGGCGTCCAGGCGCTTGAGCGACAGGGTCTGGCCGGGCGCGGCGCTGCTCGCGAACAGAACGGTCGTCACCAAGTTGCGGACGAGACGCCAAGAGCCGGCAGGAAAATTTCGCTTGCGTGGCATGGGGTTCTCCGGTTGTACAATCGCATCGGGCGTTAAACTTCCAACGTCATTGTTCTGATTCGGGCTGCGGAATTTCATCCTGACTCTGTCATCTCACAAGGATCTTGTGAATTCCTGACTTGGTCAGCGAGAACTTCACAAGCTTACCACAAAAATGCCGTAGCGCAGGCTTCCAGCCTGCCTGCAGACAAGATGTCTGCGCTACATTTTCATCGTGATGGGTGTCCCGCGAGCGGCATGGACATTCCTCTGAATGACAATCACGATGGTGTTGACCGCACGCCCTGGCATTTGTCGTGCAGTACCGGCCGCTGCTCACGTCATCCCGCCAGGACTCTTCCCATCATTGGGCACCGGCCTGCCGGGCGGAAGGAGGCCGGCAGCATGACAGAGCGGATCACGACTCTTCAGGCAAAAGAAACGCGCTAGCGTGTCCGTCCGAAAATGTCCCAACCTCGGCTGAACCGAAATTTCCAAAGCGGCAAGCCCCCAGAAACTCCGAGATCTTTCTTTGCGTTCCTGGCGTCTTCGCGGTGCAGTAAGAGTTTAGTCATCTGAAGAACCGCCCGGGCGATGCGTCTCTGCAACTGGCTGACCATTATCGCGGTGCAGAAAAGCCTCACGGGCGTGATCATTTCTCCGACACAATCCTAGATCTCCGCTTTCAGGCAAATGCGCATGGTCGTGCCGGCGCCGGGCTGGCTCTCTGCCACGAAGATTTTGCCGCCCACTTTTTCGAGGCGCTGCCGGACATGAAACAGCCCGAAGCCGCCGTGGCCTCCGCCTTTGGTGGTGAAACCCGGTTTGAAGATCTGCTCCCAGAGATCCGGCGGAATACCGGCCCCGTTGTCGCACACGTCGAGATGAACTTCATCATAGGCATGGCGCAGCTCGAGGGTGATTTGCGGCGTCCGGCCGTCGAGGTGGCGCAGGCTGTTGCTCACCAGTTCATCGAGCACGTAGGCGAGATCGGCGGCGGCGATGCGGGCACGGGGCAATGCCGGCACCGGTCGCAACACCAGGCCGCTGTTTTCGCGCTGTTGCAGCAAATCCGCAATCACGGCGGGAACATCAGTATAGTATTCCGCACTCAGGCGCTGCTTCAGTTCCGCGATGCCCGTGCGAATTTGCTCCTGGCTGCGGCGCAGCTCCGCCAGCAGAGCCGGTTGCAGCATTTCGCCAATCTGCAGGCTGCGCTGCAGGCCGGAGAGCCGGCGGCGAAACTGCTGCCAGTTCTTTTCCAGCACATGGGCGCGTTCGAGCGCGAAACTGTTGGCATACAGATAAGTCAGAATCGCCTCGATCTCCTGCTTGAGGAGGGAGCGGATGTTGCGTTCGATCTGCAGCAGTTTTTCGCATGCGGCCGGGGGCAGCCGGCTTTCCTGCTGCAGGTTTTCGAGATAAAAAGCCAGGCGGTTCAGCAGTTGATGAATGATGCTGCCGTGATCGAAGGCATGCAGCCGCACCTGCAGCATCTCCAGCGAGGCCGGCCGTGCGCGCTGCATGCGCTGGAAGCGGAGGACCAGCATGGCCGCCAGCGTCAGGGCGGTTCCGATTACCAGCGGCCGCAGGACGAACACGAGCTGACTGCGGGCCAGCCACAAGATCAAGCTGCTCCAAAAACTCAGCACGAATATCCACACCAGGCACGGCACCTCATGCGCCGCCACGCCCCAATATTTCCTGCCGAATTTCACCAACAGGAAAAGTATCAGCGCGCCCAGCAACAGAACCAGGTAACGCTCGCGGCTGCGGAAACCCAGGAACAAATCCGCCAGCGTGCGCTTGGCTTTGATGACGCTCGCACCCATGCCGCTCAGCTCCGTCACCAGGTGATGCCCGCCGCCGCGCAAGCCGTGCAGCTCACGCACCAGCCCGGAGGGGAAATAGACCCGCGCGACATAGGTCGTGGTGAAATCCACCCCAAAGTGCGCCGTTTTGGCGGGGCTGCTGCCGTAACCGCTGCAGGACTCGATCAGGCGCTGCCCCACCAGACGGCCGGCCTCGCCGGCGGGGTTGGTTTCAAACAACAGGACACGCGCGCCAATCGCGGAGCGGTTGCTGAGAATGCCCTCCACGGCGATGGTGAGGGCGGCACGACCACGCGGCGGCGGATTGCGAAAGACCATGGCCTCCATGTCATAATTGGCCACGATCAAATCCGGCGTCTGATCACGGTTGAGATCGAGGGTGACGAGCCCGCTGCTGTAACCGCCGAGGCGTTTGCTGGCATCCATGAGGTTGAGGGGGCGGTTCCAATCGAAATTCTTGAAGAACTCGCGGTAGGTGCCGTCGCCATTGTTGCGGTAGTAACGGTCGCGGCCGATGTTGGTGACCAGCAGGTCGAGATGGCCGTCGAGATCGGCGTCGAAGAAAGCGGCGCCCATGCTTTGTTCCTGATCGGCCAGGCCGGCGCGGACGGTGACGTCGGTGAAGAACCCGCTGCCATCGTTTTGCAGCAGGGCATTGCAGCTCAGGCGATTGCAGACGAAGAGGTCGATGTCACCGTCATTGTCGTAATCGGCGAGGGCGGCGCCCTGTGATTCCTTGATCTCCTGGCGGCAGGCATCGCCGCTGCGGGCGCTGATGTCCTGGAAGCGCGGCTGTCCCTTTTCGTCCGGGCCGAGATTGCGGTAGAGCAGATTGGGACCGTTGACACACGTGAGGTACAAATCCTGCCGGCCGTCGCCATCGAAATCGGCGGCGTAGGCGCCGATGCCGCCGCCGCGAGTGGTGAGGCCGGCCGCCGCGGTCACTTCCATGAAACGGCCGTGGCCGTCGTTGAGGAAAAAGGCATTGCTGGCGTACTGGCAGGCGATGAACAAGTCGAGATCGCCGTCATTGTCGGCGTCGAAGAGCTGGGGCAGCATCGGGCGTCTAAGAATGGAGCCCCACTGCTTCAGGCCGGAGTGAGCGGTGGCATCGTAATAGAAATCACGTGTGCTTTTGAAGTAGACAAAGGGATGGCCGTACATGCTGGTGACCAGGAGATCGTCGCGGCCATCGCCATTGAGGTCTCCGGTGGCAATTGCTTGATCGTAGTTGGCGCGTACCGGCTGGGGGTGCCGGGAGTGATAATCGGTCGAGCCGGCGATATTGAGCGCGGGCGCATGATCGAAAAAGCGTTCCTTCTGACGCACGGGGGCAACGGCGGGAAAGATCAAGTCAGCGGCGAGAGCAATGTTGGGCGCGTGGGTGACCACAAAATAAATCCACCGCGGCCGGCCGGCCGCTTCCTGCAACACGCCCACGCCGTATGCCCGTGTGACCGGCAGCTCCAGGGGAGGCAAAACGGTGGTGTTCTGTGCGGGCGCGTGAAAAAGGGCCGACTGGCCTTGTGTCGGCATCAGCAACAGCCCCCCGCTGCCAACGATCCATGAAAACGTTCGACTCCACAACCGCACCTCAGTGACTGGCAGCGGGCTTTTGACCAATGCCACCGGCGTGTTCCTGTGCAGAGCATAAATCGTCCTGCCATCGAAGCTGATGCCATAGCCGGTGCCGTCAGACAGGAACTGCAGGTTGGACAGCGGCAGGGTGTGCAGCGACAAAGTGTCGGCGGAAAAAGAGAGAGGGGTCTCCTGCCCAATCAAGAGCTCGCGGGGCGAGGCAAAGGCGAAGGCCTGGCAGTTCGGGGGCAGGCCGGTCAACACCACCTCCCAGCGGTGGCGCCCCCGTCGCAACAGCGCCCCCTGCTCGGGCGCCCGGCAGAAGGCGAACAGCCTGCCGTCAGGGGCGGGGATGAGGTTGGCGACATGGAGGAAGGTTTCGGTCTTTTCGCGTTGCCAGGTGCCGCGCCAATAGTGCCAAATTTCGCCGTAGTCACACGTCAGCCAACCTTCTTCCGCAGAGGAGAAATAGAGGACACGGCTGTTGTAAATGTTGCGGTCGAAAACGGGTGACCAGCTTTTGCCGTCCCAATGATAAATCAGTTCTTTGTAAATTTCCGGCACTTCGACCGTGGCCCAGATGTCGTCGGGGGCGAGGGCGAAATAAAGCTTCAACCGCCTTCCCTGCCCCGGTGTGGGGAGTGCCCGCCAGCGCTGTGGCCGCAAGGCGTCATATTCATAAAGCTGACCGGAGCTGCTCATCAGATAACCCAGGCCTTCACGCAGAAGCTGGCTTTTTTCGAGGTCTTCGCTGCTGGGCGGCTCCACCTGTGACCAGGAGATGCCATGCACTGAATCATGGAAGGCGAGTTGGGGAAAGCAGGAGACAGACGGACCAAGCAAGAGCGTGCAAAACAACCAGGAGCGGAACCGGAACGTCATCATGGGTGCTTGCCTTCTTCGTGGTTGACCGCGGGGGCGCTGTTTCAGCTACCGGGAAAATAGCGAAATTTGGCAGGTTGTCAAGAGGTGAAAGGCGCGGAGGAGTAACCGCTTCCGCCCCGGTGGCACAGCAGGCGAGGGCGGCGTTGAGAGCAGTCATCCAGAACCTCCCACGAAAATGAAGTCACACAAAAAGCTCTTTCGGGAAAATGCTTCGCCCATGAAAGTGAAGTCCCACAAAAAAAGCTTTTTCGTGGGAGAAGCAAGGCGATTTGTCCGCAATTGCCGCGAAAATACTTTTGTAGTAGACCCTTCAGGGTCCGAAGGCACGACGGCAAAAGCTCGTTTCCATCCTGATGGCTGCCGCGTGTGGCATGGCAATTCCTCCGCAATGTCGCGCGGAATCACAGGCCTCAATCAAAATGAGGCAGCACTGCAGGAATGGTCGCGATAAAGATTTTCCCGGTGGCGGCGCTTTGCAAACAGGCATCACACCCTTGCCTGCTGTTGACCCTGCAAACCCGGTTGATCCCGGCAAACCGGGCGGCCTGGAATTTTCAGTGCCGCCTGCGTTTGAAGGCGGTTGCTTGACTTTGCTCCCGCCGTTGTCTACTTTGCGGTCGCGCAATCGCGGACAGCCCGCAGCCCGATCACGATTATCACTTACACCAAGCACAATCGAGTCCAGCCATGCCCACGCAAATCTTGCCCTCCGTTTGCCCGATGGATTGCCCGGACACGTGCAGTCTGGAGGTGGAAGTGACGGACGGCCGCATTCGCAAAATTCGCGGCTCGCAGGAGAATCCCCTCACCGCGGGTTTCATTTGTGCCAAAGTGGCGAACTTTGGCAGGCGCGTGCATGGCAGCGAACGGCTGTTGTATCCCATGCGGCGCAGCGGTGCCAAGGGCGGCGGCCGCTTCCAGCGGATCACCTGGGAGGAGGCCATCGCGATGATCTGCCAGGCCTGTCGCGAGATTCAGAGCCGCTGGGGCGGCGAGGCGATTTTGCCAGTGAGCTACGGCGGCTCGAATGGCTTGCTCGGCCAGGATACCAGCGACAAGGCCTTCTTCGCCAGACTGGGGGCTTCGCGCCTGCTGCGCGCGGTGTGCGCCATGCCCACCAGTGAGGCGGCCGGCGGGATGTACGGCAAAATGCCCGGGGTCGCCTTTGAAGATTACCCCGCCAGCCGCTGCATCATCATCTGGGGTGCCAATCCCAAAAGCAGCAACATTCATCTCGTGCCGTTTTTGAAACAAGCGAAGGCGAACGGCGCGCACATCATTACGATCGATCCGGTACGCCATTTTTCGGATGGTGAGATCGATTTGCATCTCCCGATTTATCCCGGCGCAGACCTGGCCGTGGCGCTTGCGCTGATTCGCTACTGGCACGAGCACGGCCTGCTGAATTGGGATTTCATCCGCGCGCACACCGTGGGCATCGCAACATTGCTGGAAAAAGCGGAGCCTTACACCCTGGCACGGGCGGCGGCGCTGGCGCGCGTCGAGGCCACGGCCATCGAGCGCGTGGCGCGGCTCTACGCGGAGTGCGAGCCGGCAGTGATTCGCGTGGGCTGGGGGCTGGAGCGCAACCGCAACGGCGGCCAGGCAGCGGCGGCGATTCTCGCACTGCCCGCGGTGCTCGGCAAATTCGGCCAACGCGGCGGCGGCTACACGCTCAGCAACAGTGCGGCGTTCGGTTTCGATGCGTGCGAGATGACCGCCGGCGACTCGTGGAACACGCGCGTGCTCAACATGAACCGGCTCGGCAGGATTTTGCTGGAAGAGAACAATCCGCCGGTGAAAATGCTGTTCGTATACAACTGCAATCCGGTGGCCACCCTGCCGAATCAAAACGCGGTGCTGGCCGGCCTGCAGCGCGAGGATTTGTTCACGGTTGTGTTCGACCAGGTGATGACCGACACCGCCGCCTGCGCCGACGTGCTGCTGCCGGCCGTCACCTTTCTGGAACAACACGAGATCAAAAAAGCCTACGGCAGCTATGCGCTGCAATACAGCGCGCCGGTGATTGCCCCCGTGGGTGAGGCCAAGCCCAACGAGGAGGTGTTCGCGCTGCTCGGCCGCGCCATGGGCTGGCCGGAGGCCGACTTTCAGAGAGACACCTCCGCCTGGCTCGCGCGCGCGGCAGGTGCAATCCGCGGGATGGGCCGGGAGATTTCGTTGGAACAATTGCAGCGTGAGCGAATCGCCTTTTTCGATTTTCCCGGGCGTGCGCCGGTGCAATTCGTCAGCGTCTTCCCGCGCACCGCGGACGGGAAGATCCACCTTGTGCCGCCCCAGCTCGGTGACCGGCCTTATGAATTTCTCGCAGAGGAAAACGATCCGGTTCATGCGTTGGCGCTCATCAGCCCCGCCACCGGCAAAACCATCAACAGCACGATGGCGGAATACAATCTGCCCGGGCTCCATCTCGAAATGAATCCGGCGGACGCCGCCGCCCGCGGCCTGCAGAGCGGTGAGTGGGTGCGGGTGTTCAATGCGCACGGTGAAGTGATCTGCCGTTTGAGGATTCAGGCACGGGTGCGGTCCGGGGTGGTGGTGATGCCCAAAGGCGCCTGGCGCAGAGCTGCGCGCAACGGCAAAACCGCCAACGCGCTGACGCCGGACACGCTCAATGCGGTCGGCGGCGGCGCCTGCTTCAATGATGCACGGGTCGAGGTGGTGCAGTGGCCGTGAGGCGGGGAAAAGGCCTTGCGTGAATGCGGAGGCGTGCGTATCATTTGGCACCTGCAACGGCCCGGCCTCGCGATGAAAAAGGGATCATCCGAATTTTGCGTCCATTTTGCGACAACAAGATGAAAAGAATCGCAAAATCAGTTCCGTGCCTTCTCTGCTGAGAGCCACTTGCCCCAACGTGGACGAGCCACAACCCAAAAGAAAATCTCCAACGGATAGAAATACCCAACGGACAAGGCTTTAACAGTTCGTTGGGTTCTTCTATCAGTTGGAAAAAGTCTTTGCTTTTTCTGCAAAGATTTGTCTTGTAACAGACTAACGTGATAGCGAACGGCCCAACCCCGCTGGGGTTTCATTTCGGCGAACGGCACTTGGCTATAAACATCTCACTTCCATCGGAGTTCATCAGAGGCAAAGAACAGTGATGTGGCCATGCACGCTTGAGTCGGATGATCTGAAAAAAAGCGCGCCGATCTCCGGTCTGCACTGCAGGGCAGGGGGTCGCAAGGAATAACCGCTCCGCCACGATTTGACCGTGGCGTTATCTTGCGACCCTGTGGAGGCTCTCGACAGGAATGCCACGGCCAAGCCGTGGCAGATTAAAAAGAGATCGAGGGCATGTCTCTCGTTCGGCATCACGGCCATGCCTTGTTCTCAAAAAGATTCTTGCTGCGAGACACCACCGGCTGATGGCAACAGCAGTATGCGGGAGGGTGCTTGTCGGGATTCGACCCTGCCACGTTGCAGGACAGTTCCAATTGTGGTTGTGAATCAAAATAAGGGGAGCTGCCATGAAACCTGTTTCCTGGGTGTGGCTGCTTTGGGTTGTGCCGGCCTTGCATGCGCAGGAGCGATTGCAGATCACGATCAATCCGCAAAAAGCAGCGGCGCCGGAGATCACTTATCAGGAGGTGGGGCCTGGCAAACTGAAGGTGGTGGTCACCGATTCCAGCGGGCCGGTGGGCGGCCTGGAGTTGGAGGATTTCGAGATTCGCTCGGCCCTGAGCCGCTATGAGCTGAGCTGCGTGCAGCCCCTGGTCAGGAGCGAGAATGCCGAGGTTTCGCTGTTTCTCTGCATCGACAACAGCTTCTCGATGAGCGATCATCTCACCCTCCTGAAAAACACGCTGCATGAGCTGCTGCTGAACGTCGGCCCGGGCGTGGAGGTGGCCATGGCGTTCTTCGAAGAGGGCGCTTCGCCGGGACTGAGGATCGGCGAGGAGGTGATTCCGAACATTCAGGCCCACGGTTTGAGCCGGGACCGCGAGGAGACGCGCCGCCGCTATACCAGCCATCTGCGCCCCGGCAGGCTGACCAACAAGACTTACCTGTATGACGAAATCTTCGCCGGCGCCCGGCTGGCGGGGGCATCCCGCGGCCAGCGCTACCTCATCGTGCTCTCCGACGGCCTGGACAATGCCAGCAAGAAAAGCCGGGAGGATATTCGCAGATTGATTCCCGAGCTGGCGGGCGTGGTTTTTTATACCATCGATTTTCTCAAGGACACCAACGAATTTCTGGTGGAGCTGGCCGCGCGCTCCGGCGGCCGCCATTTTCTCGCCAAACGCGCCGAGGAACTCGGCCGCATCTTTGCGGAAATCACACGCGAAATTGTGACGCTCTCCGGTTATCTCATCTCCTACCGCATTCCCGCCGCGTTTCTCGCCGGCCGGGTAATGCAGGAGGATCGCTGCACGCCGCTGCCGGGCGCGCGGCTGTTGCTCACGCCGCTTGATCATGCCGCGCAGGCACAGCAGGTGACGGTGAACGACAGGGGCCTCTACTCTGCCAAAGCCGCGCTGCCCCATCGCTGGCGCCTGATGGCCAGCGCGCCGGATCATCTGGCGGACAGCACGGAGATCGAGGTGAGCGAGGAGACGCTTTACGTTGCCGATTTCGCACTGCCCGCCGCGACCATCGCGTTGTCCGGCCGGGTGAGCGATGCCGGTGCTGCGCCCCTGCCGCAGGCGGAAGTCACAGTCACGGATTTGGAAACCGGCGAGCGCTTGCTGGCAGCGGCCACTGATTCACTCGGATTCTATCGTGTCACGGCGCGCGTGCACAAGCGCCTGCTCATCACGGCGACCAAACCGGGCTACACCTTCGCCAATCTCGAAACCGAAGCAGTCACCGCCGCCACCACGCTGCCGGAAATCGTGCTCGGCTTGACCGCGGAGGGTGTGGTCTCGGAATTCCGTTTTTTGTTCGAGTTCAACTCCGACAAACTCGACCTTTCCGACATTGCCACGCAAACGCAACTGCGCGGCTGCGTTGCTTTCGTCAAACGGGAGCTGGGAAAAACCCCGACCCGCACCGTGCGCCTGGCGGGCTGGACGGACAATGTCGGCGAGTTGAATTACAACATGGATTTGTCGAACCGCCGCGCGCAATACCTGCGCAATTATCTCATCGCGCAGGGCGTGCCGGCTGCCAGAATCGTGGCAACCGGCAGCGGCATCAGCAACAAATATGACAACGCCACCGAGGAGGGACGGCGGTTGAACCGCCGCACGGATGTGGTTTTCTTTGACCGCAAGTGAAAGGACGGCGGTTGCAGGGCCTCCGGCGAGGCGCGCGCCGCGCTTGAGCCGGGGCCGGCTGGATTTCGTGTTTCAGGCTGCAAGCCGGGCTATCCGCCGCCGGCACGCTTCTCCGTGCAATTGCAGACGCAGAGCCCTCGCTTCATCATTCGATCACCAGGCTGGGATCCCATATGGTTGTTTTCCTCTTCCTCGCGATCTTTTGCACCTCTTTGTTTTCCCAAACTCCCCCCCTTGCGCCCTTCCCCCCTGCCGGCAGTCAGCCGGAGGGCCGCGAGGTGCTGCTCGAACCGCATCCCATGACTTCCCACCCCGAGGCGGACATCATGCCGGCGCTCTCGCCCGACGGCCGCTGGTTGGTGTATGTTTCGCGCAGCAACAAAAACTACGATCTCTGGGCCAAGCCTGCTGCCGGCGGCCAATCGGTGCCGCTCACCACACACACCAGCGATGACTACAGCCCGGCCTGGTCCCCGGACGGCAAGTTCATCGTCTTCCTCTCGCGGCGCGATGATGCCGAGGGCGACCTCTTTTTGTTGCGCGTGACAGAGCAGCAGGATCGCCTGGCGCCGGGCAAGCTCACGCGCCTGACGAACAACTTCGAGCGCGAAGCGTCGCCCGTCTTTTCGCCGGATGGCCGCATGATTGCCTTCAGCCGCGGCGCGAGTGGCAGGGAAAAGCTGTGGCTTTATCATCTCAAAACCAAAGTCAGCCATCCGCTGCGCGAGGTGGCCGGCAGCGAGGCGGCGTGGTCTCCGGACGGCAGATACCTGGCGGTGGTGGCGCCGGTGGCGGGTCATTCCGGCAGGCAGGTTTTCATCGTGGCGGCGGATGGCGGTGCCACCGAACCGCCGCGACAGGTGACTTTTGTGGGCGACAACCGTTTTCCGAGCTGGTCGCCGCGGGGCGACATGCTGGTGGTGCAGCGCACGGAAACCACCGCGCCGCAGGCGGGCACGCATCTGCGCCTGGTGCAGGTTCGCGATGACTCCGGCCGGCCGCTCATGGTGCCGCGCGAACTGCAAATCACGCCCGGCGGCGAGGGCGCGCTGTTTCCGCATTGGGGCAGCGATCACGCGATTTATTACGCCGCCGATCACTACGGCAATCTCGACCTGTGGCGCATTCCGGAAAGCGGCATGCTGGCGCGCTATCCCGCCCCGGGCGAAAGCATCGCCTTCGCGCGCCGCCTGCCGGATCACGAGCTGGCGATTCTCACGCTCGCGGCCATTGCCTTCGACTTTCCGGATTCCACGCGGCAAATCCATCATGCCGCCGTCGAAATGGGGCGGCGTTTCCTGGCGCTGGGCGACACGATTCAGGCGCTGGCGATCTGGAGTGTGGTGTTGCAGGAGGATGCGCGGCGGGAGGAAGCGGCGGCGCTGGCGGAGGTGGAGCTGGCGGCGGCACGCGGCGATGTGCAACTCCTGAGCGAAATCACGCAGCGCAGGCAAAGCTGGCCCGAAGTGCAGGCGCGCAGCCGGCTGGCACTCGGCCGGCTGCTGCTCCGGCAAAATCAGCGTGACGCCGCGGTCGATCATTTGCTTGCCATAGCCCGCGATTATCCCGAACAGCGCGAGTATTGTTTTCAGGCCCTGCTGCAGGCGGGCGAGGCCCTGGCGCACAGCCGGCGCCTGGCCGCGGCCGAAGAGGCCTATCTTAAAATTGTCACCCTGTTTCCGGAGCAGTGGCACTGGCAGGCGGAAGCGTGCGAGCGGCTGGTGCAGCTCGCGCTTTCGCATGCCGGCCGAGACACACTCGCCACCTACCAATTGCTGAGTCAGAGGTACGCCACCCGGCCGGAAGTCAGCCTGACGGCGCGCTTCCATCTCGCACAACAGCTCGCGCGCGAAGGCGAGCTTGCGCTCGCCACCAACGAATATCACGATTTGCTGGCGCGGCTGGCAACGCCGCACGGGCCCTACCTGCAGAATCTCGCGGATCGCGTGTCCCTGGCGCTGCTGCGGCTGCATTTGGCGGATCACGAGCTGCCCGGCGCCTCACAAGTTTTTGAGGCAATGCGCCGGCGTGACCGCCGTGGCAGTGATCAAAGCGTCTTTGCGCAGGCGCGCGCCGAGCTGGTGGCGGCGCTGATCGCACGCGGCCGGGTGCTGCTGCGCGGCCGTGATGCCGAGCTGGCGCTCGCCCTCTTTCGCCAGGCGCGCGAGTATGATCCCTCCCATCTCGAGGCGCATCGCGGGTATCTGGAGGCCATGCACCGGTTGGAGAACATCGCGGAGGCGGTGGCGGAATACGAACGCCGCAATGCCGCCACACCGGACAACGACATCCTGCTCTACAGCCTGGGGCTGGCTTATTCCTACCAGGGCGAAAACGACGTGGGCCTGCTGCGCCGCTCCTGCGCCCTGATCGAACGCAGCCTGGCGATCAATTACCGCCTGGTGCCGGCCTATCTCACCCTGGGTTTCAATTACGAGGCCATCGAGAACCTCGAACAGCAGGAACGCCGGCGCAAGAAGGGCTTTTTCGAGAAGATCACGCTGGCCGCGCCGCGCTTGCTGGACAATGCCGTGCGCGCCCTCACCCTGCAAAAGCCGCGGCCGCCGGCACGCTGGTATGAAAAAGCCATCGACGTGCTGACCACCGGCATCGCGGTCAATGATGAGAAGGCGGCGCCGCTCACCGAGGCCAATCTCGCGCTCAATCTCGCCAACAACTACTACAATCTCGGCGAATTCGGCTTCGAGAATGCGCTGCGCTACTATTTGATCAAACTGCAATATGACAGCAGCTTCGTCTCCCCGCGGCAGAAGGCGGTGATTTACGAGCGGGCGGGACAATGTGCCTGGGTGAGCGGCCGCCCGCAGCAGGCGGTTTTTTTCCTGAAGGAGGCTGTCGCGCTGTGCCGCAGCCTGCGCGATGCCGACGGCGAACTGCGCAATCTCAACCGGCTGGCGCTGGTCTACGAGGATCTGGGAGATCATGAATCTTCCAATGAATATTACAACGCGGTGCTGGCTGCCGGCCGGCGCGAATATCGCAACCACAATCAGGCGCTGGTGCTGCGCAACCTCGCGCACAATCATTTGCAAAACGAAGAGACCGAGGAGGCGATTCAAAAGAGCGACAGTTCCCTGGCGCTGCTGCGGCAACGCGGGGACAGCGGCTTTCCCAGACCCCGGAAGAGCAAGTTCGAAATCAAGCTCCTGGGGCTGCCGGTGTTTTGGATGCATGCCGATCAATTCGGCGAATCCAGCACCGAGGGTCTGACGCGCGAACAGGAAAAAGCGCTGCTCTTCTCCATCATCGGCGCCAGCCATGAGGCGCGCAAGGAACTGCCCGAGGCCCTGGCGGCTTATGAGCAAAAAGTCGCAGCCGCGCGCCAGCGCCAAGACCGGCCCGGCGAAGCCATCGCGCTCAACAACCTGGGCAGCTTATGGTACAGCCGGCATGCTTTCGACAAGGCACTGGCCTGTTTCGAAGCTTCGTTTCAAGTTTGCCAGCGCTACCAAATCCCCGCCGGCAAGATCGTCAATTTGATCAACCTCGGGAGTGTCGCGTTGCAGCCCGGCCAACCCGCCCGCCGCGCCGATTCCCTGCTGCGGGTCATCGAACAACGGGCGCGCCTGCTGCGGCCGGAAATCGAGGAGGCCGCGCTGGTCGAACCGCGCCAGAAAGTGGCCATCTTCAATTTACTCGGCAGCCTGCATTACAACGCAGCACAACGGAGCCTGAGCGGCGCGGATGAGGCGCCGCAGGTGGCAGTGGACAACAGCCGCAGCGGCCTGGAGCAACATTTTCGCGCCACCTGGAATGCACTCGCGCATCTCGCGCAGGCGGCAGCCGCTTTTGACACCGCCCTGGCGCTGGCCGGCAACCGCCGGCTGTTCGCGGAAGAGGTGATCGTGCGCCGCAACCTCGCCAGCCTGTTCGTGCTGGCGCAGGATTATCCCGCCGCGCTGCCGCATCTCGAGGCGGCGCATGAATTGAGCATTGAGAAAAATCTGCCGGAGTTGACCTGGCGCGTCGAGCATGCCCTGGGCACGCTGGCAAGACTGTGGCGCGGCCCGCAGACCGGGAGCGGCGGGCTGGCACAAAAATCGGCACGCGAATGGTATTTCAGCGCCCTCGACATTCTCGAGGGCCTGCCCATCATTCCGGAGGGCATCGAGCAGCGCCTGTCCCAGGCACAGGAACAGCGCGAGCTTTATGAAGACGCCATCCTTTTGCTCGCCGGCGAGGGCGACAGCCGCGCGGCGCTGGAGCTCAGCGAACGCCGCCGCGCGCAGGCCTTTGCCCATCTCGTGGCGATGCGCTATCTCGCGCCCAAACGTCAGCGCCACCGCCTGCTGTGGGGCGAAGGCGGCGGCGAGGCGCCCTTCCTGCAGCGCAAAATCAGCAGCCTGCGCGGCGAATTGCGCAAACTGGAAGCGGAGGAGCCGCAACGCCCCAAGGAACTGGCGCGCGTGCGTGCCGGGCTGGCACAGGCCGAGGACGAGTACCGCCAGGTCATCGCCCGGGCGCTGGCGGAAAATCCCCAGCTTGCAAGCTTCTTCAGCGTGCAAACCGTGGCGTTGCGCACCGTGCAGGACTCGCTCGAGGCAACCACTGCCGTGCTCTCCTACTTTGTCGGGGAAAAAGAGACCATCATATGGTGTCTCAACAAAACCGGATTGACGCAAACGCGCCTGCCCCTCACGCGGGCAGAGATGCGCCAGCGTGTGCAGCAGTTTCGCCAGGCGCTGCTCGAGCAGAAACCCGAGCGCCTGGCGCTGGCCACGGCTTTGGGGGAATTGCTGCTGGCGGGCGTTCCGGCGCTGGCAGACTATTCCAACCTGATCATCATACCGGATGATTGCCTGCACTATTTGCCGTTCGGCGCGCTTTCCTACCGGGGACAAACCGCGCGTGATCTCTTCGGCTTTACCAAGGTGGCGAGCCTGGCGGCCTTCAGCTATGCCCAGCTCAACAAGAATCTCAACGCGGGCAACATTCTGGTGCTGCAAGATGCCACAGAGGGCGGATCACCGGTGCCGCTTGCGGCGGCAAACGGTGTGCAGGTGCGGCAGGGTGAGGACTGGCGCACGGGTGAAGCGCGGCAGGCCGTGCAAAGCGCCGGCATTCTGCAAATCAATCACCAGTTCCTGGCAGAGCCGGCGCATCCCCTGTCCTCCGGGCTGCGCCTGCTGGTGAGCCAGCAGCCGGGCGGGTTGCCCGCCACCGTGCTCTTTCCGCTGCATCGCATGTTCGAGCTGGATTTGGCCGCCAGCCTGGTGGTGTTGCCCAATACCGCCTTTGCGTTCGACGGCACGCAAAGCGGCGAGGAACTGATCGCCCTCGAGCGCTGCCTGATTTATTGCGGCACGCCCTCCCTGGTGCGCACCCAATGGCGCGTATCACCCGAGGCACGCGCGACGTTTCTCGCGGCGTTCTATGCGGCACTCAAAGCCGAACCGGCCATCACCGCGCTTGCCGTGGCGCAGGCCGCGGTGCGGGAACACCATCCGCAATCCCCTGCCTGGGCCGCCTTCGAGCTGGTCGGATTCGCCGGCATGACCACTGCCGAGAAAAACCAGTTTGCCGCCAGCCGCCTGGATTTCACCGTGGCCAAGGGAACGCAGGCGCGGCAGCAGGGCGATTACACCGAGGCGCTGCGCTACTACCAGTCCGCCCTGACCATGGCACAACAGCTCGGCCGGCAGGAATACGTGCAGCGTCTGGAAGAGCGCATCAAGGAGAGCGCGGTGGCGGGCCGGGATTTTGTCACGGCCTGCGCGATTGAAGAACGCATCCTGGCGCAGGCACTGGCGGCCGGCGACCAGCGACAGATGGCGCGCAGTTATCGCAATCTCTCGGTCTGGCGCCGCGAGTTGAAGGATTATGCCGCGGCCGAAGCCGCGGAGCGAAAAAACCTCGCGCTCGCGGAGCAGACCAACAATGTCATGGCCCAAGCCGGCGCGCAATTCGAGCTGGCCAAGATTGCGCAGGCACGCAACGACTATGCGGCAGCGACGCACTGGGCGGAACAGTCCGCCCGGCTGCTGGCGGAACAACGCCAGCCGCTGCCACGCCTGCTGGTGCAGACCCTGCTCGGCAAACTGGCGCTGGAAGCCGATCGCTACAACCAGGCGCTGGCCTGGCTGCAGCACGCCATTCGGGAGTTTACCGCCGTTTCACCGGCAAACACCGCCGCGGAAAAACGCGCCCTGGCCGTGGCGCAACAATTGACGGGCATCGCCTTCACCCGCCTGGCAGCCTATCGCGAGGCCCTGCCACGGCTGCAACAGGCAGTGGACACCTTCACGGCGCTCGCGGACACCGCCAATCTCGCCGCCGCATTGCAGTCACTGGCGGAAAGCGAGTGGCTCAACGGCGACTATCAGAATGCGCTGCGCCACCAGCAGCAGGTTCTCAAGCTCACGGCCGCCCTGCGCGATCCCGCCCTCGACATTCGCGGCCACAATGCCCGCGGCCTGATTCTCATGAGCCTGGGAGAACTCGAACAGGCGCTGGAGGCGGAAAAACATGCTCTGCAGCTCGCCCTGGCCTGGGAGGAGGAAAAGCCGGTGGAGGCAAAACGCGAGCAGGCCACGGTCTACAAAAATCTCGGTCTGGTTTACATTCAACAAAAGCAGTTTCAACCGGCGCTCACCAGTTTCCTGCAGGCGCGCAGCATCGACCAGCAATTCCAATTTGAGCGCGGCCTGCTGTACGATTGCAACAACCTCGGCCGGGTGTATCATGCCCTGGGCCAGAGTGACTCGGCGCTGCATTATTTGAACCAGGCCGAGGCGCTGGCCGCCAAACTGGGGGATCAACGGGCGCTGGTGCAGGCGCTCTACACCCGCGGCATGCTGCAACTGGAACGCGGCCAAAAGGGGACGGCACGCCGCTCCCTGCAGCACGCACTCACCAAAGCCGAAGAGATCGCGCTGGAGGAATGGCAATGGCGCTGCCTGTGGCAGCTCGCGCGACTGGCGCAGCAGGCCGATGAGCCGGCCGCGGCGCTGGCTTTCTATCAGCGCGCCATCGCGGGCCTGGAGCGCCAAAGCGCCCGGATCAAGGTGGAGGAATTCCGCAGCGGTTTCATCGACGACAAAAGCGAAATCTACGAAGAGGCGGTGTTGCTGCTGCTGGGCATGAAGCGCGAAGCCGAGGCGCTGCAGTTCGCCGAGCGCGCCAAATCCCGCAGCTTTGCCGATCTGCTCGCCAACAGCGCCGGGGACTGGCAGGCCGGCGCCGGGGAGGAATTTTTGGCACGGCGCACGAAACTGCTCGATCAGATCAGCTTCACACACGCCCGCATTTCGGCATTGCAGCAAAATCCCTCCTCTGATGATCCCAGGGAGCGCGCGACGCTGGCAGCGCTGCAAGACTCGCTGGCCGGCCTGCAAAAGGCTTACGCGGACCTGCTGGTGGAAATGAAAACCGCCAATCCCGAGCTGGCGGATCTGGTGAGTGTCGAGCCGATGCCGGTGTCATCGGTGCAGGGCCTGCTGCCCGACAGCGTGGCGCTGGTGGAGTATTTTTTTGCGAAGGACCGGCTGGTGAGCTGGGTGGTCGACCGGCAACAGGTGCGCGCGGTGACCACGCCGTTGGAGCGCGCCGGCCTGAGTGATTTGATCCTGCAGTTGCGCAAGGCCATCACCAAGCGCGCCTCGGTTGAAGGCTTCAGCCGGCAGCTGTATGACAAGCTCATCCTGCCGATTGCACCGCTGCTGCAAGCAGCCCGCCAGCTCCTCATCGTGCCGCACGGCCCGCTGCACTATGTGCCCTTCGCCGCGCTGCAAAGAGCGGACAGCACCTATCTCATCGACACCCATGCCCTGGCGCTGGCGCCGAGCGCGACGGTGCTGGGTTTCTGTCATCGCAAGGGCGGGCAGATTCTCGCCGAAGCCCGCCGCAACTATCGCGTGCTGGCGCTCGGCAATCCCGCGGTCGGCGAGGCCAAATATGATCTGCCCTTCGCCGCCAAGGAGATCGAGAGCCTGCAATTCACCTTTGGTGACATCGAGAGCTACACCCGTGCGGCGGCCACGCCGGCGGCGCTGACTGCCGGGCTGGCGCGCGCCAATCTCGTGCACCTGTCCTGCCACGGCGTGTATGATGAGCGCAATCCGCTGTTCTCGGCATTGCTGCTGGCACCGAGCGCCGGCGGAGATGATGGCCGTCTGGAGGCGCATGAAATTTTCAACCTCCGGCTGCGCACCTATCTTGTCATGCTCTCCGCCTGCGAAACCGGCCTGGCCCGGGTAACGGGTGGCGATGAGGTGATCGGTCTGGCGCGCGCCTTTCTCTTCGCCGGAACCCCCGCGCTGATCGCGAGCCTGTGGACCGTCGATGATCTCGCCACCGCCATCACGGTCAAACGTTTCTATCGTTACCTTGCCGCCGGCGCCAGCAAAGCCGAGGCCCTGCGCCAAGCGCAGCGCTTCGTGCGCGATTATCACAACCGCCATCCGGCTTATTGGGCAAGCTTTGGTTTGACCGGCGACTGGCGGTAAGAAGCGCTCCTCCTTCTCCGTCAAAATTGCGGCAACAAAATTCGGCCGCGAAACAACTCCCACGGAAAAGGCCATTTCGTGGGAGTGTCTTTTCGCGGGGGAAGTGTTTCCAAGCGATGCCCGTCGGGGTCACCTTTGTTACAGTTGAAAACGGCCGATCACATCGAACCCCAAAATGCGGCCGGCGGGCAACGACGAGAAGCTTGCGTTTAAACAAAAGAATTGTAAAATACCAGTCGCTTTTGCCCGGCTCATGAACCGGCAGCCCGCTGGCTCACTGGCTGACCTCCGGCACAGGAAGGCATTTACGGCAGCAGCCACGGTCGATCCCCACGTGATGCATCAAACTCGAGGAAGCAAACATGCACAAGAGAATTCTTCTGTCCGTTGCTGCCCTTTTTCTGTTGTTGACCGTCTGCATGGCACTGGCCGCACGCCCCTGGTCCGTGCGGCGCAAACGCGATGACACCCAAAAAGGGTTGTTCACACTGGTCGAAGGGGACGTCAAGAAAAAACAGTTGCAGGATCCGGACTGGATTCGCGCGCAATACAAGACCAACGTCTACAGTGGCGACCGGGTGCGCACGCTGCTGCAATCGCGTGCGGAAATGCAGCTTGCGGAAATCGATATCATCCGGCTGGCGCCCAAGACCACCATCGACATCATCAAGCTGTATGAGGAAACCCGGGAGAAAAAGCTCGAAACCAAGATTAATCTCGAGCAGGGCGACATTTGGGGCAAGGTCAAATCCGTCGATGCCAATTCGACCTTTGAAGTCTCCTCGGATTTTGCCGGCGCGGCCATCACCGGCACGGTTTTCCGCCTCAACCACGATTCCACCCGCCAGGAAACCCAGCTCAAGGTCTACACCGGCGAGGTGAAAATCAGCAATGCGCCGGAGAAGATGAACACCCTCACGCCGCAAACCATCGGCGCGGCACAGTCGGGCCCCCGCCGGATCGAAGGCCCGCACCAGGTGCCCGGCCCCACGCAGATCACCCTCGATGAGTGGGTGTACCTCGTGCGCAACATGCAGCAGATCACCATCGGCAGGGACGGCCGGGTGAAATCGACCGGTTCGTTCAAAACCACCGACCGGGACGAGCAAACGGACTGGGTGAAATGGAATCTCGCGCGTGACCGCCAAACCAGAAACCGGCAGTGAAGCGCCTCGCCCGAATTCTGCTCTTCCTGCTGCTCGCGGTGCTGTTGCTCGCCGCCGGCGCAACGGTGTATTTGCGGATACGCTACCCCGCGGAGCGGTTGAAGGAGATTTTGATCACAACCCTGGCGGAGAACTACGGCGTGCGCCTCGCGGTCGGCCGGTTGCGCTTCAATCTCTTCTCGGGCTTCACGCTGGAGGGGGTCACGCTGGCAGCCATGAAAGCCGGGGACGCGCCCGCACCGCTGGCCATCGCACGGATCGAGTTTTCCTATCGCTTCCTTTCACTGTTGCAACGCCGGCTGGAGATCGACGGCATCGCGATTGTGCAGCCGCGGCTTTTTTACCTCCGCCCTCCCGACGGCGCGAGCAATCTCGATGAGCTGCTGGCGGCCTTTGCCGATTCCAGCGCCGCGCCCGCGACGGACACCGCCGCCACCGCCCTGCCGGTCGGGCTCGCGCTCAAATCGTTGGCGCTCACCGGCATCGCGATCACCGCGCAGTTGGCCACCGACAGCACCAGCCAGCGCGTCACTCTTGCGCCATTCGATCTCACCCTCAGCGATTTGGCCGTCGATCGCGCGGGCCATTTGCAGGCCGCAATCGCGCTCGACTGCCGCACCACCACACTCGATTATTTTTACACTGCCACTTCTTCGGCTGACACGCTCACGCTGCGCACCGCGCTGGCAGCGGAAATTCGTGGCCGGCTCGTCAACCGCGATTCACTGAGCCTCACCGCGGCGGTCACGGTCACGCCCCGCGCCATCCGGATGGCGAAGCAACCGGCGTTTTCCCTGCCCATGCTCGGCCTGCACACGCAGGCTGCGGTCAATTTTGCCACCGGCCGGATCACGGTACCGGAGTTTCAACTCATGCTCGCCGGCGAGGAACAAGTGGCGGCGCAGCTCAGCATGACTCGAGAGCAGGAAAGCCCCCGCTGGGCTGTGCAGATCACACGCGGCCGGCTGGAGCTGGCCCGCCTGCTGCAGCTCGTGCGTATCCATCCCGGCACGCAACTCCTGCCGGCACTGGCGAATATCGAGGCCGCCGGCTTGCTGGATTTTTCCGGCACAGAAATCAGCGGTGCCGCGGGCAATGTGCAGATCAACTTTACGCTGGCGGGGAGGGATTTGAGCTATCGCGACCGCCGCACCCGGTTCGGCCTCGAGCACGGCCGGCTGCGCCTGAGCTATGCCACCCGGCCCGATTCCGCCGGCGCCTCTTTGTCAGCCAACACCGATTTTGCCTCCCTGGTGCTGCCACTCGATTCGATGACGGTGCTGCAGACCGGCCCCGCCAGCGTGACGCTCACCGCCGAATTGAACGCGGATCAGCTTCCCACAGCCGCGAGGGCAGCCCTGGCTGTCGAAAATTTTGCCGGTGCGCGGATCAACGGCAATATCCATTTGCAACCCGCACGCCCCTCCCGGCTAGCGGCGGGGCAGGCCGCGAATGATTTTGCGCTCGCGGCCGGCCTCGAGATCTCAAATCTCGAGCTGGCGGCCTTCACCGCCGACAGCCTGCGCGGCCGTCTCAGCGGCGATTTCACGCTGCGCGGCCCGAGTCTGCGCAATCTCACCTGTGCCCTGCATTTGCGCAACGAGCCGCTCACCTATCTCACCAGCGATGATGCGGGAGACATTCCCGCCGATCATCTCAGCACCACGGCACAACTGGCGCTCTCCCCGGACTTCACGCACGCGCAGCTCACCGACGGCCACCTCCGCTTTGGAGCGGGCAGCGCACGCTTCAACGTCGATTACCAGATCAAAAAATCGGCTTTGCGGGTGAACCTGAGTGAAGGCACGCTGGATCTGGCGAAAATCATCGCCCTGCTGCCACACCATCTGCTGGGCGATTCGCTTTTCCCGGCGCCGCACATCGCCGGCACGGCCAGGCTGGCGGGCTGGCTGCAGAGCGAGACCCTGGCGAACGGCGAGATGGACTATCGCGGCGAATTCACGGTGCAAACAACGGATGCTGTTTACGAAGACAGCACGCTCGGCCTCTACATGAAAGACGTGCAGCTCGACACGCGCTGGTCGCTCACTCCCGCGGCCGCCTTCGGAGAATTTCAAGCACGCTGTGCCGCACCGCGTCTGCCGGATTACCTGAAAGCGCCCTTGCCGGAAACGCGGGTGCGTGGCGTGCTGGTGGCGGGCACGGATGACTTCGCGGTGCGCGAGGGACGGTTCGAAATTCCCGCCTGGCGTCTGGACGGGAGGTACCAGGTTCAGGGCAGATTCCTGGCGAATGCCATGCAGGTGAAAACCGAGGTGGCGCTCACCCCGCAGGCGCAGCCGGCGATTGCGCCGGCCGCGGGCGTCTCCTTTGCCGGCAAAGTCCATGGCAGGGTGACGATTGAGCAGTTGTTGCCCGATGACCCGTTTGCGCCGCAACCCGCCCGGATCGACGGTTTCCTGCAGCTTCAAGATTGCGAAGTGGCCGTTGACACGCTGCTGGCGCTTCATGATCTCGATGCCGAGTTGCATTTTGCCCAGCGCTACACTTCCCGCTTGCAGGGCCGGGAGACGAAGATTACGCTGCAGGCGGATGACGGGCTGCCCGCCGGAGCACTGGCCGATGCCGGCGAATCGTTGCTGCTGTATGAGATGTTGCGCCAGCCCGTGCCTGCGCCGGACACGCCGCGTTCGCATTTCTCCATTGCCCGCCTGGAGGTGATGGGCTACCGGCTCGAGGACATTGCCGCGGAGGTGCGCCTGGCCAACTCCCGCTTCGATCTGCCGCAGATTCGCATGAAGTTTCTCGATGGCAATTTCCTCGGCAATGTGCTGGTGGGCCTGGGCGACGGCTCACCCGGACAACTGAGCTATGCCACCACGCTGCAGATTTCCTCCATCGACATCTCGCGGCTGCGGCCGCTGACCGCGCGCTTCGAAAAAGGCTCGCGCCTTTCCGCCGACTTTCGGCTGCAGGGCAGCGGCACCTCGCCGGACCAGCTCGTGCACAATTTGAGCGGCCGGCTCAATATCACCAAGATCGAAAACAAAGTGGCGGAGAACCTGCTGCAGGCGCTCGACCCCAAGGGCACCGATCGCGGCATTCAAAACATGCGGCTGCTGCTCAAGACGAAGTGGAACGTGCGCTCGATGTCATTCGAGATCAAAAACGGTTTCATTTATGCCTCGCTGGAACCGGTCAAACCGTGGTTCTCGCCTTTCACCCTGCCCTCCCCCATCGATTTTGCACGCCTGCCCCTGCGCTATTTCCTGGAGTCGCCTGATTCGCAATAATGGGTCATCAACCGCGACGCCGGTCCGCGGTGGTGACCAGCCGGGTGGTGGAGCTGGTGCCAGCTTGCACAGACATGTTGCGGAGCGGGTGTCCCGTCGAAATCACCGGCTTTTCAACGATTGTTTCTGCAACCGCTCGGCCGCTGCCGCCCATTCCCCGGATCACGAGGCGTGCCGCTTTGGAGGACCCGGCCGCGGCAGGAACGTTTTCAATCAGACACAAGCTACGCATTGCGGAAAAGCTGTCTGTAATTATTCCGTTACAAATTGGTCTTGCACCGGTACCGAGCGAATTATGCCCCTTTCCCCTCCAGAAACGAATCCGGTCTCCGAGCACCACCGGGCTTCATCACACCGGCCGTTGCGCATCATCACCGTTGCAGGGGGCAAAGGCGGGGTGGGGAAAACCGTGGTGAGTGCCAGCCTGGCGCTGGTGTTGCAGCAGCTCCAGGCCAGTGTGGTTTTGGTGGATGCCGATCTGGGGGGCGCCAATTTGCACACCCTGATGGGCATCGACTTGCCGGCGCGCACGCTGCATGATTTCATCAGCCGCCACTGCAGAAATCTCGCGGACATTCTGCTTGACTCGCCACTACCGGGCGTGCAATTGATCTGCGGCGCGGCTGGCAGCGCCGGTTTCGCCAACCTCGAATACAACGAAAAGCTCAAAATCATCCGTCATCTGCGCCAGCTCCCCGCGGATTTCGTGATCGTCGACATCGGCGCCGGTTCGTCTTTCAATGAGGTGGATTTGTTCAACGCCGGCGACGTCCAGATCGTGGTCGCCACGCCCGAGCCGACCTCGATTCAGGAATGTTACAACTTTCTCAAAGTTGCCGTCTTTCGCCTGCTGCGCCGCTCTTTTCAGGATTCGCCCAAAGTGCTGGCGCTGCTCGACCGTTCCCGGGATCCCACCCATCTGCAGGATCAGCGCCTGCTCACCGCAATCGGGCGCAGTCTGCGCGAGCACAGCGTGCGCGACGCGCTGCGCTTTTTCCGGATCATCAATGCGCTCTCACCCAAATTGATTCTCAATTGCGTGCACGATTATCGCGAAATCCGGGAGGGGTTGTCGCTGCAAATTGCCACGCAGGATCTGCTGCGCCTGCGGCTGGAGTTTTGGGGTTATCTGAACGATGACTCCCGCCTGCAGCGGGCAGTGCGCCTGCGCCGGCCGGAGGAGCTGCTGCCGGCGCAATCCGAAAATCATGGCCGTTTCCGGCGCATGGTGCAACGCCATTTGCTCGGCGCGCCGGCCAAGTATCAGAGCCGCGGCGTGCGCGCCATCCTGCCGCTGCTCGATCTGCAGGACAAGCCCGAGGACGGCAGCCGAATTTGTTCAATTGAGTGTTTGTTGTGGGGAAGGTGTGACCTGCAGGAGGGTGGGCTGCCCTGCCGCATGCCCGAACACATGTTCCAGGAGCGCATCACCCAGCTCACGCAGGGACTCTCGCCCTCGCAATGAAATCCGCCGGTCCCTGCCCGGGCGCAGCCTCGCGGAGGCGCTGCGGCGGAATGGCATTTTGCTGGTTGGGAAACAAAGCCGTGCTCGCGCTGGCGGGCTCCTGCCGGCCGGCACCCCTGTCAAAAAATCGCGGGATAGCGCCGCGGATCCGCCTCGTGCATCAAAGCATACGCGGCGGCAAAAATCGTTTCGACATTGGGCTTCGACCAGTAATCACCGTCCGAGCCGTAGGCGGGACGATGCGGCTGGCCCGGCAGTGTGCGCGGCGGCGAATCCAGCCAGCGGTAACCACCCTGGCGTTCCAGCACTTCCTGCAGCATGTAGGCGGTGGTGCCGCCCGGGACATCTTCATCGACGAAGAGAATGCGATTGGTCTTTTGCAGCGAGGCGCCGATCATGCCGGGCAGATCGAACGGCAGCAGCGAGCGCACGTCGATCACCTCGGCTTCGACATTGACGGCGTGCAGCCGTTCCGCAGCTTCCAACACCAGCCGGCAACAGGCGCCATAGGTGACGATGGTGAGATCACTGCCCGCCCGCAGAATCTCCGGCACACCGAGCGGGAGCGTGAATTCCCCGATGTTCTCCGGCAGCATCTCCTTCAAACGGTAGCCATTCAACACTTCCACCAGAATCGCGGGATCGTCGGCTTGCAGCAGGGTGTTGTAGAATCCCGCGGCCTGCGTCATGTTGCGCGGCACGAGCACATGCAGACCGCGCACCAGGTGAATGATACCGGCCATCAGTGAACCGGAATGCCAGATGCCTTCCAGGCGGTGGCCGCGTGTGCGCACGATGACCGGTGCCTTTTGCCCGCCTTTCGTCCGCCACAGCAGAGTGGCGAGATCATCGGAGAGAATTTGCAGAGCGTAAAGCAGGTAGTCGAGATATTGAATCTCGGCAATCGGCCGCAGACCACGCATGGCCAGCCCAATGGCCTGGCCGATGATGGTGCACTCGCGGATGCCGGTGTCGGCGACGCGCCATTCGCCGTATTTTTCCTGCAAGCCGCGGAAGCCCTGATTGACATCGCCCAGCCGGCCGACGTCTTCGCCGAAGGCCAGCACCCGCGGATCACGCGCCAGCGCCGCATCGAAACAGGCATTCAAAATCTCGAAACCATTCACCAGCACCGGCTTGGCCGGATAGACGGGTTTGATTTCCCGCACCTGCAGCGCGGAGCTGGCGGTGGGGTTGTAGAGATGAGAGCTGTAGCGTTCCTGCGTGGCCTGGTCGAAGCTGCGCCGCCAGTGCGCGAGCCGGGCGCGTGCCGGGACGTCCTCTCCGCGGGTGAGCAGCAGCACCTCGGCGGCTGTTGTCATCAAGTCGCGACGCAGCGGCTGGGGATTGGCCAAAAGCGCCGCGCGGCACCTGCGCAACTTCTCGGCTTGCGGAGATTGTTGGGCCAGGGCCTCGATCATGTCGGCGACTGTCTTCTGCTCCGCCAGAATCGGCGCAAGATAAGCCTGCCAGGCCTCATCACGCGCCGCGACCACCAGGCGCTGGCATTCCGCTTCCAGGCGGTCCAGTTGCTCCGCGCTGGCGAGGCGTTCCTGCAGCATCCACTCACGCATCTTGCGCAGGCAGTCGAACTCCTGTTCCCAGGCCAGCCGTTCGCGGGATTTGTAGCGTTCATGGCTGCCGGAAGTGGAATGGCCCTGGGGCTGGGTCAATTCCGTCACATGAATGATGGCGGGCACATGCTCACGGCGCACGATGGCCGTGGCGCGCGCGTAGACCTCGCGCAAGCCCGGATAATCCCAGCCGCGCACCGAGTACAAATCGAAACCGTTGCGCGTGCCGCGGCGGCGCTGAAAGCCCTGCAGCAATTCCGAGAGATTGGCCTTGGTGATTTGATGTTTGTTGGGCACGGAAATGCCGTATTCATCATCCCAAATCGAGATGATCGCCGGCACCTGCAACACGCCAATGGCGTTGAGCGATTCCCAAAAAATGCCCTCGGCGCAGGTGGCGTTTCCAATCGTGCCGAAGGCAATTTCGTTGCCGTTGTGGGAAAAGGTCGAAAATTGTTTCAGCTCTTGCAGTTCGCGATAGAGCCGGGAGGCCTGGGCGAGGCCCACGAGCCGCGGCATTTGCGCGCCGGTGGGCGAGACATCGGCGGAGGAGTTGGGCATCGCCATCAAATTTTTCCAGCGACCGTCGCTCTCCAGGCTGCGGGTGGCGAAGTGGGCGTTCATGGCGCGGCCGGCACTGTTCGGCTCCGCCTCAACATCGGCATGCGCATAAAGCTGGGCGAAATACTCGCGCAGGCTGCACATGCCGGTGGCAAACATGAAAGTCTGGTCGCGGTAGTAGCCCGCGCGAAAGTCACCCTTCTGGAAAACTCTGGCCATCGCCAGTTGCGCCACTTCCTTGCCATCGCCGAAAATGCCGAACTTGGCCTTGCCTCCCATCACTTCCTTCCGGCTGATCAGACTGACCTGCCGGCTCAGACAGGCGAGGCGATAGTCCTGCAGAACTTCTTCGGGGGTGAAACGGGAAGAGGTGCGTTTGGCTTTCCGGCCCGGTTTGCTGGCTGCCATCATGCGTGCGATTCCCTGCGTTTGAACAGTGAGGCGTTGACCAATTCCTCGAAATTCCGGAGACAGAAGCGGACAGGAAGGTAGGGAATGAGGCTTTGAATGTCAAATCGAATGTCGCGGGCACGACCGGCGGAGAGCAGGAGGCACGCGGGTTACGCCGCCTTGCGCACACCGTTGATGACCAGGCCAACACCGATGGCAATCAGGAGAACCGGCCAGTAGCGTTGCAGATTACAGAAGGGGAAATATACCACTTCATAATAATCCAGCAGAGCGCCGCCGCCCAAAAAGAGGAACGCGGCAGCAGGCACCAGCGTGCCCCACTCACTGGGCCGGAACAGGAACCTGCCCAGGAAACCCATGCCGATGGCCGTCACGACGATCTCCCAGGGCCAGGGACGATAGGGAATGTAATCGAGATTGCGCAGCAGGAAAAAGAGACCCAGCGTCAACCAGAAGAAAGCGCTGAAAACGCCCTGCCGGCTTTGATCGCCGAGGCGTATGCGGGCTGCGCCCGCCAGACCGAAGATGATGAACAGAACCGGATAGATGACATCAAAACCGGGCCAGGGCAGATTGAGGCGATCGCCCAGGAGAAACAAGCCGATCAGAATCAGAATAATGCCGGGCAAAAATGAACGACGCGGCGCTGCCATCCTCTTCTCTCCTCGAGTCACCAGTTGGAATTACACAGTGTGCAATGCCGTGGCGGGAGAATCATCCACAGCCGAGCCCACGGCGAAGGCCGAAGGACGGCGCCGGTATCAGCCCGGACTCCTGGTCGCACTGGACTCGCTCGAATCCAGCCGTTGCTCGGGCACGACCACCATCATGATGATGTAGATCACGATGCCGAAAAAGAAGCCGCTGACAAAAGTCATGATGACCCACAGGATGCGCACCAATGAGGGATCAATATTGAAATACTCGGCTAAACCGCCGCACACCCCTCCCACCATGCGTTCCTTGACGGAACGGGTCAATCGTTTGGAATTCATCACAGGCCCTCCTGAAGACGCAGTCTGAAACGCGGGAAAAGTTGTGGTCGCAGAGATTGCCGGGGGGGTGGTGAAGCTGCGGTAAATCATCAGCAGTCCCAACCCGATCAGCAACACAGAGAACATCACCCCCCAACTCAACCAGTCCGGCCAGTAAAGACGCCAGCGCCAGGGCACCAGCCAGTCCCAGTCATTGGCTTCCGCCAGGAACACCACCCCCAACAGGATGAGAACCATTCCCCAGAAGTAGCGGGCATTGGCCGAGGGCGGACGCGGGGTCACGGTCAGGCCGGCGGGGTTGTCGGGGATGATGATCCAGCCCAGGATGTAGAGCACCACGCCGAAACCCAGGATGCCGGTGAGCAAAAAGAGGATGCGCACCAGCAGGGTATCGATGCCAAGGTATTCTGCAATGCCACCGCACAAACCGGCAATGCGGCGGTCGCTCAGCGAACGATACAGGCGGCGAGGTCCGCCCGCAGGTGGCGCGGAGGGCTGCGGGGTTTGGAATGGTTGATTCATGAAAACAAACTGAGTCGTTCAAAGTTGCTGTTGTTGAGGCACGGGACGGCCGGCATGCGAATCGTCCCGCCATGGCCGCCAGCTTAAACGAAACAGCAGACCACAGGTTTCAGGCCGTGCGGCCGTATTTCTGCTCCAGGCTGGTTATCTTTTCGATCCGGCGCAGATGGCGGCCGCCACCGAAACCGGTGGCCAGCCAGACTTTGACGATCTCTTTGGCAATGTCAATTCCGAGATTGCGGCTGCCCAGACACAAGACGTTGGTGTTGTTGTGCTCGCGGCTGTTGCGGGTGGTGTAAAGATCAAAGCAGGCGGCGGCACGCGCGCCGGGTACTTTGTTGGCCGCGATGGCCGAGCCGATGCCGGCGCCGTCAATGATGATGCCACGCCGCTCCGGTCTGGCCGCCACTTTTTGCGCCACCAGTTCGGCGATGTCGGGATAGTCAACCGGCGCTTCGCTGAAGGTGCCCACATCCTCGTGGTGGTACCCCAGTTCGCGCAACAGCGTTTTGATTTGCTCTTTGAGTTGATAGCCGGCATGATCCGAGCCAATGATGACCAGCAGCGGGCTTGCCGGGGGCGGGGGTGCCGCTGCCGGCTGCGGAGTGGCGGCGGTGGCATCAACGAATTGCATGCCGCGCGTCCGGGCCGCATCGCGCGCCGCAGGCGTGATGATCACACCGGCAGGCACGATGATTTGATGCTGGCGCTGCCGCCAGGCCTGCAGGACGTCGCGCTCGGTGAGCACCTGTTTGGTTTTGCGGGGGGAGGGTGCCGGCATGGGATCGCAAGCAGGTGAGAGCTCAATTCATGGCCGCGGAAAGCCCGGTCATCGGCACGAATTTCACCGGCAGGGATTGTGTGCGCTCGATGTTGCCCGCGGCAGTTTTGGTCAAATGCACGAGATGTTGATCGAGATCACCCAGCGGCAGAATCATGATGCCGCCGGGCGCGAGTTGTTCCACCAGCCGTTCGGGGACGTGCGTGGGCGCGGCGGAGAGAATGATGCGGTCGAAGGGCGCCGCCTCCGGCCAGCCCTTGTAGCCATCGGTGCACCGCACATGCACGTTGGTGTAGTTGAGTTCCGCCAGCGTTTTGGCGGCACGCGCCGCCAGCTCCGGTATGATTTCGACGGAATATACTTCCTCGCACAAGTGTGACAGCAGCGCGGCTTCATAACCCGAACCGGTGCCAATCTCCAGCACTTTTTCGATGCCGATCAGCTTCAGCGCTTCCAGCATATAGGCGACGATGTAAGGCTGGGAGACGGTCTGGCCGAAGCCGATCGCGATCGGGCTGTCATCATATGCCAGGGCGTGGTAGCGCTCCGGCACGAAGAGATGACGGGGCACACTGCGCATGGCTTCGAGTACACGCGCATCACGGATGCCACGACGTTCGAGCTGCTGCGTCACCATGCGCCGCCGCAGCGGCAGGAAGGAATCATCGCTCGCGCATTGGTCTTGCCAGCCCTTGCTGCTCATGGCCTGCACCCACTCCGTCTCGCACGAGACGTTTTGTGATCATCGTCCGGTCAAACAACAGATACGGGCGCGATTCTGCGCCCGCCGGGTGAATGTATCTCCGGCCTCGGAAGAGTTGCAGCCGGAGGACGAAAGGCGGCACACGCCGGCTCTCTCAACGCGCCGCTGCCAGCATTTTCTCCAGATGCGCAGCCACGGAATGCGCCAGCCCGTTGCGATCATAGCCGCCCTCCAGCAGGGAAACAACGCGGCCGGCGGCATAAGTTTGCGCCAGCTCCAGCACCAGCCCGGTCATGCGGCCGAAACCGCTTTCCGTCAAGCGGAGATGTGCCAGCGGGTCCTGGTGATGGGCATCGAAACCGGCGGAAAGCAGCACAAAATCGGGTTTGAAATGCTCGTACACTTCCGGCACCACGGCAAAAAAGCGTTCGAGATAGTCGGCCTCGGGGGTGTAAGGCGCTATGGTAACGTTGCGGGTGCAGCCGCGGCCGGCGCCCGCGCCGGTTTCATCCTCCCGGCCGGTACCGGGATAAAGCGGCCACTCATGAAAGCTCAAAAAGTAAACATCACCGCGTTCATAGAAAATTTCCTGGGTGCCGTTGCCGTGATGCACGTCCCAATCGATGATCAGGATTTTTTCGGCGCGCCGGTTTCGAATCAGCCAATCCGCGGCAGTGGCCACGTTGTTGAACAGGCAAAAACCCATCGCCGTGCTCGTTTCGGCATGATGGCCCGGCGGCCGCACTGCACAGAAGGCATTGTGCAGCCTGCCCGCGCTGACTTGCGCGACGGCCTCGAGGGCGGCACCGACCGCCAGTTGTGCCGCATGGAAGGAATGCTGCGAGACCACAGTGTCGGAATCGAGCAGGTGCAGCCGTGGCCCGCAGCTCTGTTGCACCCACGCCACGTAGCCGGCTGGATGCACCGTCGCGATTGCGGCCAGCGGCGCGGGTTCCGGCTGTTGGCGGTGCAGCCGGCTGAGCAGGCCGGTGGCCTCCAGATGTTGCATGATCGCAGTCAGACGCGCCGGCCGCTCCGGATGGCCGCCACCGGTGTCGTGCAGCAGAAAATCCGGATGATAGTAGAAACCCGTCATGTGTCGCCACCGCGCGAGGTTCGAGTCTGATCTGCCGGCAAATTCGGCATGCTGCGTATCACGCCGAAAGCGCGCACTTTTGAAAACGTTTCCGCAGCAGCCGGACCGGCGTGGAGGAGGCATCAACTCCGGCACGACTGTTGAAATGTTGCACCGCAGAAATTCTCTCTGCACAGCAACGCCGGCAGGAGGTCTGCGCTACAAACCGGCGCAGCCGGGATTAACCTGCAAGCTCATCATCTTCCCCAAACCCCGGTTCCGCAGCGGGACGGACGTTGCGCGACCGTCGCAATTTATTGCCATGCCCCTCACTCGACGATGATCCTGGCCTCCTGCACTCCAGCACGGCTGTGGAAGCGTAATTGGTATTCACCCCGTTGCAATGGGCCGACCGCAACGGTTTTGGAAAAGGGCACCAGGACTTGCGTGACCATCAGGCTGTCATTGTAATGCGCCAGCGGCGTGATTTCGATCACAGCGTCATGCTGCTCCACGCGCAGAGTGTCCAGTCGATAGGCCGGATTGGGCAAACTACCAGTCACGGGAATCAAGAGTTGACGGCCGGCAGCAGTGGTAAACAGCCGGGGCATTTCATCGAGATAGACTTTTTGCGCACCTTTTTCGCCGCTCATCCCAACCCTCGCTGCGGGCGTCGGCTGCGACTCCGGCGCCGAGCGACAACTACCGCTCAGCGTTGCAGCGGCCAGCAGCACACAAAGTATTCGTATTCTGCACTTCATCACGGATCCTGCTTGGGCAGAGACGCAAACCGCTCTTCCTGGAGCGCTGCCAGAATCTGACGATGCACACGGAAGGCCACATTTTCGGGCAATTCCGTCAGTTTGAAAAAACGCGCGTCGCGCGCGTCATCACCGGGCCGCAGCTCGCCACCCACGATCGCCGCACGATAGACGATCAGGACGATGCGATTGGCGGGATAGTCGCTGGCCGGGAAAACACCGTAAAGCTGCTGTACCCGGATGTCGAGATTGGTTTCCTCCCGCGCTTCCCGCTGCGCTGTCTGCTCCGGCCCCTCCTCCCACTCCATGAAGCCCGCCGGCAGACACCAATCACCGGCGCGCGGCGCGACGGCGCGTTGCACCAACAGAACCTCATCATCCTGCTGCACGATCACGGCAACGGCGGGAATGGGATTGTGGTACAAGATGAACCCGCAGCGGGAGCATAGCTGGCGCTCACGGCCATCGAGCGCGCGCTTTTCGAGATGGCCCGCACATTTCGGGCAATAAGCATAGTCCAAATACATTCCTGCCTGAGCGGTTGCAACAGGGTTCCCACAGGCATGGCCCGGCGGCCGGGGCAGCATCATTCACGCGCAGCCCGCACGAAGGCTTCCATGCCGGCGACGATGGCCGCCGCGGTTTGCTCACGAAAGCGCGGCGACAGAATCAGTTTCTCCTCCTCCGGGTGCATGAGAAACGCCGGCTCGATCAGCACGGCCGGCATGTTGGTGACGCGGCACACCGCGAGATTGTCGTAAAACAGGCCAAAATTAGGAAGTTTTAGCTTCTGAAGCAACATGCGCAAAATTTTATTTGCCAGCTCGTAACTTTGCGGATGATAATAAAACGCGCTGGAGCCGCGATTGAGAAACGGATTCACGCCGTCGGGCAGGGCGTTGTAATGCAGGCTGATGAACAAATCGGCATTGCTGACGTCGGCGAACTTGCGCCGCGCCGCCAGCGTCATGCCCTCTTCGGCAACGGTGCGCGTCAGGATCACCCTGGCCCCGCGGCGCTCGAGTTGCGCCCGCAGTTCCTCCGCCAGCAGGAAGGTGGCATCCTTCTCGCAAAACCCGGTGGGGCCGATCGCGCCCAAATCCGGGCCGTGGCCGGGATCCACACAAATCCACAAACCGTGCAGCGGGCTGTGGGGCGGCGGCGCAAGTTTCGGGGTCTTTTTGATGTCGAGCACGAGATTCGTGCCGTCATAGCCGACGGCATAACCCCATTGTTGCTTTTGATTGAGCGCGATGCTGAGCCGGTATTTCTCGTCCTGATCCTGCGACCAGCGAATTTCACCGATCAGGGGATCACCGTAATCATGGCGGATCCAGTCGGTATCGGCCGTGGCACCGAACAAAATCACCTCCAGGCGCTGTGGCTGGGTGCGCTGTTCGATGCGAAAAGGCAGGCGTTCCTCCATGAAAATAGTGACGCGTGTGCGGTCGGCAAAACTCTGCGTGCGGGCAACCTGCACGGTGGTGCGCGGCGGCAGCGTGCCGGCGGGCAGGAGCTGGCAATTGGCCACCGGAACCCAAACCGACTCGTCGTCAGTGAGGCGCGCGCGATAAAATCCGCCCTCCCTGCCGGTGAGACGCAATTTAACCTCCTGCGGCAGGAAAAGCAGGTAGCCATTGCCCGGTCCGGTGCGGCCGATGGTCAATTCTTCGGTCAGGCTGGCCACCTCTGGGATGGCGTCGGACCACAGGCTCAGGCGCCCGGGCGCCGTCAGGGTGATCGTATCGCCCTGATCGTTGCTGAGTTGGAAGTGAATGCTCGCGTTGTGCAGGGAATCACTGTCACGCAAGGTGTAAACGCCGGTGTAGATGCCCATCACCTCGGGTGTGTTGGGCGGCCGGGCACGGCCAAACACCGCCTCACCCCAGTCAAATTGCCGGCGCGGCCGTTGTTCCGCCATGGGCAGGTCTTGCGCCACGCCGGCGATGGAGAAGGTTGCGCGGCAGCGGGGCGAAGCTTTCACCGCCACACCCAGCACCTCACCGGCTCGCATGGCGAGATCGACTTTGGGATAAACATAGCTGGTGTCAAACTGCAGAGGCGCCGCCGGCGAGGTCGCGAGATAAGCAGGAATGTAAACCCGCCGTTCGACCACAGCCGAATCAACGCTGCCGCTTGCCGGCAGGGTGTCAATCGCCACGGCACGAAACACGAATTTGCCGGGTTTGACCGGCACCATGGCCATGTAGGTTTGATTGGGGTATTGCCTGGCGGGCACGCCATTGATCCGGATTTTCGCCGAGGGCGGCTGATAGTTGCCGAACACAAACGTCGAATCCCGCGCGGTGATGGTCAGCTCCTCCCGGGGATAAACCACCTCGAGCCGCAGCGTCTGCGCCGGCGCCTCCGCGACATGCCACAGCGAAATCAACACGAGCAAAATCGCCGCTGGTGTGCGCGCCTCATTCGGCGCGGTATGCCGGCAGCCACGGCCGCGCCATTTCGTTTTAGCTGATCGCGTGCAAATCGAGCTCACCAAGATGCTCCTGAAGAACCTGGGGTGGAGTCAGTTTGAACAGAAAGCGGAGGGCTGCCAGCAGGATGGCGAAATCATCGCTCAGGCCCAAAGGTGGCAGCACGAAATCAGGCAGCAAATCGACCGGGGAAACCACATAGGCGCACGCCGCCACGACGGCAAGCTTGCCGGGCAGCGGCACGCGCCGGTCACGCATGAGGCGCAGCACCGGGCGGAGCAATTTGGGCAGGTGCCAAACCAGCTTCCAAAACGAAGGCGTGATGAAAACCTTTTTGGAGAGGGGCATGGTGCATTCTCCTTGTCGCAGGAATCACTCGAACAGCGCGGGCGGGTTGCCGGTATACCGCTGGATATACTCACGCACACGCACTTTGCGGGTGGTGTTTTCGGAACTCATGTAACGAATGACACCAAAGATCGGCCGTTCCGGGCCCCACGGCCGGTCATAGCGGCCCAACACCCAGAAGATGCCGGAATAAGAATTGGGATTGCGGCCGTCCAAGGCATATTTGTTGTTCAACTCGATCATGATCGCCAGCGCCTCCCGCGGATCGCGGCTCCACTCCAGGATCTTTTTGCCCCAGAGCATGCGCAGATAGTTGTGAATGCGGCCCTCGGTGACGAGCTGCCGCTGTGCCGCATTCCACAGCGGATCATGAGTCGCGGCCTGTTCAAATTGGGCAAGAGAGTAAATATAACTGCGCCGGTCGCGGGCGTGCCGGTCGAGCGAGGCCCGCGCCCATGCCGGCAGGGATTCATATTGATCGTAGTCTTCGCGCAGGCAGCAAAAGTTGTATCCCAGTTCGCGCCAGGTGATCAATTCATCGAGAAAAGCCTCGGCGGCCGGCCGCACCCCCCACCAGCCGGCCTTGGCCCCGTTGCCGCGGGGCGGCAAGAGCGCCGGCGACCATTGCTCGCGTTGCATCAGTTCCGTGAAGACCTCATGCACGCTGAGATGGCCAAAATGCAAATACGGGGACAGGCCGCTGGTCACCTCCTGCTCCGGTTGATTGCGTTCCTCCGCATAGCGCGCCAGCCGCCGTTCGAGAAATGTCTGCAGCTTCTCGCGGCCTGCCGTGCTGCCACCGCGGGTGGGCACGGCGGCGACACGATGATCGATTGGCAATTTTGCCAGGGCGGCAGGATTCTCGAGGAGCCGTGTCACTTCGGCGGGTGGCCAGCGCTGCAAAATTTCCCCGGGCAGAGCGCCGAGTCTCGGCAGTTTCAGGCCTTGCAAAGGATCCGCCAGCGGCAGGGCAAGCAAATGGGCATGCAAATGCTTTTGCAGGAAACGACGAAAGGCATAGGCCGTTGGGAAAACCTGATCAGTGGCGCGCATCGGCCACAGGCCGTTGGAATCGACTTTCTCCATCCGCACGGGCACCTGCCGGGCGGCGGCGGCGATCATACGCGGCAGCATGAAGGCGGGAAAATCATCGGTAACTACCACGCAGGCGCGCGCCGCCAGTGCTGCCAGCAAACCTTTGCCGGCACCCGGCTCGGGTTCCACATAGGGATAGTAAAATGCCGGGGTCCGGCCCAGGCGGCCGGCATTTTCGTGCATGCCTTCAATCACGAAGCGATGAAACCGCTCACTGGCCCAGGGATAGTCACAGCGCAGGGCTTCCAGCACGAGCAGCGGCTTGTGCCACTGCACCACATAATCGACCGCGCGCTGCAGGCTGAAATTCCATTGCGTGCGGCGGTTGGCAATCATCCAATACAGCACGTAATCAGCATGGGGATTGGGCGGGGCCGTGTTGCAGGCCGAGACGCGGAGATCGGGAACAGACATCGACGGGCAAGCTCTGCATTGCGGGTGAAATGAAACGGCAGTGCGGCCGCAGGCACCATCAGCAGAATCTGCCGGCGGGGCACAGGCCGGCGGAATCTTCAATTGCCGCGGCGCATCTGCTGGCGGCGCACGAAGGGCAGCCGCCACCAGGGCACGAATGGAAATTCATGATGTTCGAGATGATAGCCAAAATGATAGCAGGAGAGAAACGACCAGAACGGCCCGAAGGCATTGCTGCGCGTGCGATGGCGATTGTCGTAACCGCCTGCCGGTTCGCGATGGGGCAGGTAGGTGCCGAAATAGAAAAGCTGCAGCGTGCTGAGCAGCGCCGGGAAAATCCAGCCCAGCAGAAGGTTCACCAGCGCGAGGTGCAGCGCGTGATGCAGGAGATTGAAAACCAGCGCCATGCCAAGAAGCTGCCGCCAGGTCACATAGGTCAGCATAAAATGGCCGTACCAGCGCCAGAAACCGGCGTGTTCGCCGTCGTGAAAATCCGGATCCTGCACACTTGCCGGTTGCGCATGATGTTTTTGATGCTCGCGGCGCAGCCGCTGGAAAGAGAACAGCGCATACAGCAGCACGCACACACTGCCGGCGAAATCGTTCCAGCGCTTGTGCCGGCTGAGGGTGCCGTGCATGGCATCATGCGCCGTAATGAACAGGCCAGTGTGCAGAAAGGTTTGCAACAGCATGGCGGGCACCAGCCAGAGCCAGGCGCCCGCGACAACCGGCTGGGTGAGCAGCATGGTGAGATTGCCGAACCACAGCGCCATGATGGCGCCGCCAAACAACAGCCCGCGCGAGGATTGGGTGACGTAGGGATGCATCAGTTTTGCTGTTCGATCAATGTGACAAGTTTACGATCGTGAAATAAAGCAATTGCGCCAGGTAGGCGTGGCGGGGGAGACTCGAAAACTCCGTTTGCAACACGCCCAGTCGCAAGCCAACATGGGCCAGCAGGCAGCCGATGCCGAACCAGGCGGCATAGTTTTGCAATGGCACCACGCCCTCCTGCCAATGCCAGTAACCGAGTGCCATTGCCGCCGGCTCCATGAAGAGGTCGAACAAGACCATGAAAGCAGCAATGCCGGCAGCAGAGCGGCCGGGGCTTGCCCCCGCCTTCAGAAAACGCTGCGCCAGCGCGGCGGAGGAGAGCAACATGGTCAGCCAGGCAAAACCGATGACCAGCGGAACGCCGGCGAACTCCGGTTGCAGCACGCCCTGATAGTGATAGTGTCCAAACAGCCTGCCGGTGTGCACCCCCACCAGCTCCACAAGAAAGCCTGCAAGAATGACCGCGCTGCCCCAGCCTGCGAAGCGCTGCACGAGGTTGCGGTCGGTTGTGGTCTGCAGGCGGCGAAGCTTACACAGATATTCGCCCAAAAGCAAGAGGGCAAGTGCGAACATCATGGGCGCGGCCAGTAGCCGCATCGCACGTTGCAACACCCCGAGGGCATGCCAGGCTGCGCCCGTCAGCAGCAGGAAATAAACCAAACCAACACGCAGCGTGTGCGGATTGATCTTCATGTGGCAGCCCGGCTCGCGGAGGGGGCGGCGCGCCGTTGGGAGGGCACGCGGCGGTCCTTCCAGACGATTTTGCCGCTGCGGAACCAGCGGTAGGAATTCAGGCCGATGAGAAGCGTGAAGACCACGGCAAACGGATGCAAAAAGATGCTGCTCAGCACCGGCTGTTGGTATTTCACCGCCAGCACCAGCCGCAACGCGAGATTCATCGCAATGCCCAAGGCCGCGAGTTTCGCCAACGGCGGCAGCCAAATCAGAACGAACGGCAACACGTGCACTCCGAACAACAGCAGCAACAGCAGGAAGAACGGAGTGGTTTGATGGCCGGCCAGACCAAAGGCATTCTTGGAAAATCCCTCCCACACGCCGCGCCAGGATTGATACATGCGGCACTGCACCGCGTGGTTGCCCGCGAGCACCAGCATCTTCTCACCGTGCTGCTTGGCGCGCCGGCTCAACGCCACGTCTTCCACCACTTCCGCGGCCAGGGCCGCATGGCCGCCGAGACGGTCGTAAGCCTCGCGCGTGAAAGCCAGCCACTGGCCGTTGGCAGCCGCCAGTGCGGGCGATGTGGAATAGTAAGTCAGCCACAACGGCAGGTAACTGTAGACCAGCATGTAGATCACCGGCACCACCAGTTTTTCCGGCAGGGTCACAGTGATTTGCTGCGGGAAGGTGGTCAACACGCCCAGATGATACTTCCGCATCCATGCGACGGTCGCGGCGATAACCCCTGCGCGATGACGGCAATCCGCATCTGTGAAGATGAGAATCTCGCCGCGCGCATGTTTGCCGAGCTGATGACAGGCCCAGTTCTTGCCCGTCCAGCCCGCCGGCAGCGGTTCACCGGCGAGCACTCGAATCCGCCGGTCGTGTGCGGCAAGGGTGCCGGCCAGCGCGGAGGTCGCGTCACTGGAATGATCATCAAGCACGATGATCTCGAATCGTGCATAGCGTTGTTGCTGCAAACCGGAGAGACAGGCCATGATGTTGGCGGCTTCGTTTCGCGCCGGCACCAGCACGGAAACGAAGGGCGTATCATCCAAAACCGGCGGCCGTTCGAGCAGCGGCGCGGTGAAAGCATTGTACAACGTCACCACCAGCACGAGGCCGAGCAAGACCAGCATGACCGTGAGCAAGAGAGCCAGGAGTTCCATCGTTTGAAGACTATTTCCCTGCCACCAGCAGCCGATTGCCCTCCCTTCGCTCACCGGCACTGCGGGTGAGGAATATCGATCCGAAGCCGTTCCCGCCCCGGATGAGCCAAAGTTTTTCGCAGCCGGAGACCGTGAAGTCTCCGCATGACGTTGAGACAAGGGCCATGCGGTTGCAGGAACATTTTTTTGAAATCTCGTGGTTTCAGGCAGAGACTGAATACGAAAGCGAGTGCCACCCCCGGGAGGGCCGCCGCCGGAAAGACCCGCGATTCAGGCTTCACGGCACCATGAGGTCAGACCAGCACGGGCAGGCCGCTTTCGCCACGATCGCACCGTTCCCGCAGTTCGGCAAGCAGACGCTCCTCGGCGCGCTCCAGACTGCGGTGATCGGGAAAATCGCGATGGTCAATGCGACGATTTTCATCAAAGAGGAAAAACACTTCCGCGCGGCGCTCGCGGTGAAAGCTGGCCTGGATGGCCAGGTTGAGCAGATTGACCCGGCATTGCGCCATTTTCAGCAGCACCTCCAGACCGCGACGGTATCCGAGCGGCCGCACATGCCACGGCCGCAACTCGCCCTGCGGAAAGAGGGCCAGTAAAACCGGCGGCTGTGCCTGCAGGCAGTGCGCGGCATAACGCAAGGCCTGGCGGACTTCCCGTGGCGAGTGCGGGTCAATCGAAAAAGCGCCGAGGCGCGCGAAGAAGGCATAGCGCGCGAGCTGCTCCTGCAGCATCATCAAATATGGCCGGCGGTGAAAGAGCGTGCGATTCAGGAGATAAACGAAGAAGCCGTCCCACCAGGTGCTGTGATTGGGCAGCAGGAGCACGGGCAACTGCGGGTCGATGTGCGGCAGCGTGCCGAGAATCTCCAGCCGGTGGAAATGGCGGCGGCAGAGCAGCCGCAGATAGGGATGAAAGATCAAGTCCGCCCAGCGCGCATGTTTGGCGGGTATCATGGTCTCAACTCGTTTCGACGGGGCAGGCCAGGGCGCCATGGGCGGCGGACATTTTGGTGCGCAACACCTCCTCCAGCACGATGCTGAGCTTGGTGTGTTTCGGCACATAGACGCGCCCGAGAAACGGGTTGTAGTGGCGCGACTCCAGACGGCGCAAAATGCCGCGATAGATGCGGCTGGCGGCATACACGGCGAAGCGTGCATCATCGTGCAGCAGTGCAATGCCGGCTTCCGCGGCATCGTAGTAGGAATGAGCACGATTCACTTGAAACGCCATCAATTCGCGAAAGCCGGGTGTCATCTGCTCCGCCAGAATGTTTTGCTCGGTGCAGTGGTAGGCATGCAATTCCGCCAGCGGCAGATAAATGCGGCCCATGCGGCGATCCTCCTGAATATCGCGCAGAATGTTGGTCAATTGCATCGCGATGCCGAGCTTTTCCGCGTAGGCGAAGGCGGCGGGCGAGTGATAACCAAAGATGTGGGTCATCATCAGGCCGACAACCGCCGCCACTTTGTAGCAAAACGGATAAAGTTCGTCGAAGGTCGCATAGCGCACATGACGCAAATCCATACGCACCCCGCTGATCAGATCCAGGGGATGTTTGATCGGGATACCATGGCGCAGTGCCGCGACGATAAAAGGCTGAATGATGGGATGCTCGGACTCGCCGGTGCGATAGGCTGTTTCCAGCTCATGAATCAGAAACTCCAGCTCGCGCTCGATCTCGACGGCGTGGCGGCCGCGCTGCTTGTCGATCAAGTTGTCAACATAGCGGCAGTACCCGTACACCGCGAAGGTCGCCCAGCGCTTCTCCTCGGGCAGCAGGCGGGCGGAGAGGTAAAAACTTTTGGAATGGTAAGCCGTCGAACGGCGGGCATGTTCAAACGCCATGCGATGCTTTTTTTCCTGCCAGTATTTCATGATTGTTTCTCGCAAAGGCACTCCTGATTTCTCCCACACCGACTTGCAGTCTGCCAATCGGGACAGCCTGAAAGCATGTGCGGCCAAGTCGCCGCAAGGGTGACGGTTCCATCACCGTAACGTTCTCTCCCTAAACGCCCGCCGTGACGGCGGATGGCGAGAGGCTGGCAACATTCCGCCGGACTCAAAGCCCGGCTGTCCCGGCAGTGACACGCAACGCCGGCATGCCGAAATCCCGTCGCAGCAACCGCTCGGTGGCCGCGGCGGTGAGCAAAACGCCGGGGACACCCGCACCGGGATGCGTACTGGCCCCGACAAAGTAAAGGTTGCGAATGTCGTTGCTGCGATTGTGCGGCCGGAGATAAGCTGTCTGGGTCAGTTTTGGCTCCACCCCCCAGGCGCTGCCCAGATGACAATTGCGCTGCAGCTTGAAATCGAGCGGCGTGAAAATTTGCATCACCTCGAGGTGGCGGCGCAGCTCAGACAGGCCAAAATCCTCCTCCAAAAAACGCAGTACTTTGTCGGCAAAGGGCCGCGCCTGCATTTGCCAATCCACCCGGGCGGCAAGATTGGGAACCGGAATCAAAACATACATGCTTTCGCAGCCGGGCGGAGCCATGCCGGGGTCGGTGCGCGTCGGCACATGCAAATACATGGAAAAATCCTCCGGCAGAATCTTGCGATCAAAAATATCCTTCACCAGCTCCCGATAGCGCGGCGACAGGATCAGGGTGTGATGCAGCAGCCGGGGATATTGCTTGCGCACACCGAGATAGAGCAGGAACGCACTCATGGCATAGTCCAGCCGCCTGACCTTGTGATCCGTCCACCGGCGGCGATGCTCCGGCTTGAGGAGCTGCAAATGGGTATGCGCCCAATCGGCATTCGAGATCACCGCCTCGGCGCTGTGAAATTCCCCCCGCGCGAGGACGCCGGTGGCGCGGCCGTTGCGAACGAAGATTTCCGTCACTTCCGCCTGCGTTTGCAGGCGGCCGCCCAATTCCAAAAACAGCTTTTCGAAAGCCTGCACCAGGCTGTACATGCCACCGCGGCTGAACCATACGCCGCCGGCTTTTTCCAGATAGGGAATCATCAAGTAAACGCTGGGCGCGCGAAAAGGATTGCCGCCGATGAACAGCGGATGAAAGGAGAAGGCGAAACGATTGCGCGGATCGCGAAAATAGCGGCTGACGAGAAAGTATGCCGGATACAGGGCTTTGAGGCGGAGGGCGCGCGGCAGAAAAGCGAGCATGGTCTTCAGTTCGTGAAAGGGAGTGGTGCCGAGGCCGTCGGTAATGACCGCGTGATAGATCGCGCCGCTGTCGCGCAGAAAGCGTTCGTAATTTGCACCATCACGCCGGTGGAAGGCGGAGATTTGTGCTTTCATGGCGGGCCCGTCACCGGAATAATCGAGATGGCTGCCATCATGGTAATAGATGCGGTAGAACGGATTGAGTGGCATCAGTTCGAGATAGTCTTCCAGGTGCCGGCCGGCACTGGCAAAGACCGCCTGGATGATGTCCGGCGCCGTGATCAGCGAAGGGCCCATGTCGAACGTGTAACCCTGCTGCTTGAGCTGGCAGGCATGGCCGCCCACCATGGCGTTTTTTTCCAGCAGGGTGACTGCGAAACCGGCCGCCTGCAGCCGGATCGCCACCGCCAAGCCACCAAAACCCGAACCAATAACAACGATTTTTCTTTTGCTTGTCATGGTCTCACATCAACCCGGTTGTTCAGTCGGGATATTTCGTTGCAGATTTCACGCGGCGTAACGCCGCCTTCTTCCTCTCAAACCTGCCGGCGGGGGCCGCGTTGCAGGGTTTTGTTTTAAACACTACGCAGCACCGGCTGCAATCCCCTCCAACAGGATTTGTCATTTTCCCCGGTGTTCCGGTTTCGGTCTCAGCTCCGGGCTGCATGCCCGGCAATCAATTCCGCAGCCAGTTTGCCGGAGAGCAACACCAGCGGGATGCCGCCGCCGGGATGGGTCGCGCCGCCCGCAAAGTACAGGCCTTCGAGATCGCGGCTGCGATTCGGCGGCCGGCGAAAAGCCGTGCTGCGGCGATTGGAGGAAATGCCGTAAATGCTGCCGCGATTGCTCAGATAGAGATCGTAAAAATCCTGCGGGGTGATGACCTCCTCCACTGCAATGGCGCTGGCGACTTCGAGGCCAAAGCGACGCAGCTTGGTCAGGACGCGCTCGCGCACCTGCGGCCACTCCTTCCGCCAATCACACCGGCCGGACAAATAGGGCATGTTCAGCAGCACAAACCAGTTTTCCCCGCCACCGGGAGCGTGCGCGGGATCGCTCTTGCTGGTGATGGCCAGGTAGATGGTGGGGTCTTGCGGCGGCAGCAATTCATCAAAGATTTCTTCGAACTCGCGGCGGTAATCATGCGAGAAGAAAATGTTGTGATGCAGGAGCTGCTCATGCGTCCGGCGCACACCCCAGAGAAAAACCAGACCGGAACAGGAGGGTTCCAACCGGCGCAGTTGCCGCCGCCGCCGGTCAAACCCTTCGAGCGATTGTTCATATGCCACCACCACGTCCTGTCCGCAGAGCACATAATCCCCCGCCACCTTTTCGCCCTCGACCTGCAGGCCGGTGACTTTTTTGCCATCATGCAAAATTTTCTCGACACGATGGGAGATGTGCAGCTCGACACCGAGATGCTGCATCACTTGTGCGAGCGCCGTCACCAGACGCCGCATGCCGCCCTGAATGTAATAGCCGCCCAGTTCATACTCGACATGAGGAATGATGTTGAGCGTCGCCGGCGCGCGATAGGGATTCGAGCCATTGTAGGTGGCGTAGCGGTCGAACAATTGCAGCAGGCGCGCATCCGAAAAGAAGCGGGCCACTCCCTGATGCACGGTGCGCCAGGGATCGAGGAGCGGCAGGGAAAACAGCGTCCGCCAATTTCGCCGGCGCAGCAGTCTGCGCCATTCATGAAACGGGGAAAAAAGAAAAATCTCCGCCGTGAGTTGATAAATGCGGCGGCTGTACGCCAGAAACTTCTCGTATTGCGCGGCCTCGCGGGCGGAAAGCCGGGCGATTTCCGCCTTCATCCGGGCAGGATCGGAGCTGGCATCCAGGCGGGTGCCGTCGGGAAAGAAATAGCGGCAAATCGGCTCCAGCGGCACATAATGCAGAAACTGTTCGCGCGCACAGCCCGCAAAAGCAAACAGCTCATCCACCACAAATGGCATGGTGAGCAGGGAGGGACCGGTATCGAAGCGATAGCCGTGCAACAGGCGTTCGCCGGCTTTGCCGCCGATTTCGGCATTTTTTTCGAACACGGTGACACGAAACCCCATGCGCGCCAGACGCACTGCCGCGCTCAGGGCGCCCAGACCGGCGCCGATCACCAGCACATGTTTAAGCCGGCGCTGTCCCACGGAACTTCTCATAGAGTATTGTGACCGGCATGATCAAGGCAAAGCCGTAGCCAAAATCTTCAATCGGAATCGTGCCCACTCGCAGGCCAAGATGATGTGCCGCGTTGTAAACCACCACGGGCCGCGCGGTCAAATAGCCGTTGCAGATCACATTCAGCATCAGCGTGGCAGCGAAATAGAGCAGCACCCGCTGCCTGCTCAACAAGCGCGTCTGCAGCAGACGATCGAGCACCGCCGTGAGACTCACCGCCAAAAGCATGAGGCCGGTGTATTCCCGGCCGTGGCAAAGCGCGAGCACGCCCGGCAGGGGCGCCAGCCACAGCAGCAGTGCGAAACCTTTGGCCGCGGCGTGGCGGCGATCAGGCAGATAAAAGCCGATCACTTCCCAGACAAACAAGGCGGCAAACGGCACGGTGAAGAAGAACAACCACTCTTCCAGAGGCAGGCCGGCAATACGAAAGTCGAGGGTGTAGGAGGGGTTGAACCACCAGTGTCTGCCAGTGACTGCGGCATCCCAGAGAATAAAACCGGGTGCCACCAGCAAGATGGCCGCCATTGCCGGGCGCCAGCGCGAGAAGAAGTAAATCTTTTTCTCGAAGCTCATCAGCAGCGGCCCGGCAAGGACGCAGAGATTGAAGAGGAGGTATTCAATTTTCATAGCCTCATGCCGATTTTGGCACCTGCGCGCCGCCCAAACAGGGGGCGGGACAATCCTGCCGCTTTAACCCGAGGCGCTGTCTGCCCGGACTGCAGAAGCAGCCGGCCCAGCCAGCATGGCTTTTTTGCTCTCCCAGGAGGCCCGCCGGTGGGGCCGCACCGGGTTGAAAACTTGTTCCTGTCCATTCTGCCGGATCACGAAGGGCGCGGTGATGTAGGCATCGCGATTGGCATTGTGCAAACACATCGACATCGGGCCGTTCACCGTCATGACCATGAAAGAACAGTTGGCGATGCGTTCGGGATCGAGCGCCTGGGCGTGCATGAAGTTGTGCACGAAAAAGCTGAGCTTGTGCACCCGCAAGCCGCTGCGCAGCAGATCCCCCTTCATCCGCCAGGCGTGCACGCCCACAAACTTCGCGGCTTCCCACAACAAGACGGGATGCTTGATGATGTGCCGCGCCAGGTTTTTGACTGCGGCGGCGGGATCGCGGCGGTCGATTTTTACGCCCTCGAATTTGTCCGCCAGGCGGTTGATGATGCCGGGATCATGCCAGAGATCGTAGGCATTGCCGTTGCTGACGAACGAGTAACCCACGCGATTGCACTGCGGGTGGCCGATGGTGAAGACGTCGAAATTGATGCGGTGTTTGACCTGTTCGTTGATGATGCGGACGACGTTGTCAGGCGTGATCTCCCCGGGCCGGCCGCGCAGTGTCCCGCGGCCGGTATCCGCCTGCAATTGAAAGCTGCACATGCCCACCACGTCGGCGTGCGTGCAGAAAAACCTTACCAGCATCGGCAGTTCATGAAAATTCCTGGCACACAGCGTGGTGTTGAAAATCACCGCCAGCTTCAAACCGCGCGCCCGCGCGATGTACTCCAGCCGCCGCTCATTCAACTCTTCCTCGCTGGTGTAGAGGCTTTTGTCGGCCTTGCGCAGCTTCATGGTGAGATCGACATGAAAAGCGACGTCGGTAAGGCCGGCGGCAGCCAGTTTCTCCAGCAGCGGGCGGGTGGCTTTGATGCCGTTGGTGAGCAGCGCCGGTTGCAAGTCCAGCGCCGCGGCACAGCGGACAATTGCGAGCAGCTCGTCTTCCGCCCGCAGAGTGGGGTCGCCGCCGCTGATTTGCACCGCCGTGCCCGGGCCGTAATGCGCGCGAATCTCACGCAGGCGCTGCTCGAGCGCCACCAGCGGCGGGTCGAGGGTGGCCTCGCTCATTTCACTGAGATAACACAGTTCACAGTCGAGATTGCAGCGCTGGGTGATTTCAAGCGAGACACAGCCGATCGCTTTGCGGCGCCCCAGCCATTGCTCGGGGGTGCGCAAATGCGGCGACAACCGACTCCAGGTTCTGGCTTTGCATTCCGCGGCGCCGGGCCACTGTTGGCCGGTGCCGTGAATGTTGGCGTTTGTGCTTCCCTGCTCGACTGGCTGGACAGTGGGCATGCTTTGCTCCGCGAAAATTGGCTGTGAACCTCCTGCACTCTTCCAGTAATCCGCCGCCAGCCGCACTGGCGGTACACCGCAGGCATAAAGAAACTGCAACCGCAAATTATTCCAGCCCCGCTTGCAAAAACCCTCGGCCTCATAACGTCGTGCCGAAGTATAGACCGGTGCGGACAACACGCGAAAGCCCGGTGCGCGGTTCAGGCGCCGGACGAATTCGAGATCCTCCATCAGCGGGAAATCCTCGCGGAATCCGCCGCTTTTGGCGAACACCTGCCGTTTGACGAACAAGGCTTGGTCACCATACGGCAGCTTCAACAGCCGGCAGCGCAAGGCGACATACCATTCGAGATAGCGATACACACGCCGCGGATGTGTCACGCGAAAGCGGAAGGCACCGGCGACCAGCCGGGTGTCCTGGGCGGCAGTTTGCAGAAAAGCCTGCAGAGACGCAAGAGGCAGCTTCGTGTCCGCATGCAAAAAAAGCAACCACTCGCCGCGGGCCAACCGCGCACCCGCATTCATCTGGCGGCTGCGGCTGCGCGGTGCGTGCAGCAGATGAATGCCGGGCAAGCGGTGCTTCATCTCTGCAATCTTCTGCCAGGTGCCGTCGTTGCTGCCGCCATCGACAAAAATCAATTCGACGCCCGGCTGGCCGGCGAGAGAGCCGGCCAGGTCCGCAATCTGCCCGGCTTCGTTCCAGGTCGGGATGATGATCGAAACGGCAAGCGGCTGTGGCTTGTCGAGCGGGTCGGTCATGTCTTGCTCCTGATCGAGGGTGAGCGCTGTTGTCCGGCGGCTGGGAGGATGCAATTACTCGTTCAGACTCCAATCATACTCGGTGTATTTGACCTTGATGGTCGCGGCGCGGGCACGCAGCAGCTCCGCCTGCTCCGCGGGCAAAAACCGGGCGATGAAATCGAGTTCGCTGCCACCCTGCTTGCGAAAATCATCCTTGAACCAGTCGAAGATTTTTGAAAGATGGATTTCGTTGTTGGTGAAGTCGAAACGGTTTTTTTCGGGCTGGCTGAGAAAAAGACGCCCCTGCTCCTCGAGCTGTTCCTCCAGGCGGTCGGCGACATAGGCTTCGGCACGCAGGGGTGGACAGCTTTTGGCGCCGCACACGAGTGCCAAATGAATGCGCGGGTCTCCCATCGGCCGGATAATGTCGTTTTCGATGTCGTTGAGCGAATATTTGACGCCGTTGATGGTGATGAATTTGGTCTTGAACGTGCCGCCGCCGGTGGCATAAGCGAGCTTGTTCATCAGGCTTTTGACGGGATACTTGCTGATCACGTAGTGCAGCGTGAAGGCATTGTAGGCATTCAACCAGAACGCCAGCCGCTCACGGCGGACGGTGAGGACGGCGGGATCGGTTTGCTGCAGCATGGCGAGGTATTGTGGCAGACGCGCATCCTCTTTCAGGGCGCGATAATTGACCGCGCCCGCGCGGACGTGATCACGCAAAATTGCAGTGAACAGACTGTGATCCGGCCCGCCGGCCGCGCCCAGGACGGAACAAAGCGGGAACAAACACAGCGCGGCCGGCAGAAGCTGCCACCAGAGGCGGAATCGGCCGTGGCAGCCACCGGCCGTGGCGAAAACGGGTGTCATGTTTTGATCCTTTCCAAAATGAGAAACAGGATGATGCCTTGGAAATACGAATGGCGCCGGCGACCGGATTGCCGCGTTTCCTCCCGTGCCACGGCGTCATCCCTTAGGAAAGGTGTGGAGCAGAGCAGGCAGCCCTGCCTGGAGACAACAGCTTTTCCCTCACACTCTTGGTGGCTTGCGTGGTTCAAAATCTTCGCGGTGACCGTTCCCTCCCCCCTTTTGATTTGCCGCGGCCGTTTTCGCCGTTGACAATAATGATCGCATGCTGTAATTTGAGTCAAAATTTTTGAGTGATCTTGCGGCGGCAGACCGTGGCGGTGCGGGCAAACATTCGAACCATCCCAGAGCTTGCCCTGCTCCCGCAGGATGAACCGCTTATTTCTGTGAGGGAAACCCATGCGCAAGCACGCCATCGCGCTGCTCCCACTCGGCTTGGTTGTCATCATCATGATTGTTCCCGCGTGCACGGATCACGGGCTGGCCCCCATTCGCGAGGGCATTTCCGGGCGCATCACTTATGTGGGAGCATGGCCGGATACCACGGAATGGGTGCGAGTGGCGGTGTTCAGAAAAATGCCCGCTTCGGTTTTTGAAATTGCCCTGAATCCCCCGGTTTTCAGCGATACCCTGCCGCGCTTCGTTTCCACTTACGATTACACCCTCACGCTGGCGCCCGGCACTTATGAATGGGTGGTGCTGGCGTGGAAACCCAGAAAAAAGTTTGCCAGCAGCGATTACAGCGGCCTGGACACCCTGGGCGTTTACAGCCGGGACGGCAGCTTCACGGCGCCCGCCAGTGTCACGGTGCCCGGCAAGAAAATGCTCACCGGCGTCGACATCATTGCTGACTTCGCGCGGCTCTCGCCGCCTTCCCCCATCCTGCCATGACCCGCATCACAGCGACCAGGCGGCGGATCGGGCGCTCATGGCATCAATCAGACGATCGCGGGAAGGCTTTGCCATACCATCATTCAGGGACGAATCTCATGGAACGTTTACCCAAGCGGTTGCTGCCTCTCCTGTCCGTGCTGCTGCTCGGCAGCGGCGCCACGCTCGAGGGGCAAACACCGGCGGCGCGCGGTGTGATCGCCGGCAGCGTGCGCGAAGCGACGACTCAGGAGGCGCTGCCCGGGGTCAATCTCATGGTCGAAGGGACGAGCATGGGCACCATCTCGGATAGTGACGGCCGATTCGTCATTCGCGGGGTGCCGCCGGGCAATTATCGGGTGCGCGCCTCCTTGATCGGCTACGTCGCCGGCATGAGTGCGGTGTTGCGCGTGACGGCCGGTGACACCACGCGCGTCAGCCTGCAACTGCGCGAATCCGCCATCGACGTGCCGGAGGTGGTGGTGACCGCCAGCAAGAAGGCACAATCCTTTTTGGAAACACCGGTAAGTTTGAGCGTGGTGCATGCGCGCCAAATCGAGCAACAAAACTTCATTTCGCTCGACCGGCTGCTGGAGTTTGCGCCCGGCGTGAATCTGATGGCCGGGCAGATCAACATCCGCGGCTCCTCCGGTTACAGCCGCGGCGCGGGCACGCGTGTGCTGCTGCTGATCGACGGCGTGCCGATGCTGCCCGGCGACAGCGGCGACATCAAGTGGGATCAGATTCCGCCCAATGAAGTCGACCGGGTGGAAGTGGTGAAGGGCGCGGCCTCCTCGCTGTATGGCAGCAACGCGCTGGGCGGGGTGATCAATATCATCACGAAAGACCCGGCCGGGAAACCGGTCACGACGTTCAAAGCCACCACCGGGATTTATGACAAGCCGCGCTACCCGGAGTGGCGCTTCACCGAGCGCACGTTGTTCTACAACTACCAGGACATTTCTCATTCACGCGCCTTCGGGAAATGGCGGGTGCGTGCCTCGCTGGGCCGGCGGGAATCGACCGGTTATTCGCAAAACGGCAACTATCGCCGCTTCAACGGTTACACCAAACTGAAGTACAGTTTCACGCCGACTTCGTTCCTGACGGCATATGTCAATGTCGCCAACAATCATGGCGGCGAGGCCATCGCCGCGCGCAGCCTCAACGAAATTACACGCGTGCCGGAATCGTCCGCCGGTCTGAGCACGCACACGCGCCGGCTGCAAACCGGCATCACGTATCAAACGCTGCCCGCCAGCAACATGACGCTGCGGCTGCGCGATTCTTTCTATTACAGCCGCTTCGAAAACGATCTCGCCGAGACCGACCCCAATCCGTTCGTCAACAACACCAGCCCCCATATCGACTCGCGCGCCTACAAAAATGATCTCGAGGCCCAACTCGATATCGAGTTGAACCCGGTGCATGCCACCACCCTCGGCCTGTCGGCAACAGTGAACAACATCAACTCCACGCTCTTTGGCAGGCATGACGGCCGGGATTTCGCCGCTTATCTGCAGCATGAATGGAAAGCGACCACGGCGCTTACCCTGACCGCCAGCCTGCGTGGGGATTATCACTGGGTGGACACCGGCTTGCAGGAATATCATCTCAACCCGCGCTTCGGGCTGGTTTGCGTGGTTTCGCCGGCGCTGTCGCTGCGCCTGTCCTCCGGCCGCGGTTTTCGCGCCGCCACCATGGCCGAACTTTTCACGCTCACCAAAGCCAGCGGCTTCGTGGTGATCCCCAATCCCAATCTCAGCTCGGAAATCGGCTGGTCGCATGAGGTCGGCGGGCAGCTCGTGCTCAGCAACGTGTTCATCAATCCTGCCGTGTTCTGGAGTGATTATCAAGATTTGATCGAAGGCCGTTTTGTGACCAAGCGCAATCAAAATGTCATCCAATTCCAGAATTTCAACCGGGCGCGCATACGCGGGGCCGAGGTGGACGTTACCGTCTCCTTATGGAACCGGCGGCTGTCCCTCGGGGGAAGCTACACCTATCTCGATGCGCGGCAATTGGAGCGCCGCAATGATGTGACGGGGATGCTCGAAGCTGCCAATGAAACGCTGTGCTACCGGCCGCGCCACTTGCTCACCGGCAACGCCACCCTCACGCTCGGCCGCTACTTCCTGGGCGTGGATTCGCGCTACGTCAGCCGGGTGCGGTTCTGCGTTTTCCCCGACCAGCCCAACGTGGCGCAGCGGGTGACGAACTTCAGCGCGGGCGTGCGCCTGACGCCCGTGGAAATCACGCTCAACCTCTACAATGCCTTCGACTATTACTATACCCAGGTCGAAAGCAACCTCGAACCCATCCGCAGCGTGGCCCTGACCACGGCTTTTCTTTTCTGATCTCCCGGCACACACGCGCTGTCTGCCGGCACGCCGGCAGCCTGTGCCACCGCATATCCCGAGAAACGCCTTCGCAAAAGCAGGACCGGCCCCGCCTGCGCTTGACCGTTGCAGGAATGGCGCAGGCGGAGGCGGCGCCCTCTTCAATTCCTGCCGTCCGGCCCTTCGCTTGTCAACAGAATCATGAGCCGGCGCAAATGTGCCGCCACAAGCTCATCGCCGGGCGCATGCCGTCCCCGCCGCGCATAGGCCGTGGCCCCCAAATAGGCCAGCATTTTCTGACGAGGAATGAGAGGCGTGTAGAGGTATTCCCGGTTTCTGGCGTTCTTGCGGCTCATCTCGAATGTCATCAGGCCAAAGACGGTGAATTCATGTTGCGGCGAAACCAGCTTGCGCGTGACCCAGCCACGCGCGCTCAGGTCTTCCAGCAGCGTTTCGAGGTCTTCAACTGTCAGGGACAGGCTGTCAAGCCGGGCATAGATGGCGGCGGTCGTGGCCGTGCCTTCCTGCCACAACACTTTCATGACACTGACCTCGGCAGCCGTGGGAATCACACTCCAGGGCTTCGGTTGCGGCTGCCCCAAACCGGCTTTGCCGGCGAGATATTTCACACCCTGGCCCAATACCTCGCCGAGATTGAACAACGCAGGCACGCCGAGTTGATCGCGGCGTATAACGTCCTCGACCGGATCAGGCTGTGACCCTAAACGGGCAAGCTCCTCCGCGGTCAATCCGATTGCCGGCAGGTGGGTGGTGGACACCCGAAAGGCCATGGTCGAATCCCTCACGCCCACCGCGGCACGCCCCAACATCTGTTCGACAAATGCCTGGCGGCGCAGCCGCAGCAAGCGTATTTCCGGCGTCTCGCCGCGCAAGACTGCAGTGGCGGACAAAGCCGTGCGGCTGCCGGGAGCAGCGGAATCCGCGGGGGAGGAGAAAAAGTGAGGAGAATCCGGGGGGAGGGTCTGGGACAGCGGTATCGTTTGTGCGGAGAGTGACAGCGACATGGCCGCCAGAAAGATCATCCTTGTCACCGCGAGTGCGCGCATGAGCATTCCAATCGGGCTTCAACGATTCGCTTCTGTAAGTGCCCTGTTATACCGGCTGGTGGGCAGACCCGTTCCAAGTAAAGATTTTCTTGCCTTTCTTGCAAGCAACCTTTATACTTTGCCGGCCGCTGTGTAAACTGCAACCGAGGTGGTTTTGCGATGAGCGAGGCACCAAAACCCAATCCCCAAACCGGCGATCATGCCGTGCAGGAAGAGCGCCGGAAAGCCTGGCGGCTTTCCCGGGTGGCCGATGTGATTTGCCTGTTGCTGGCAAACCCCTCGGTTTCTCTGGTGCAAGCCTGCCGGTTGGTCCACCTGGCCCGACGCTATGCCTTCGAGCTTTTCCCGGACAAAGAAGCGGTGTTTGAAATGATCTACTGCCGCCGCTTCAAACGCATCATATTCGAACGTCTGTCCCGCTCACCCGAATTCCTGAACTAAGCTGCCATGCCCATTCCTCCCGCTGCCGCCCACCGTCTGGTGCGCGCGCGGCATGTGCCCCTTCCCTGGCACGGCCTGCTGGGCCTCGCCATCATGCTGGCCGGTCAAATCCTCATGTTTGCCAAAGTCAACCCGGTGTGGGTGTGGTTCACGCCGGTGCAATGGACGGGCTATCTTTTGTTGCTTGACGCGCTGCTGCTCAAACAGCGCGGCGAATCGTTCCTGTTCGCGCATACCCGCGAATTTGCCGCCATGGCCTTCTTCTCGGTAATCTACTGGTTCATGTTCGAAGGCTACAATCTCCATCTGCGCAACTGGGTCTATGTCAATCTGCCGGAAAATCTCACCCTGCGCTTGCTCGGCTTCGTCTGGTCGTTTGCCACGATCTATCCCGGCGTTTTACTGACCCACGAACTGCTGCAGGCCCACGGGTTGTTTCGCGGGGCGAAATGGCACGGCGCAAATGCCCCGCCTCCGATTGTGCCGGCCGGAGTGTTGCACCTGTTCGTGGTTTTCGGTTTCCTGTGTTGCACGGTGCCGTTGTTGTTGCCGGCGACGGTGGCCTGCTATCTGTTCGTCTGCGTGTGGATCGGCTTCATTTTCCTGCTCGATCCGCTGAATTATCGCCTGGGCGCGCCGTCGCTGCTGCGCGAGCTGCAACAGCGCTCCTTGACCACTCTGCTCACGCTGTTCACCGCCGGTTTGATCTGCGGTTTCCTGTGGGAATTTTGGAATTATTGGGCCGGCGCGAAATGGGTTTATACTGTGCCGTATTTAAACAAACCGAAGATTTTCGAAATGCCGCTTTACGGCTATCTCGGCTTCCTGGCTTTCGCCGTGGAATGTTTCACCATGTGGCATTTCACCCGCCGGTTCCTGCCGGCAGCCTGGCTGCGCTGACGGACACCTCCTCCCTGAATTTTGCATCCGTTTTGCCCTCCATACTGCGCAGGCAGTGGGCAGGCAAGCAGAGCCCGCCGGCTGGCGCTAGAACAATGGCCTTGCCATCGCCAACAGGCCGGCGCCAGGGTGCGTGCAAAATGCAGATCATCACAGCAGGCAGTGGCTTTTGTCCTGACGCGAGGTTTTCCTCCGGCTGACGGCGGCCTGGCTTCAAGTGTTGCACGGCGGCAGCAGGGAAGAGTCAACCGGAAATGAGACACAGGAAGATGACCATGGAAAATTTCACCGACAAACTGGTGGTGCTGGTCACGGCCGCCAATGCAGAAGAGGGCGCGAAACTGGCAAAGCTGTTGGTGCAGGAACGGCTCGCGGCCTGCGTCAATGTCCTCTCCGGCGTGCGTTCGTTCTTTTGGTGGCAGGGCAAAATCGACGAGCAGGAGGAGGTGTTGTTGTTCATCAAGACCACGCGGCCGCTGCTGCAGGAATTAATCGCCACCGTGCAGGCGCACCATTCCTACCAGGTGCCGGAGATCATCGCCCTGCCCATCAGTGCAGGCGCGGACAACTATCTGCGCTGGCTGGCGGCGGAGGTCAGGACGCAACCGGCGGATTGAGTCATGACCGCGACGCTGGCGGAAGCCCCGACACAGGAGACCCCACCCGCAATCACGCTGACGGTGCTGGGCTCGGGCACGCGGGTGTTGCTGCGCGAGCGCAGCATGGCGGGCTACGCGCTGACTTGCGCCGATCATCTGCTGCTGCTGGATTGCGGCGATGGCGTGCTGCGCCGCGGCCTGGAGGCCGGCCTGCCGCTGCTCACGGTCGACGCGATTCTGATCACCCATTTTCATCTCGATCACATTGCCGACCTGCCGCCGCTGCTGTGGGCGCTTCATGGCGAGGGCGAACAGCGGCAGCACCGGCCGCTGCAGGTGTATGGCCCGCCGGGGCTGCAGAATTTCTGGAAAGGTTTGGCGGCCTTGTACGGCAGATGGATCGAGGACATTGCCGTTCCCATTCGTGTGCGCGAAGTGTCGGCACAGGCATTTGAAACCGGACCCTGGCAGGTGCAGGCGCTGCCGATGAATCACGGGGTGCCGGCCAATGGCTATCGCCTGCAAAGCGGTGGCCGGGTGCTGGCATACACCGGCGATACCGGCCCCTGCCCGGAGGTTGCGGAATTGGCGGCGGCGGCCGACTTGCTGATTGCCGAATGTTCGTTTCCCAACGGCCGGGGCGTGGCGAATCATTTGACGGCCGGCGAAGTTGGCGCAATTGCGCGCTCGGCCGATTGCCGGCAGGTGCTGCTTTCACATTTGTATCCGGAGAGCCTGGCAGCACCGGTGGTGGCACAATGCCGGGAATTTTTCTCCGGGGAGATCAAACTGGCCCGCGATCTGGATCGTCTAACGCTGTAAAAATTTCGTCATCCCGAGGCAACGGCATCATTCACGGTTCGGCGCGGGGAGAAAACGTCAGGCAACCCTCTGCTGGTTTCCCACACTCTGCTGAAGATCCTGTGCAAGCCCTTTCCACATCCTTTCGCAACAAACCGGTGCACTGGGCACTGGCCGCTTCACTGCTGCTGCACATTCTTGCCTTTTTGCTGACGAGCTGGGCGGCCGCCGCCGGATGGATTTGGGCGGCTGCGCAAAAAGTCGCTGCCGTGCCGGCAGTCATCGAACTGACCTTCGATGAAAACCGCCTGCGGGAAGTGGTGGCAACACCGTCCTCCGCCCGGCGCGAAAAGCCGGCCGAGGAGGCCCACTTCGCCTCCGACAAGAATGCCGTGGCCCAAAATCCCGAAGCGCTGGAGAACCTGCCGTTGGGTGAAGCATATTCCAAAGGCTTGCTACACTCACCGAGCCCCGCTTCTCCTCCGCGGCAAACGGTGACACCGCCGGAACCCGCAGGCAGCGATGCCGCGGCAGCCACAGCTCCAACTCCCGCCGAGCAGTCCTTTGCCTTCGGTGCCGCCAGTTTTCGCCGGGAAATGCTGACCGGCAGGAAGGCGCCCCTCCCGACTGCTTTCGAAGGCGAGACCACCGCCGGCCATGATCAGCAGGTCACCCGCGCGCAGGCGCTCGGCGATTTTTCCCTGAACACCTATGAGTGGGAATTTGCACCATATATGCTCTGGCTGCGGCGGCGCATTTATGAAAACATTTTTCCGCCGCCGGCTTTCACCCACATGGGATTGATCAGCGGCAGGACGCAATTGCGCTTCCGCATTTATCCGGACGGCTCGCTGCAAACGCTGGAGGTGCTCAACTTCAACGGTCACGAGTCGCTGATGCAAACCAGCGTGCGCGCGGTGCAGCTTTCCGCGCCCTTTCGCAAGCTGCCGGAGAATTTTCCCGAGCCGTATCTCGAGATCACGGCGCATTTCGAATACACCGTCATCCGGCCGTGAGGGCATCCAACTGGAAAGGAATCATGCAAACGGTTTGGCAGTTTCTGCAACAAGGCGGCATCACCATGATCCCGCTCGGGCTGTGTTCACTGGTCGGGGTGGCGGTGATCCTCGAAAAACTCTGGAGCCTGCGCCGCCGCAAGGTTCTCACGCCCGAGGTGGTCGCGGTGATTGGGAGCATCTCCTCGCCGCAGGACGTCGATTTGGTGCTCGCGGTGTGCCAGAAGCACAACGGCCCGTTGTCCAACATTATTCGCACCGCGCTGGAGCACCGCACGCTGCCGCACGAGCAGATGAAGGAGATCATCGTGGATCGCGGCCGCCAGGAAGTCCGTGCGCTCGAGCGCGGGCTGGTGGCCCTGGAAACAGTGGCGGCGGTTTCGCCCCTGCTCGGGCTGTTTGGCACCGTGCTCGGCATTTTGAAGATCTTCAAAGTGATCAGCCAGATGGGCGTGGGCCAGGCCGCGGCGCTGGCTGGCGGTATATCGGAGGCATTGATCACCACCATCGTGGGGTTGGCAATCGGCATTCCCGCCCTGGTGGTTTACAATTATTTCACCAAGCGCGCCGAGGATTTGGTGCTGGATATCGAAGACCAGACTTCGGCACTGCTGCTGAAAATCCGCGCCTTCACGCCCGCCGGCGGGCAACCGCGTGCCAACCAGACCGCCGCCGGATGACACCGCCATGCAATTCTACGACAGCAAATTCTCCTTTGCCGCCTCCACCCGCGCGCGCTCGGGCCGGCGGGTGTTCATCAACATCACCTCGTTGATCGATGTCGTGTTCATGCTGCTGATGTTCTTCTTCATCAGCTCGACCTTCATTGAACAGCCGGGCATGAAGCTGGATTTGCCCAGCGCCAAAAGCGCGGACCTCAGCCAGGTCGATTCCTACATTCTTTACCTGTTCAAAGATGGCAGCCTGCGACTGAACGACCGGGAATTGACCCTGGAAACGCTGCCGGCGGCGTTGCAGCCTGCCGCCAGCCAGCTAGCGCAAACCACGCTGCATCTCTTCGCCGACGAAAACGTGCCGCACGGCCGGGTGGTGAAGGTGATGGATATTGCCAGGCAGGCGGGCGTGAAGAAACTGACGATCGCGACCATTCCGGAGGCGAGCGGGAAATGAAGCGTGCGCCGCCGCGCTGAGCGGGCGGCATGCCAGCCCAGCCATTCAACGCATGCCATGCGCCGGAGTGAAGGCGGAAAGCAGACAGGCCAACGGATCGCTTGATCCGTTGGCCTGTCTGCTTTTGCGGCTCTTTTCCACCGATCGGCGGTCAGCGCGCCCCCAGTATGCTTTGCACGCTCCGGCTTTCAGCCTGGTGCACTGTAAACATGAACTCTGTAGTCCCCGCCCCTCATGGGCGGCTGTTCAAAAATGAACTTTTGCTGCTTCAGCAAGCGACCCGCAAGGGGTCGGGGCTACAAAAATGTAAGGTAACCGTGCACTAGCGTTGCCGTGTCCAGTAATAGTAAAACGGCAATCCCAGAAGCAGCAGTCCGATGCCAATCAGGGCATCGCGCGGATCGTTGAGCAGGGTGTTGTAGAGGAACCAGCCGACAAACAGCGTGTAGAGCAATGTCACCAGGGGATAGCCCCATGCCTTGTAGGGCCGGGGCGCGTCCGGCAGTTTGTGGCGCAACGCAATCACGCTGATCGCCGCCATGGCATAAAAAAACCATGAACCGAAAACCACGTAGGCGGCAAGTTGATCATAGGTGCCGCTGAGCGTGAGCAACGCCCCCCACACGCCGATGGTAATGACGGCAACGTGCGGCGAACGGAAGCGCGGATGCACTTTGCCGAGCACCGGCGCAAAGACGCGATCCTGGCCGGTGACCCAAATCGAGCGCGGGCCTGCCAGCACCATGCCATTGACCGTTCCAAAGGTCGAGCACATGATACCGGCGACAACGAGCAGGGCGCCGAGCGGACCAATGGCGCGCGCCGCCACATCCGCGGCGATGCGCGAGGAAGCCGGCATTTCGGCAAGCGGGATGATCAGCGCATAGGCGATATTCGCCAGCACATAAAGCACCATGATCGCCAGCACGCTGAAAAGCAGGGCGAGCGGCACATTGCGCGTCGGGTTTTTGATCTCACCGGCGGTGAGCGTCACATCGATCCAGCCGTCATACGCCCACAACGCCGAGACCATCGCCAGGCCGAAGGCGGCCGTGAGTTCGCGGCTCCAACTCTCCGGCCACCAGGGCAGCATGTTCGCCGCACTGCCCTTGCCGGAAAAGAAAACCGCCAGGATCAAAAACAGCAGGGCCGCCACTTTCGCGGAGGTGAAGAGGTTCATCACCCAACCGCCGAATTGCACGCCGCGCACATTGATCACGGTCACCAGCGCAATCACCGCAATCGCCACGAGCTGACTCCAGCCGAAAACAAAAGGATGGCCAAAGATGGTCCAGCCGGGTTGAAAGAACGGCGGGCTTTGACCGAGGGCGGGAACCAGATAGCCGAGATAGGTGGTGAAGGCGATGGCAACCGCAGCGAGCGAAGCGGCCTTGTTGATGAAGAAGTCGTTCCAGCTAAACAGAACCCCCCACACTTTGCCGAAGGCTTCGCGCAGATAGGCATACGGCCCGCCGGCGCGCGGCAGGATGGCACTCAACTCGGCGAGGGACAGGGCGCCGAAGAGCGTGAGCAAGCCGGCGACCACCCACACCAGCAGAATCGGGCCCATGGCGTTGAGGTGGCCGGCGATGGTGGCCGGCACGAGAAAAATGCCGGAGCCGATCACGCAGCCGATGTTGATGGCGATGGCTTCGCGCAAACCCAGGGCGCGCAGCAACTCCGCTGGTTTTGCCTCGGGTGGTGCAGCAGTGAGAGGGGCGTCTTGCATGTTTGTATCTCCATTGCGATGAACCACGGCGATGGCGCCGGCCTCAAGCTTTGCCGCGCAGTTGGCTGTGCCAAAAACCGTAAACAAAATACAGCAGCAAGCCGGCCAGCAGCCACACGCCGAAACGAAGCCAGGTGACATGGGGCAGGCCGGCCATCAGGTAAACACAGGAGGCGATGCCGAGCAACGGCACCAGCGGCACCAGCGGAGTTTTGAAAACGCGCGGCCGGTGCGGATCCTTGTAACGCAGAATGATGACGCCGGCGCACACCAGCACAAAAGCGAAGAGCGTGCCGATGTTGGTGAGCTCCACGATCTCGTTGATGTTGGCAACCGCGGCGATGGTTGCGACCACCACGCCGGTCCAGATGGTGGTCTTGTGCGGGGTTTTGTATTTGGGATGGATCTTTTCGAAGTAGGGCGGCAGCAGGCCGTCGCGCGACATGGCAAAGAAGATGCGCGGCTGGCCATATTGAAAGACGAGCAGCACCGCGGTCATGGAAATCACCGCGCCGAACGCCACCAGGCCGGCGGCGGCATCGGAGCCGACATAGGCCAGCGCCTCCGCGAGCGGATCGGCGACACCGAGTTTGTCCCACGGCATCATGCCGGTCAAAACCGCCGCCACCGCCACATAGAGCAGCGTGCAGATTGCCAGCGAACCGATGATGCCGATGGGCATGTCACGGCCGGGATTGCGGCATTCCTCCGCGGCAGTGGAGATGGCATCAAAACCGATATAGGCAAAAAAGATCAGGCTCGCGCCGGTCCACACGCCGGGAAAGCCGTTGGGCATGAACGGCGACCAATGCTCCGGCTTGACGTACTTGGCGCCCACATAGATGAAGAACAGCAGAATCGCGAGCTTGATCGCCACCATCAGATTGTTGACCCATGCGGATTCCTTTGCGCCCAGCACCAGCACCCAGGTAATCAGTGCCACGATCGCCACCGCCAGAAAGTTGAAGATGATGGGAATGCCCAAAATGGTGGGATGGTTGAGCCAGGCTTCGTAATTCAGCGCAAGGCTGGGATCGACCTGCCCGCCGGCTTTGGCAACGGCCGCGGCCGTCTGTGCCGCGGAGCGATAATCCACCGACAGCCAGGCGGGAATGTGCAGACCGAGGCCCTCGCACATCTGATGAAAATACGCCGCCCAGCCGATCGCCACCGCCACATTGCCTATGGCGTATTCGATGATCAAATCCCAGCCGATGATCCAGGCCACCAGTTCGCCAAGGGTGGCATAAGCATATGTGTAGGCGCTGCCGGAGACCGGCACCAGCGAGGCGAACTCGGCATAACACAAACCCGAGAAGGCACAGGCAATCGCCGTCAGCACGAAGGACAACATGATGGCCGGACCGGCGCCGGGGCGCACCGTATCGCCCGCGACGGCCGTGCCGATGATGGCAAAGATGCCGGTGCCAATGATGGCGCCGATGCCCAGGGAAATCAAATCGACCGCGCCGAGCGAGCGCTTCATGCGGGTGGCCTCGGCGTCGTGGGTCAACTGATCAAGGTTCTTGGTGCGGAACAGGTTCATGGTCAGGGAACCAAGTTGGTCAAAGAGCCAAGTTGGATAAAAAAGTCAAAACGGACAGAGCGGCTGATGCTGCAATTTCAGATTACATTTCATGGCAAGGCAAGAACAGCGCCACCGGGCCGCAAGGTGAACGCAACGCAGAGCCGGGAGTCCCGGAGGACGAAATCGATGATCAAAGGCCGTGCGACCGGCCGTCACTGCAAAAGCCCACGGGGCAGGGTAGACAATTCAAATTCGGAGTTTTCAGCAATCGAGGTTGGGGGATTTTCTTTTCGTGATGGTCTTCGTGATAATCGTTTTGAAAATTTTGATCCTCGCAGAGATTTTCCTGCGCAGCCAGGTGTCCAGCCCGCTTTCCCGGAAAGCAAATTTGGAGACCAGCAACCGGCAGCGGGTTTTCTGACACTCTTTCAAGCAGGTCCGTATTTTGTAGATGAATTCATTGGCGCCGGCACAGGCATCGGCTTCTTCATAATTGGCGCCCGGAGAAGTGCCAACGCGGATAAGCTGCCCGCCAATTTCAAACCCCGCAACATCTCTCGGAAAAGTCCGGACATACTTGACGATCGGCGTGGCAAAGCGCAAGGCTCGTTCCCCAAGGTCGAATATAGCCTCCAGTTTTTCCATGATACCCTCCCAATAGTTTGGAAAAATTAAAAGCCCTTCTGCGCTCGCTGATCTTGTCTCCTTGTCTATCTTATCCAGTAAGCATCCCCGCGATGGTCGCGGTCATCCAACTTGCCAGCGCACCGCCGAACATGGCGCGCAGGCCGAGTTTGGCGAGATCGCTGCGGCGTTCCGGAGCCATGCCGCCGATGCCGCCGATTTGAATGGCGATGGAGGAGAAATTGGCAAAGCCGCACAGCGCGTAGGTCGCAATGATCACAGCGCGCTCGCTCATCGCGCCGGTTTTAATCGTCTCGCCGAGCTGGACGTAGGCGACAAATTCGTTGATCGAAATCTTGGTGCCCAGCAGGTTGCCAAACTCCAGGCAGTCTTTCCAGGGCACGCCCATGACCCACGCCAGTGGCGAAAAAATCCAGCCGAAAAGCGTGCGCAAATCCTGCGGAAAATAATTGAAGTTCACCCAGTTTGCCAGCGTCTGGTGAATGATTCCCATGCCGGCGTTGATCACGGCGATGAGGGCGATGAAGGCCAGCAACATGGCGCCGACATTGACTGCCAGCTTGACACCATCCGCTGCGCCCACGGCCGCCGCCTCAATAACGTCACCTGCGATTTTGACGGGCGGAACTTTCACGTGGCCTTTGGTGACCGACTCTTCCCGTTCCGGCAGAATGATCTTGGCCATCACCAGGGCGGCCGGTGCGGACATCACGCTGGCAGCCAGCAAATGCGAGGCCGGAATGCCCATCGCGATGTACCCCGCCAGCACGCCGCCCGCCACCGTGGCGAAGCCGCCACACATGATCGCCATCAACTCCGAGCGCGTCGCCTGGGCGATGAACGGCCGGATCAACAACGGCGCCTCGGTCTGGCCCACGAAGATATTGGCGGAACAGGAAAGCGACTCCGCGCCGCTCGTGCCCATGGTTTTGGCCATGGCGCGCGCGATCAACTCCACGACTCTTTGCATCACACCGAGATAATAGAGAATCGACATGACGGCCGAGAAGAAGATGATGGTGGGCAGAATGGCGAAGGCGAACTGAAAACCAAAGGTGTTTTGAAACTCGGGCTTGACGAGATTGCCAAAGAGAAACTCGGTGCCGTATTTGGTGAAGCCGAGAAAAGCAGTGATCTTGTCACCCGTCCACTGGAAAGCGGTTTTGCCCGCTTCCGTCCACAGGATGATGACCGCAAACAGCAGTTGCAGGCCCGTCCCCCACAGCACCACCCGCCAGGGAAAATTCCGGCGATCATAGGAAATGGCGTAGGCCAGCGCCAACAAGATGAACATCCCCAACAGACTGATGAGGCGTTCCATGTTTTCCTTCCTCCGTGGATCGTATGCCGCGATCGCCGCGCGGCGACTGCGTCGTTGCGCGAAAACAGTGAGGGACTCGTTCTGGGGCCGGGATTTTGGCTGCAAAACTCCGTGCGCTGAAAAAGTTGAGGGGCAAGATAATCAAGTTTCCGTGAAGCACAAGCAGATTTTGCGCTGCCGGCATGTCCGCCTGCGCCCCGCGGGGTGAGGTCGGTGGCGGGCGGCGCGCCGGGAAAACCGGGCCGACCGGCTTGCCGGAGGGGTATCAGCGCAACAATTTGCGGTAAATGACCCGGTCATCCCCGACGCTGTAAAAGTCGGGGATGCGGGCAATTTCCTGATAGTTCCGGCGGAGATAAAATCGGCGGGTGGGTTCGTATTTCGGCTGTGAAGAGGTTTCGATGAAAAGCTGGCGGCCGTTGCAGCCGCTGACATAATTCTCCACGAATTCCATCAACTCCCGGCCGACGCCGCGGCCCTGATGCTGCGGGGCAACGGCGATCCAATACAAATCCCAGGTGCCTTCGGTCATCGGGGTCGGCCCAAAACAGACGTAGCCGATGACCTCGGCGGTGGTGTCGGTGGCACAATACAAGAGATAGTCCCGCTGCTGCGGTTGGTTGAGATAGATGTCGATCAGTTCGAGCGCAACCGCGATTTCCGCGGCGGTGAAGTTGCCGGTGTCATGCAAAATTCGGCTGATAGACGGCCGATCGTCGCGCTGCAGGGCGCGAATGGCGACCATGGGGTTCTCCACGTTTCAGGGCGCATGCCATGATGTCACCCACCAGTTGCACATACGACCGCCCCGAAGCCAGTGCCGAACGTGTCAATCCCGCATCCGGCGAGATGTCGGGATTGGGGTTGACTTCCACGATGTAGGGCTGGTTGTCGGCGGACAGGCGCATGTCGACACGGGCGTAGTCGCGGCAGCCAAGCAACTGAAAAGCGGCAAGCGCGATTTGCTGCACGCGGCGGGCGGTTTCCTCCTCGAGCACGGCAGGACACTCGGCCGCCACCGCATGATACTCTTCGCTGTCCGCCATCCACTTGACGTTGTAGGAGCAAATGCGCGGCACCTCCGCCGGCCAGTAGGGAAAAGTGATCTCCGAAATCGGCAGTGCTTCCGGAATTTGGTCCCCGAGGATGGCAATGTTCAACTCGCGGCCGTCGATGTATTCCTCCACCAGCGCCGGCTGATGATAGTTTTGAATCACCCACGCCACCCGCCGGCGCAAATCGTCAACCGTATCGACGACGGATTCCGCGTCGATGCCCAGGCTGGCATCTTCATGCACCGGCTTGACGATCAGGGGGAAGCGCAGATTGACGCGGCCGGGCACTTCACTGCACAGCAGACCGGCCGGCACCGGCAGGCCCGCCTGCTGCAGCAGCATCTTGGTTGTCCACTTGTCGGTGGCGAGCATCAAAGTGGCGGGCGGCGCGCCGGTGTAGGGCACGCCCAGCAGCTCGTACATGCAGGCGACATGCACATGAAAACGGCTCTCCCCCTGCCACCCTTCCACCAAATTGAACACCAGATCAGCGGGGAGGCGGGAAAGCCGCTCCATGAAGGCGTGAATCGATTTCTGCAGGGGCGCGAGCATGACTTCATAACCGAGCTCGCGCAGGGCGGCATACACGGCATTGACCTGCTCCAGCACACCGGCTTCGGAAATGTAGTCAATCGCGCGGCCGCGCTGTTGGCGGCGTGGGGCATTGTAGGCCAGCAAAACTTTTGGACTGTTCATCGCCGCACCCCCTGCCGGCGGCACGCCTCCTCCAAAATGGTGAGGATCAAATCGTCGAAGGTCATGCCCGCGGTGTAGGCCGCCTTCGGAAAGCAGGAATGCACCGCCGGATCCTTGATCAAACCGGGCAGCGGGTTGAGTTCGAGAATATTGGGTTCGCCGTTGGCATCCAGGCGCACGTCGATGCGGCAGAGATCGCGGCAGCCAAGATAATTGAAGGCCTTCTTGCACAGGGTTTCGATCTTGGTCTGCAGCTCGGCGTCGAGCGCTGCGGGGCATTTGTAGATTTCCAACTGGTGCTCGGCCGAGTCCCACAGCCACTTCGCCTCCCAGCCATAAATGGGCTTGGCACCCTGCGGCAACACCTCGAAAGCAATCTCGACGATCGGTAGCACACGCAGGGAGGGGCCGTTGCCCAGCAGCGCCACGGTGAATTCCCGACCGGGCATGAACTCTTCCACCAGCGCCGGCTGTGCATAAGTGTGCCAGATTTTTTCGACCGTGGCTTTCATGGCAGCGGTATTCTCCACCACGGAATCCATCCAGATGCCCTTGCTGGAACCTTCAAACAGCGGCTTGACGAACATGGGATAATCGAAGTGGCGCAACTGGCCGTTGAGCGGCCAGGATTTCAACACGGCAAATTTCGCGGTGGGCAGGCGGTGGTAGCCCAGAATCTCCTTGGCGCGCGCCTTGTCCAGGCAGAGACCGAGGGTGACGGGGTCGGAACCGGTGTAGGGAATGCCCAGCATTTCCAGCATGGCAGGAATGACCGACTCGCGTGAAGGGCCAAAGAAGCCTTCTGCGATGTTGAACACAATATCCGGACGGTACTTGCGCAGCTTCTCGAAGGCGTTGAGGTCGGCTTCGATGGGAATCACCTCATGATATTTTGCCAGGGTCTCGTACAGGTCACGGACGACCTGCTCGTCATCCCATTCGGCAAAGTTGTCCATGCCATCGCGGCCGGGAGCAGGAAGCGAGGGGAAATCAGGAGGCTCCGTTTCTTCGGCGGTCGCCGAGCTGCGCCTCATGTTGTAAGTGAATCCGACTCGCATAATGTTGGTCTCCTCAAAGACGGTGGAAATGCAGGTGGTTCAGGTGATGGCCTGGCGTGCGTCGCGCCGGTCTTGCGCCCATGTGCGCACCGGGTGTTTTCTCCGGCGTGGCGTGGTTGCCGGCCATGCTGTTTTTGGGTGATTGGCACGGGGGCAACTGTTTCCGAAACCGCCTGGCCGCACGAGCAGTTGCCGCCGCAATGATTTCATGTGGGCCTGAGTCGCAACCGGGCGACTGGTTCGCTTTCACACGGCAATCACCTGTGGCATTGCTGGGAGGGTTGGTTTGCGATAGAGACAGACGGGTGACAATACTGGAATGGGAAGGTGTTGGATTACTTCCCCCGCGAAGTACGCAGCGGCTGAGGGCTGGGTGGGAGAAGCCGGTTCTGGCGGTTCTGCTGAATCGGCCGGGATTGTGAGTAACATCTGATGCGTCAATCTCCAGTTTGTTCGACGATCATTTTTTGACGCGCGCAATAAACAAACTTTTTCAGGAAAATGCAAGAAGTAATTGGCACTTTCACGCCTTCGCGTCAATTTTTTTTCGGGAGATTGCTTCAGATGATGACTGTGGGCAGGCGCGCGCCTGTCATCGCAACAGCGCGGTCCCCGGCTGCGAAGCCGCCCCGCCCTGCTCCGGACAGCCGCGCGGGAAAATGAGAAACATGATGAAGAAGATGAACAGAATGATGATCACGGTTTTGCTGCGGGAACTCATGATGGTTCTCCTCCCCGGCAAAATTTACGGCCGTTTTGCCACGGCCGGGCAATGGTTTTCCACCGCATTCTGGGAAGTTTCGGGCAATGGCTGGGTGGTGGCCAATCTCGTGAGGTGAGCTGTCACCAACAAAATGGCGCCAACCGCCGGCATGCACCATCATCTTGGCGTGGCCGCCACCCGGCTCGCAATCCGGCGGGCAAGCTAAAGAGCTTTTCCTGAAAAAGCAAGCCCGCCCCGGCGGGAAACCATGCGGGCAGGCGCGGCTTGCGCTTGTGCCGTTTTTTGGTTAGTATCCGGTCGAATGTTTCCACGCCGTCTGTGTCGCGGTTTCTCACACAACGGCCAGACCGTTGCAGGGGACTTTTGCCGGCGGGCTGCACCGTCAGGCTTTGCCTGGAGGGCAGCCGCGCTGCCCATGCCGTCTGCAGAAAGGGAATGCCGTGACTTCAGCCACGCCTGCCTGGCTGCTCTACGGCGCCAATGGCTACACCGGCGACCTGACCGCGCGGCTCGCGTTCGCGCGCGGCCTGCGGCCTATCCTGGCGGGTCGCAATGCCGGCGCCATTCGCCGGCTCGCCCGGGAGCTGGGCTTGGAATACCGCATTTTCACGCTCAACGACAGCGGCATGATCCATGCGCATCTGCAGGGCCTCACCGCCGTGCTGCACATGGCCGGGCCGTTCTCGGCAACTTCCCAGCCGATGCGGGCCGCCTGCCTGCAAGCCCGGGTGCATTATCTTGACATCACCGGTGAAATTTCCGTGTTCGAAGCAACTTTTGCCTGCCACGAGCAGGCGCGGCAGGCGGGCATCGTCCTGCTGCCGGGTGTGGGCCTCGACGTTGTGCCCAGTGATTGCCTGGCAGCGATGCTCAAAAAGCGCCTGCCGGATGCCACCCATCTCGAACTGGCGTTTGGTGGAACCGGCCGCTCGAGCCGGGGCACAATCAAAACTGCTATTGAAGCGTTGCCGGGCGGCAGCCGCGTGCGCCACAACGGTGAAATCATTGCGGTGCCGTTCGGCTGGCAAACACGGCGGCTGCCCTTTCCCCAGGGCAGCAGGATGGGCATAAGCATTCCTTGGGGCGACGTCAGTACGGCTTTTCATACCACTGGCATTCCCAACATATGCGTCTACACCGCCGTGCCGCCGGCGTTGCTTGGCCGCCTGCGGTGGCTGAACCGGATCGCGCCGCTCACCCGCCCCGCGTTGGTGCAATGGCTGCTGAAAGCGGTCGCAGCGGCAGGTACCAGGGAATTGACACCAGCGGAGCGCCAGCAGTGTTTCAGTGTGATTTGGGGTGAGGTGCGCAATGCGGCGGGGCGCACGGTGTCCGCCGCGTTAACCACGCCGGAGGGATACACCTTCACCGCGGAGGCTGCGCTCGCCGCTCTGGCCGCGGTGCTGGCGCAGCGCGTGCGCCCCGGCGCCTGGACGCCTGCGGCTGCGCTGGGCGCTGATTTTATCCTGACTCTGCCCGGTGTAAAGCTGCACGATTTCACGGAGAGCGGGCCGGCGGGTGCGCATGCCGGCGGCTTGTCGTGAGCAGTTCTAAACAGATTGCTCCACGGGAGCGCTTTCGCCGCACGCCTGAAGAAGATGAGAGATGCGCGCCTAGGTCCCGCTCGGGACGGCCGGTGCATAACACAACAGTGATACCACCCTCGGTGTCAAGATCAAACACAGAAAATCCTTCCACGAAAACCGAAACCCCACGGGAAAAAGCCATTTCGTGGGAAGTGCCCTTTCGTTCGTGTGAGAAAAACGTGACGTCTTCAGCAAGAGTGCAATTGAGACAATTGCATTCCAATCCAGTTTGTCTTCTCCTTTCTCTCTCCGAGAGAAGGCGCGGGGGAAATGCGTTTGGAGACCATCATTCACAAAAGCCGCATCTTTTTTGACCTGATCTGGTCAAGTGAGCAAACACATTGCGAGCCCGGCTGAGCCGAGGTTTCGCAAAGCCGGGCATCGTGAGAGGCCGGGATTTGAAGCAACGGCCAGGCCTTGCCGGAACATATTCTCCAAAGTCGGTGAGGTCGGACGGATGCGAATGATGGCCGGTCCGAATCGCCGGTTGAGTCCGAAATCAAAAATGCCGTTTCAGAGACCCACAAACGCGGTGGATTTATGCCAACCCTCTCCCCGGAAGAACTCCGTGTGCTGGGCTGTCTGATCGAAAAAAGCCAGGCCACGCCGGAGTATTATCCCATGACGCTCAACGCGCTGGTGGCGGCCTGCAATCAGAAAACGAGCCGTGATCCGGTGGTGGAATATCAGGCCGGGGAGGTCGAGGAAGCCCTGTCCGGTTTGCGAGAAAAGGGTTGGTGCGCCTTCGTGCATGGCGAGGGCCGGGTGGTGAAGTATGCGCACCGGGCTGGCGCGAGCGGCATGGGCTTGTCGAATGCGCAAATGGCGGCACTCAGCCTGCTGTTGTTGCGCGGGCCGCAAACTGCGGGAGAAATCAAGAGCCGCGCGTTGCGCCAGCACGAGTTTAAAACCCTGGAGGAAGTGGCAGAGACGCTGGCGAGCCTGCAAAACCGGGAACCGCCACTGGTTGCAGCCGTCGCGCGCCAGCCCGGCCAGAAGGAGGAACGCTATCGTCATTGTCTCGGCGATCCCCGGCAACCGCGCGAAGCGACCGCATCCTCCGCGCCCGGTTCGTGGCGCGCCGAGCTGGCAGAACTCAAGGCCACGCTGGCACGGCTGCAAGAGGAGAACGCGCAATGGCGCGAAAGACTGGCCCGCCTGGAGGAGGATTTCGCGCGGTTGCGGAACGATCTCTCTTGAGGCCAAAGGCAAGGCAGCGGTGCAGTCACCATCCATTTCCCCCACCGGCCGGCATGGCCCAATGCCGCTCCTCCCCCGCGGCGCGGCTCAGGTCCAGCGCTTCGAAACTGTCGTGGTGTAGTGTGCCGGATAGGCGTTGATCTTTTCGGTGGCGATAATTTCCGCTGCACGGCGCGGCGAGATCTTCTCGGCCCGGGCTTTCTGCAACGCTTCATCGGTGGCCTGCCCGATTTGCTCCGCGATGCTCGCCAGCACCTCCGAAAGGATCACCGGTCCCTCGCCGCGAATCAGGGTGTGATAGAGCGCCGCCGTGCCGGCATTGGCAATGAAATCCGGCACCACGACCTTGCCCAGCTCGAACAGACGCTCCTCCAAATCCGCAGGCGCAAAGGGATCATTTGCGCCGCACACGATGTACTTCGCCCTGATCTTGCGGTAATTCTTTTCGGTGATCAGCCCGCTGTCGGCCACCGGGAGAAAGAGATCATCGGCCATTTCATAGATGACCTCGGGATCCGCAATGAACTCATATTGGGGCGGCCGGTCGGTCGCCGCCATCAGCGCGGGGAACACCGACTTCGTGTGCTGGTCGCGGCGTGCCAACAACAGATCGACATCCAGCCCCTGCTCGCAGTAGATGGTGCCGAAGCGGTCGCTCACGGCAACAATCCGGGCGCCGCGGTCGGCAAGAAACTTGGCCACGCCGGTGCCGACGTTGCCAAAACCCTGCAGGGCGACGGTGCAGCCGCGCAAGCCCTGCGGTTGCAGCGCGCGTTGTGCCGCAATGCACACGCTGTAGCCGGTGGCCGCGTCATTCAGCACCATCCTGCCGCGGTCGTCAACGGCCAAATTGATGCCTTCGAAAAAGCGTGCAATGCGGCGCTCGGTGTTGCCCAGGCTGCGCGCCAGCGCGTATTGCGGGCAGGGCAGGCCGATGGCCTGGGTGCAGGCCACGATCTCGCTCTCATTCGTGTTCAAATCCGCGCCGGTGACGTAGCAGTTGTGCAGGAAGGCCTGATAGAATTCGAAGACGCGCTGCATCACCAGCAGTTTTTCCGGCCGGGCGGGGTCAAAATCGATGCCGAGTTTGGCGCCGCCGATGTGCGGCTCGGTGAGGGTGAATTTGCGCGTCATGGTTTGCGCCAGCTTGATCATCTCCCCGGCGGTGACGCCTTTTTTCAGGCGGCAGCCGCCGCCGGCAACCCCGTTGACCAGCATGTCGATCACCAGATAGGCGCGCGCGCCAAAGCGCATATCGTGATACTCCGCCACCATCACGGGCAGCCGGTCGCTGGTCACACGCTCTCCGACGGCGCGGTGGTTGCTCTGCGGGGTGTTCATGTCCTGTGCTCCTCTCTTCACGTCTCGACAGCGGGCAGGTATTGTCGCAGCAATCGCCGGATGAACACGGCAATCATGGCTTTGCGGTATTGCGGGGAGAGGGCAACGTTGCGATAGGGGGTGACACGATTCATGATGTCATCCGCGAGGCCGGCGATGAGATTCTCTGTGAGTTGATCACCCACCACCGCGCCGGTCACCTCGTCGAACAGCAGTGGCGTCGTCGCCACACCGGTCAGAGCCACGCGCAACTGTTCGATGGTACGTTGGTTGAGACGAATGGCTGCCGCCACACCCAGGACGGGAAAATCCATGCTGTCCCGCACCCGCAACTTCAAATAGCCGGCCTTGAACGTTTGTGCCGCGGCCGGGATCAGCACGTGGGTCAAAATCTCCTCTGGCAGTTTGACATGGCGGGTAATGCCGTCATGCGTGAAGAATTTTTCACACGGCACTTCCCGCCGGCCCTCCGGACCCTGCAGCACGAGCGAGGCACCCAGCACCAGAAACACCGGCGCCAGGTCGCCCGAGTAAGTGGCATAACAAACCGACTTTTGCGGAATCACCAGGCATTCCGTGCCCGCCGCTTTCAGGCAATACCCTTTGGAATCCCGCCAAAACCAGCTTTGGTTGAAGTAATAGCAGCGTGTGTCGAGCAGCAAGTTGCCGCCCACGGTGCCGGCAGCCTGCAACAACGGGCTGGCGATTTGCCGCGCCGTGTGCGGAATCACCGGCAGAGCCTGTTGCAGCGCTTCATTCGCGATGACCTCCCGCAGACGCGCAAGCGCGCCGATGCGGGTGGGGCTGATTTCCTGCAACTCGGGAATGCGGGTGAGGCTGATCACATGGCGGCGCGGATTCAGCCGCATCTTGTAGTTCGGCAGCAAATCCGTGCCACCGGCGAGGAAGTCAAAATCCCCGGCGCAGGCCTGTGCCAGTGCGATCGCCTCCTGCACAGTCCGGGGCTGGTGATATTTGAAGGCGGGAAGAATCATGCTTCTGCTGGTGTTGTCTGGCGCAGCCGTGAAGCCGTGAGCCGGCTGCCGTTCAAGAGACAGGCAGCGCGGCGCGACGCCTGGCGATCCGTTTCTGATCCTGCACCGCTTTCCAAATCTTGTCTGCCGTCATCGGCAAACTGCGCAGCCGCACGCCAATCGCATCATAAATGGCATTTGCCACCGCCGGCAAAATCGGCAGCAACGGCCCCTCCCCGGCCTCTTTCGCGCCCCACGGCCCCTCGGGATCATCGCTCTCGACGATGATCACTTCCACTTCCGGCATTTGCCGGGGCGTGAGCGTGCGATAATCGAGCAGATTGGCATTCAACACGTTGCCGCGATTGTAAATCATTTCCTCCATCAACGCCTGGCCCAACCCCATGTGAATGCAGCCCTCGATCTGGCCCTGCACCGCCAGCGGATTGAGTGCCCGGCCGCAATCGTGCGCCGCCCAGACCTTCTCCACCCGCGGCGCAAAGGTTTCCGTATCAACCACCACTTCCGCGATGTAACATTGAAAACTGTAGCTCGGTGACAGACCGGCGCGGGCCCCCTTGAACGACCCGCCCATCGGCGGCGGGCCCATATATTTGCCCTTGGCGAGCAGAGCGCCGTTGTTGGCCAGCGCCTTCTCCAGGGCCTGCATGAAACTCACCCGCACGCGCGGATCACGCTGATAAATGAGCTCCTCGTTGGCGGCCACAAAGCCTTCGGCGGGATAGCCGGTGAGCGCATGTGCCGCCTGCACCAGCTTCTCCCGAATCTGGAGGGCGGCTTCCCGCGCCGCGTTGCCTGCCATGAAGGTCACCCGGCTGGAATAGGAGCCGAGATCGATGGGATCGGCATCGGAGTCGCTCGCGAAAATGCGAATGCGGTCGAGCTTCACGCCCAGCGGCTCCGCCACGCATTGCGCCAGCATGGTGTCACTGCCCTGACCGATCTCCGCGGCCAGACAGTGCACCGTGATGCCGCCATCCATGTCGATCTTGAGGTGCACGGTGGCTTGCGGCAGATCGTTGAAATGAATGCGATGGGCACTGCCGCTGATGTAAAAGCCGCAGGCCACGCCAATGCCGCGGCCATACGGCAGTTTGCGGAATTTGCGGTCCCATTCCGAGGCCTGGCGCGCACGCAGAATGCACTCGCGCGTGCCGTTGCTGGTGATGCGAAAGCCGTTGACCGTGGTGCAGTTGGCAGGCAGCAGGTTGTTGAGCCGCACGTCACAGGGATCGCGCCCGGCCGCTTCGCACAGCTCATCCAGCAGCGTCTCGACGGCAAAGCGGGAGTTCACCGCGCCGTGGCCGCGCATCGCGCCACTCGGCGGCTTGTTGGTGTAGGCACGGCGGCCGTGATAACGAAAGTTGTTGATCACATACGGCCCCATGTTGAGCACGCCGTTGTAGTACGTCGTGACCACGCCAAAACTGCCCCACGCGCCACCGTCAATGTCCGCCTGCAAATCCAAAAAGGTGATCCTGCCCGCCGCATCCAGGCCCATCGTGATTTCGGTGTGCGTGGGATGCCGGCCGTGATTGTTGAGAAAAACTTCCTCGCGGTCGAACAGAATCTTCACCGGCCGCCGGCACTTGCGCGACAGCAGTGCCGCCACCATCTCATGCGGAAAAGGATCGCTCTTGCCGCCGAAGGCGCCGCCCACCATCGGCCGGATCACCCGAATGCGATGCATCGGCATTTGCAGCACCCGGGCGAGGGCGCGATGCAGGTAATGCGGCACCTGCTGCGCCGACCACACCGTCATGCGATCATCGGCGTCGTAATGGGCGATGACGCAATGCGGTTCCGTGAAGGCATGCGTCACACCCATAAAATCGTAACGGGCGGATTTTACCTGCCGGCTGCCCGCACGTGCCGCCGCCAAATCACCGAACTCCTGCCTGACCTCCTTGTGAATATTGGTGCCGTTGCCGCTGCCGGGATGAATGGCCTCCGCCACCGGTTGCGCACTGTCTTCAAATTTGCGGTAAACCGGCAACTCTTCATATTCGACTTCGATCAGACGCAGCGCCTGCAGAGCCGTCTCTTCGTCATCAGCGGCCACCGCTGCCACATGGTCGCCGATGAAAATCACCTTGTCGACCGCCAGTGCGGTTTCATCCTCGCTGATCGGCAGCACGCCAAACGTATGCGGCGCCTCTTTGCCGGTGAGCACGGCATGCACGCCCGGCAACTGTTCCGCCCTGCGGATGTCAATCCGTTTGATGCGGGCATGGGCATGCGGGCTGCGCAGAATCTTGCCCACCAGCATGTTGGGCAGCTTGATGTCGTCGGTGTAGATGCCCTCGCCCGTGGTCTTCTTCAGGCCGTCGACCAGGGGAACCGGCTTGCCGATAATGTTCGCCATCTTCTGCTCTCCGCAAAATGATCAGGCGCAAGGCACGCTCTGCCGGCGGGGATTTCTTGTGTTTCCGCTCTCGCCGCCTTGCCACAACTGCTCTTCAACCGCGCGCGCCGTGCAGGTAAAATCTGCACGCCGCGTGCTGCTTTACAAGCCCCCGGGCGGGATGGGTGCAGCGGTGAATCGGCCAAACGCCCGGCCCGCTGTACTGGTCGCCGGGGAAGGCGATCCCTTATCCAACGGTCGCCGCCTTTGTCCGGGCAACCGCTGCAATCGCGTCGACGATTTTGACATAACCGGTGCAGCGGCAAAGATTGCCGGAAATCGCTTCTTTAATCTCCTCCCGTGTGGGGTGGGGATTGACGGCCAAAAGGGCGGCGGCAGTCATGATAAAGCCCGGCGTGCAGAAACCGCATTGCGAACCACCGTACTCCGCAAAGGCCCGCTGCAAGGGATGCAGCAAGCCCTTATCCTTCAGGCCTTCAATGGTGCGCACCTCCCGACCGACCGCCTCCATCGCCAGGGTCAGACAGGCCAATCGCGGCTCGCCGTCAAGATGCACCGTGCAGCAGCCGCAGGTGCCCATGTCACACCCGCGCTTGGTGCCGGTCAAATTGAGATTTTCCCGCAAGACATCGAGCAAAACATCATAGGGCCGGACGGCCAGTTCATGCGTGGAGCCGTTCACCCGCAGGGTAATGAGCTCTCTGGTTGGCATAGGGGTGCGTGGTTGGGATGAGAGAAACCGCACGTGCGGTGTGGTGCGACTGTTTGTGCCTGTGCCGGCCGGGCGCGCATATGGTTTGCGACCGGCATAAAAACGGATAGATAATAAAATCAGCGGAGTGAGTTGTCAAGCGGATTCTGGAAAAAGGCGGAAATTGGCGGGAATAATCTTGTTCCGCGACGGTGAATGAATATGCAGGCCGCCGGTGCGATTACGAGACCCCCTTCACCCACCATGAGCGCATGCGGAAAACACTTCACACGAAGTTTTGCTTCGGAAGGGAAAAACCACCCACCTGATGAGCAGGCGAGGCAGTGCACGCCGTTTCCGGTACTTTTGCAAGCCTCCTCCCCGCCGTGGAGAGCCATTCACGAAAAAAGTGTACTGCCCGGCGGCCGCCCTCCCCGTCGCAAAAACAGCCCGCCGCGCCGCCTGCTGTGCGCGCAGACAGCGACGGGGCGGAGCATTGCCGGCTGCGGCATCGGGCCGGCGCCGTTGCCGGCGCTCAACGATCGACTTCTCCCAGGACGATGTCGATGCTGCCGATGATCAGAATCATGTCGGCCACCATTGCGCCGCGGCTGATTTCATCGAGCAGGCTGACATGCACGAAACAGGAGGACCGGCAGCGCACGCGGTCGGGAATGTCGCTGCCGTTGGAGCGCAGATAAAAGCCGATCTCGCCGCGCGGGGCTTCGCTGCGCACATAGCACTCGGCGCCGGCAGGCGGCCGCATGCGGCGCGGGATGGCCTCCTTGACGTCGCCCTGTTCGGGACATTGCGCAATCGCCTGGCGCAAAATCTTGATCGACTGCTCGATCTCCTGAATGCGCACCAGGTAGCGATCCAGCACGGAGCCCACCGGGCCGTAGCGGCCTTCGCCCACCGGCACATCGAACTCGAATTGCGGATAGATGGAGTAGGGCTCGTCCTTGCGCACGTCCCATTTGATGCCGCTGCCGCGCAGCACCGGGCCGGTGGCACCGCAATTGATGGCGACTTCCGGCGGCAGGATGCCGATGTCGGCGCAGCGTTTGATGAAGATGTGATTGCCGGAGAGCAGCCGGTTGAACTCCCGCATGTTGCGCTCGAGCTCGTCGAGGAATGCCGCGGCCTGCTTGAGCCAGCCGCTGGGCAGATCGCGCGCCAGGCCGCCGATCCAGATGTAGTTGTAGAGCAGGCGCGCACCGGAAAGCCATTCGAACAAATCGAGAATGCGTTCGCGATCGCGGAAAGCCCAGAGAAAGGGGGTGATGGCGCCGACATCCAGCCCGAAGGTGCCGATTGCCATCAGGTGGCTGGAGATGCGCATGAGCTCCGCGCAAATCACGCGCAGGTATTCGACCTTGCGCGGCAGCTCCTTGATGCCCAGCAGTTTTTCCGCCGCCAGGCAATAGCCGAGATTCATGCTCATCGAGGCGAGATAGTCCAGCCGGTCGGTGTAGGGGATGACCTCGTTCCAGCCGACGTTTTCCGCATGCTTTTCGAAATTGCGGTGTAGATAGCCGATGTGCGGGGTGCATTTCTTGACGATCTCGCCATCGAGCACCAGCTCCAGGCGCAGCACGCCGTGGGTGGAGGGGTGCTGCGGCCCCATGTTGATGATCATCTCGTCGCCGGGGAAGGTTTTGCTCCGCCGCGCCTGCGCCATGGTCTCGTAATTGTGCTTCTGGATGGCGGCGGCGGGATCGAGATCGACCACCAGATTGCCTTCGTCTTCAAAATAGTAGCGCTGCCGTTTGAAGATGTTGCCGATTGTGCCGAACATAGCGCCTTCCAAAATGAGGGAGAGAATAAGGGAGCAGCGGAGGCGACGGCCGTGCGCTCAGGCATGCGCAGGCTGTGCCTCGGCTTTGGGTTTGGCGGCGGCCTTGGCGGCCTTGGCGGCGGCTGCGGCAGCCTCTTCGGCGGCCTGCGCCGCCAGCATTTTGGCCGCCAACGCCGGCTCGTACTTGGAAAAGTGAAAGAGGCCGTTGCTGCGCTCGTACACCGTGGCTTCGTACTTGTCGGTCATGTACAGGCATTCCGTCGGGCACACGGTGGTGCACAAATCGCAGTAGCAGCACTTGAACATGTCGATGTCGAAGCGCACCACGTGCTGGCGGATGGGGTTGCCGGTCGAGGCCTTGCCGAGATCTTCGGTGGGCTTGGCCTTGACGGTGTCGATGTAGATGCAATTCACCGGGCAGATGCGTGCGCATTTGTAGCAGCCGATGCAATCATCGATGTTGCAAAAGAGCTGCTGGCGCGTGCCGGGCGGCAGGGCAAAACGGGCATGGGGATATTGCAGCGTGACGGCGGGCCGGAAGAGATGCTTCCAGGTTTCCAGCATGCCGATCAGGATGGTGTAAAGACCGTTGCAGATGTCTTTGAAGTATTGTGCCATGATCACTCCTTCTTCCCGGCCGGCTGGCCGTCGTTGGCGGGCAGGCGTTTTTCAAAGGCGAAAACGTAATGTCCGCGTTCGAAGTTGCCTGCGAAGGTGTCGAAGTTGTTCCAGTCCTCGCCGTAGGGCACGCGAATGCCGTGGTAGTATTCCTGCACGATGTAATCCTTGCGCAGCGGCCAGCCTTCCCAATCGTCCGGACAGAGGAGGCGGCGCAGGTCGGGGTGATTATCGAAGGTGATGCCGAACAGGTCATACACTTCGCGTTCGTGCCAGTCCGCCGTGCGCCAGAGATAGGACACCGTGGGCACATGACCGCCCGTGCGCGGGACTTCCGTCTTCAGGGTAAACCAATGCCGATGGCGGAAGGAGAAAAGATGATAAATAACGACCAGCGGTTGGCCGGCGCCGGGATCGTAGCCCGAAAGGTTGTGACACATGTCGAAAAAAAGATCGTCCTCTTCATGCAGGAATTTGCAAACCGGCAAAATGTTTTCGGGCGCGACCCGCACAAAGGGATCAAGGGCATCGCCCTTGAATTCCAGAATTTGTTCGCCGAAGCGGTCCCGCAGCCGTTGTGCAATTTGATCCGGTGCCATTATTTCACCGCCTCCGTGAGTTTGCGCTTGATCAGGCTTTCCCGACGAATTTTCTCCTGCAGCTTGAGCAGGCCGTCAATCAGCGCCTCCGGCCGGGGCGGGCAACCCGGCACATAAACGTCGACGGGCACGACGCGATCCACCCCCTTCAGCACATGATAACCGTGCTTCCAGTAGGGTCCCCCGCAGGTGGCACAACTTCCCATCGACATGACATACTTGGGCTCCGGCATCTGCTCGTAGAGCACCTTCACGCGCTCCGCCATCTTGATGGTCACCGTGCCGGCCACGATCATGAGATCGGTCTGGCGCGGGCTGGGGCGAAACACGCCGGCGCCGAAGCGGTCGAGATCATACTTCGAGGCCCCCACCGCCATCATTTCAATGGCGCAGCACGCCAGGCCAAAGGTCATGGGCCACAGCGAGGACAGCCGCGCCCAATTGAGCAATGAATCGATTGAGGTGATGATGACGTTGTCGCCGTACCGTCCTTCCTCGAGAAAACGGGTTTCCTTTTCCAGAAATGGCTGCTGTGGTCGGCCCATACTCTCCTCCGTTCTGCAGGATTCTGGTGATCGTCGAACGTGGGCGCCGCCCCTGCCGCCGGGACAGCGCGGGATTGCGTCGCAACCGCGAAAACGCCGGCAATATAGACAATGCCGGCAGGAATAGCAAGCGCCGCCCGGCCTTGGCCGGCGCAGTTTGGGCGGAACCTCACCTCCTCGAACGGTACGACTGCGTTGCCCGTCATCTCGCAGGCATACCGGGAGGCAGCCGCACCGCTCTGCGCTCACGTGCTCACCGTCACAGACTCGTCATGAGTACCCGTCCGAAATCGCAGCCTCCTGATATGATCCGCGTTCCTGCATGGCGTGGCCGTGGCAGCAAAAAAATTTAGAGTCCCACCGTCACTCCGGATCCCGGGCCTACCCGGGTGGCATCGTCACCACACGGGCAGCGCTTCCGCGGACAAACAGAATACAACAGTCAAGGATGGTGGAGGCAAGATGCAAGAAAGCACACGCGTGTGCTGTTGCCCTGATCGCAGAAATGGCTCCCCGGCGTGTCATTCCGATGAACCTGTACACCGCCGGGCTTGTTGCCTGGTCTGTCACAAGATTTGCCGGGGTGAGATTTTGCGGACCACTGCCAAATCAAAATCAGGGTGACAGCCCGCTAGGCTTCCGCGAGCTTGGGCGCGGCGGTGGGCGCCGTCTCCAAATCCGGCCGTGCGACGTAATGTCCTTTCTTGGGCTCGAAGCTCAACAGCATCTCTTTGGTGAGCAGCATGCCATTGCGGCCGTAGGCGGAAAACTCGAGGATGCCGGTGTCCATGCGAATGGCATCCTCCGGGCAGGCTTCAACGCAATAGCCGCAGAACACGCATTTGCCCAAATCGATGTCGAACTGCACCGGATACTTTTCGATCTGTTTCTCCGGGCGCTCGCCGGCGACGATGTAGATGCACTTGGCCGGACAGACGGTTTCACACATCATGCAGGCGACGCAGCGCGGCGTGCCATCGTCACGCTTGGTGAGGCGGTGCAGAGTGCGCAGACGCGGCCAGAGCGGGCGGCGCACTTCGGGATACTGATAGGTCACCGCACCCTTCCAGGCGCGCGGGATGCCGAGGCTGGCGAGCAGAAAATGCCACAGGTTGCAGAAGAAATGCCGCATGGTGAGCACCAGGCCGTCCCACACGCGCGGCAGGTAGGTTCGTTCCCAAAAAGTCAGCGGCTTGTATTTGTCGTGGACGTTCATGGCCAATGCAGGGAATCGTGGTGAATGAGGCGGCGCAGGAATTGACCGGCATGGCGGCCGGCCGTCTCACAGGAACAGGATGACTGCCGCCGTCACAAAAATATTGAGCAATGCCAGCGGCAGCAAAATCTTCCAGCCCAGCGCCATCACTTGATCGTAGCGAAAGCGCGGCAGCGTCCAGCGGATCAACATCATGAACCACAGCAGGGCCGCAACTTTCAGCGAAAATCCTAAAAACTGCAGCACGGTGACCGACAAGTTCGAGAGGGCCAGGCGGCCGCCCCAGGGAAACTCGAAACCGGCGGCGGTGAGATAGGGCACCTGCCAGCCGCCGAGGAACAGCGTGACGGTGATGCAGGCGATCAGCACAGTCTCGATCAAATCGGTCAAAAAATACATGCCGAAGCGCATGCTGCTGAATTCGACATGGTAACCGATGATCTCGCTTTCGCCTTCCGGCGCATCGAACGGGATGCGCTTGGTTTCCGCCAGACCGGTGGTGAAAAACAGCAGAAAGCCGATGGGCTGGTAGAGAATGCCCCACTTCGGCAGCCAGCCACCGAGCAGGGCGCCCTGGGCGCGCACGATCTCCTGCAGATTCACCGTTTGAAAAACCAGCAGCACACCGATGAGCGAGACGCCAATACCGACTTCATAAGAGATCATCTGGGCCGAGGCGCGCAGGCCGCCCATGAGCGAGTAGTTGTTGTTGGAGGCCCAGGCGCCCAGCACCACGCCGTACACCGCCATCGACATGGTGGCGAGGACGTACAAAATGCCGATATTGAGCGGCGCGATCTGCATGAGGTGCGCGCGGCCGCCAATCACCAGGGAGTCGGCAAACGGGATGGCGGCAAACGCCACCAGCGCGAAAAACATGCTGATGCCGGGTGCCAGCCAAAAGAGCAGCGTTTCCGCGCCCCGTGGCCGGTAATCCTCCTTGAGAAACATCTTCAACGAGTCGGCGAGAATGTGAAACAACCCCCACAAACGCAAACCGAAAATCCGGGCGCGGTTGGCACCCACCCGGTCCTGCATGAGCGCGCTTTGTTTGCGCTCCACCCAGGTCAGCAACGCCGCGGTGTTGAACACGAAGACCAGAATGAAAAACAGAATCTTCAATACGGTGGCAATAATCTCACTCATGGTCTATCCAAAAATGGGAACAATGCGCAGCTTGTCCGGCACTTGATTGAGGCGCCGAGTCTTCACGGCATGAGCCTCTTCACCGGACTGGTGGCCCAACTCGCCGATGGTTGCATACGACATGCCGGCAAAGGCGCGGTTTTCGCGCGCGAGCGCGGCAAAAACATCCCCGGCTTCGAGATAGGGCACGATGACGCCGAGCGGTTTGCCGAGCAATTTCAGGATTTGCCAAACCGGCCGGGCATCGCCCAGGGGCGGCACCGCCTGCCGCAAGCGCTGCACCCGCCCGGCAAAATTGGTGAATGTGCCGTCGCTTTCCGGCCACGCCGCGGCCGGCAGCAGGAAATGGGCGGCGGCGCTGGTGGCATTGTGATTGGGGCCGATGAAAACCACGGTCGGCACTTTTGCCAGCGCGCGACTCACCGCCTCGCCGGCAAACGCGCAGGTCAAATCATGGTAAAAGATCAGCAGCACGGCGAGTTTGCCGTCCGCCGCCTGCTGCAGCAAGTCAGCCGAGGCCTGCGTGTCGAGCGGGAAACCGGTGAACTCCAGACCGCGCGTATTCGGGTTGTGATCTTCCTTGATCAGGAAGTTGTCACGCACCGGCTTTTGCAGGGGTGCGAGCGTGGCTGCCACGCGGGTGAGGCCCAGACGGTCGGCAAATTTTTTCAGGACGAACAGGTCTTCATTGGTCAACTGCGGCGAGGCCCACAAGCCCACCCGTTCCGCACCCGCCGTCTTGATCTTGTGCGTCACGGCCTCGCTCACCACTTCCCAACTGGTTGCAATCCACTGCCCGTCCTGCCGCAGCATCGGCGCGGTCAGCCGGGAGGGATCATCGACACTCTTGAAGGAATAACGGCCAATGTCGCACATCCACCATTGATTCACCTCGGGATGGTAGCGCGGTTTCAGGCGCACCACGCGCCGGCCCTGGGCGTGATGGGTGCGCTCGGTGTTGGTGTGTATCGCGATGTTGCAGCCGGTGCTGCAGCCGGGACAAATGGAGGGGGTTGAGTGCAGATACCAGACGCGCGCTTCAAAGCGAAAATCCTTTTCGGTGAGCGCGCCCACCGGGCAGATGTCAACCGTGTTGACGGAATACAGATTGTCGAGACGTCTGCCGGGATGGGGCGCCAGCACGGCGTGGTCCCCGCGGTTGAAGATGCCCAATTCATGACTCTTGCTGATCTCATCACAAAAGCGCACACAGCGCGTGCACAGGATGCAGCGCTCCTGGTCGAGCATGACATGCGGGCCGAGATCGACTGCCTTGTCCTTCTTCACCTTGTCTTCGATCATCTTGCTGTCATACTGGCCGAGGCGCATGTAATACTCCTGCAGCCAGCATTCGCCGGCCTGATCACACACCGGGCAGTCGAGCGGGTGATTGACCAGCAGCAATTCGAGCACATCTTTGCGGGCACGCAGCGCTTTCTCGCTTTGCGTGTGCACCACCATGCCGTCAGTCACCGGCGTGTAGCAGGCCACCTGCGGCTTGGGCATCTTTTCAATTTCCACGAGACAAATACGGCACTGGCCGACGATGCTCAGGCCGGGATGGTAGCAGTAACGCGGCAACTCGATGCCGAGTTTCTCCGCGGCCTGAATCACCGTGGTGCCGGGTTCGACTTCAACGGTTTTGCCGTCAATCGTGATGTTGGGCATATGCGGGAGTTTGAAATATCGGATTCAAGAGGAGGCGGCGCCACCGCCCGGTTGCGGATGCAGCGGCCCCGGCCGACATTTGCAGATTTGTGCCGGCGGCCGTGCCGCCGGGTCAGCCACCGACCAACTCAGGCGCCGGGCCTGGCCGGTGGCTGCCAACTGGTGAACGCACCGGTGTGGCATCTGCCATACCTGGCGTGTGCTTCGAACTCTTCTCGGAACTTTTTCACAAAGCCGAAAACCGGCATGGCCGCAGCATCGCCGAGCGGACAAATGGTGTTGCCCATGATGCCGGTGGCAATGCTCAACAGCCGGTCCGGATCCTGGGGGTTGCCCTCGCCGCGCCGCATGCGCGCCAGCACCTTCTCCAACCAGCCGGTGCCTTCCCGGCAGGGCGTGCACTGGCCGCAACTTTCATGATGATAAAAACGCGCAGTCACTCGCAGGACTTCGAGCAGGCAGGTGTCTTCATCGATGGCAATCACGCCCGCCGAGCCGATCATCGACCCGATGGCTGCCAGCGAATCGACGTCCATCTTCACGTCGATCTCCTCGGGCCGCAGCACCGGCGAGGAAGAGCCGCCGGGAATCACGGCTTTGAGCTTTTTGCCGTTGCGAATGCCGCCGGCATGGGTGTAGAGAATCTCGCGCAAGGTCGTGCCGTGCGGCAATTCATAAACGCCGGGCCGGTTGACATGACCGCTGACGCTGTAAAAGCGATAGCCGCCGTTGCGCTCACTGCCGAGTTTTGCGAACCACTCCCCGCCGTTGGCGAGAATCGCGGGGACGTAGGAAATGGTCTCGACGTTGTTGACGATGGTCGGGCAGCGGAACAAGCCTTCGATCGCGGGAAAAGGCGGCTTCATGCGCGGCCAGCCTTTTTTGCCCTCGAGTGATTCCAGCAGCGCGGTTTCCTCGCCGCAGATGTAGGCGCCGGCACCGCGGTGCACGTAGACATTCAACTCATAATCCGTGCCCAGCACTTTGCGGCCCAGGATGCCGTTTTGATAAGCCTCGTCGATGGCGGCCTGCAGGATGCGGGCCGGCTCGACATACTCGCCGCGGATGTAGATGTAGGCGGTGTGGGCATCGATGGCCCTGGCGGCAATGATGATGCCTTCCAGCAGGGCGTGTGTCGCACGGGTGATGAGGTAGCGATCCTTGAAAGTGCCCGGTTCGCTTTCATCGGCGTTGATCACCAGATATTTCGGCTTGGGGGAGTTTTTAGGGATGAAACTCCACTTGCGGCCGGTGGGAAAGCCCGCGCCGCCCAGTCCGCGCAAATTGGATTTGGTGACTTCGTTGATGATCGCCTCCGGCGTCATGGCCAGCGCCTTGCGCGCAGCGGCATAGCCGCCGGCCTCGAGATAGTTCCGCAAAATCTGGCAGTTCTTTCTGATGAGGGGGGTGAGAATGCCGCCGTTGGGTGTCAACGTTGTGTCCATGTCTATCATGAATGGGAAAAGGCAAGTGGTTAACGGTTGAGGTCGCGCGCGATCCGCCGTAGCTTACGGCAATCCCGCCAAAATCTCATCGATTTTCTCCGGCGTGAGATGATCGATATATTTCTCGTTCAACTGCATCATCGGTGCGGTTTCGCAGGAGGCCAGGCATTCCACCGTACTGATCGTGTATCTGCCGTCGGCCGAGGTCTCCCCGGCCTTGATGCCGAGTTTGTTTTCCAAATATGCGAGAATCTCGCGGTGGCCGCGCAGACTGCAGGAGAGGGTGCGGCACACTTGAAAGTGATACTTGCCCACCGGCTGCTGGCGAAACCAGGTGTAGAAGGAAAGGACTTCTTTTACTTTCACCACCGGCACGCCCACCAACCCCGCGATCTCCTCTTCGAGCTCAACCGGGATATAGCCAATTTCCTCCTGCACCACGTGCAGGATCGGCAGCAGCGCCGCGCGCTTGTGCTCCGGCGGATAGTGGGTGAACAACTCGGCAATGCGGTCGCGCGCCGCTTGCGACAATTTTGCACTCATCGATCCAATTCTCCTGCAATCATGTTCACCGTGCCGAAGGTCGCGATGATATCCGCCACCGCATCGCCTTTGATCATTTCATGAAAGCCGGACATCAGCGCGAAGCAGGGCGGCCGCACATCCACCCGGTAGGGCTTGCCACTGCCGTCACTGATGACGTAAAAGCCCAGCTCGCCGTTCGCGCCCTCGACCGCCTGGTAGGCTTCGCCGATGGGCGGCGCAATGCCGTAGCCTTCCATGATCAGCATGAAGTGATTCATCAGGCCTTCGATGCTGCCGTAGACCTTTTCCTTGGCCGGCAGGACGACACGCTTGTTGTCGGGGAAGATGTTGTCGCGCAGCCGCGAGTTCCCGCCGGAGAGTGTGGGGTCGGTCAGCGCCTCGATCTGCAGCAGCCCCTTGGTCCGGCCAAACTTGCCATAGTCCGCCATCACGCTGGCCGGCATGACCCTGCCCTCGTGATCGACGTTGATTTCGCCGCCCGGAATCTGCTGCAGGCACTGCTCCAAAATGCGCATGCTCTGTTCGATTTCCTCCATGCGGACGAGATAGCGGTCGTAATTGTCACCGTTGCTGCCATAGGGAATGTCGAAATCGAGACGGTCATAAACGAGATAGGGCTCCGCCTTGCGCACGTCGTAATCGATGCCGCAGGCGCGCAGCATTGGACCGGTGAAGCCGTAGTCGACCGCCTGCTGTTTGCTGATCACGCCCACGCCCTGCATGCGGTCCACGAAAATGCGGTTGCGGGTGAGCAGCTTGTGCAGTTCGTCCAAAGCAATGCGCAGCTCTTTGAGAATCTTGCGCAGATTGTCGGCAAAAGTGGGCGTGAGATCGGCCTTGACGCCGCCGATTCGCACGTAGGAGACGGTCAGGCGCGCCCCGGTGATTTCCTCGATCAGCTCGAACAGCATGTCACGCACTTTGATGAAATAGAGAAAGCCGGTCATCGCGCCGAGTTCCATGGCGTTGGCGCCGATGCAGGTCAAATGGTCGGTGATGCGGGAGATCTCCGACATGATCACGCGAATGTACTGGCAGCGCTCGGTGGTCTTCAGCCCCATCAGCTTTTCCACCGCCAGGGCGTAACCGACATTGTTGAGCAGCGGCGAGACGTAGTTGAGACGGTCGGTGTAGGGAAAAACCTGCGTCCAGGTCACGGCTTCGGCATCCTTTTCGAAAGCGCGGTGGAGATAGCCAATGCCAACGTCGGCGCGCTCGACAATTTCGCCGTCGAGCTCGAGCAGCAGGTGGATGACCCCGTGCATGGCCGGATGCGAGGGCCCCATGTTGAGCAGCATGTTCTGCGTGTTCGCGCCGGGCTGGGGGGTCTTGATGCGAAACGTGCGTGCATGGCCGTTGCTCCCGGGGGCATTCATCTTCTCGTTGGAGACGAGCGGATGCCGGCGGTTGATGGGATAGTCCTTGCGCAGCGGATGGCCCTTGAACTCGTCATAGAGCAGGATGCGGCGATGATCGGCGAGCCCTTTGAAGCGAATGCCGAACATGTCCCACACTTCGCGTTCATACCAGCCCGCGCCGGCCCACAGGTGGGAAACCGAGGGCAGGATGGGATCGTGCTCCGGCACCGGCACGCGCAGACGCAAGCGCAGTTTTTGCGGCCAGGCGAAGAGATTGTAGATCACCTCGAAGCGTTCCGGCCGGGGTTCCGGAAAGGTGAGATAATCCACGCCGCCGAGGTCCATCAGGAAATTGAAGGCCGGATTGTGCTCGTCGCGCAAGTAGCGGCAGAGCGCGTGCAATGCTTCGCGCGTGACAATGAGCACGTGCTCTTGCGCTTTCGAAGGCACGATTTGCACGGCTTCGGGAAATTTTGCAACGATGGTTTCTAGCCAAGACATAAATGTTTATCCAGGAACGAGGTCTATTGAAGCAAAGTCATCTTGCCGTGCTCGCTTCGGTCACCGACGACTAAGAGCCTATCCGAAAACCGCGAGGGTACGGCGAACGGCAATGATCGCACACGCCAGAGGGAGAAAGGCTTCATAATTGGCCGTCTTCTTTTCCCAACGAATGAGTAGCCGGCGATTTCCATTCATCCAACTGTGTGTGCGTTCCACCACCCAGTGCCGCGCGCGATAACCCGGAATGTTCTTTTCCTGTGCGTGCTCTTCACCGCGGCGCCGCAGGTGTGCGGTGTAACCGTATGCTGCCACGATTTTCGCCACTTCCGGATAATCATAGCCTTTGTCAAGACACAGGTTTTGTTGCTTGCGTGTGGTCGGTTGGGGGCGTGCCATCACGAGATTGTCCAACACTGCTTTGGTTTCTTTGAAATCATTACGATTGGCTCCGCTCACCACCAGTGCCAGCGGAATGCCCCGGCCATCGGTCAGAAGATGCCGTTTGGTACCTCGCCTGGCGCGATCGGTGGGATTGGGGCCAGTGTTTTCGCCCCCAGAGGGGCTTTCGTGATGGCACCATCCATAACTTGCCACTCCCACATCAGAGGGAGGACATGGTCATAAGTATGCACGCCCAGACGCCAAAGATCCAAAACAGGCCCAACCGCACCCATTTTGGGAAACGATCATGAACGGTGCTGGGCGCACCGAGCGAGCGCGGCAAGGCCTTCCACTGGATACCGGTCACCAAGATATAGTGGATGGCAAAGAAGGCTTGTTTGTCCGGCATCGGTGGTCTGCCACCTTTTGGTTTGTCTGGCCAAGGTGGCAGCAACATTTCAACGAGCTGCCAGAGTTCTTCGCTGGGTAAGAACCCGGGATTCACGTCGAATTCATTAGCATGAGTGGTATTCATGCCAATGAAAGCTGGAAAAATAAATTAAAAAGCTGGTATGTATTTTTGCCGCACTTTTAGTTGTTGATATTACGAACTTTCTGGTTTTCGGATAGACTCTAAAGCTATTTCGCCCAGCGTCAGAAAGGTTTGCAAGCTGGCGCTAAAGATGATTTGCCGTGTCGTTATCATTCTTCATCAATGCTCAAACTAAAAATAGTCGGGATGGAATGGCGTTACTTCTGAAAAGTAAGCTCTCTCACCTTGCTGTGCGTTTCAAAGCTGAGTCTGTAAAAATATTTTCCAGCGGCAAGCCTTTCAGGGTGCCAAACGACTTTGTGCTTTCCAGCAGAAAGGTGAGCATCTATCAACGAGATAATTTCTCGTCCTAGAACATCAAAAACTTTCAAGGTAACGTAGCTTGAGTTTGTGATCAAAAATTCAATGGTGCTACTCGTCCTAAAAGGATTTGGATAGTTTTGATAAAGCGTAAAACTCACCGGCGTTTCATACTTTTCCTTAACTGAAGTGAAGGTCCCGTATAGAACGCCGTTTATTCGGGCCCCGCCAAGGAAAGTGCCTTGCAAATGACCAAAATCCGATCTGATAAGACCTAGGCTATCAGCAAAGTCGTAAACAAAAAGCAGTTGCGTGGTGTCGTTGGAAAAATAGAAGTTCGTTCTTAAAATTTTTCGCGCCTTTGAAAACACCTCATCAGTGTATGAAGTATCGAACCGCGCCAGATGGTTTTGAGAAGGCCAGAACGATCTTGAGAGATCCGAGAAACGATACAGCAAAACTTCCCTTTGCGTGCTAGGATCGTATTTGTAAACGTCACCAAGAGTGTCGACTCGCTCGAAAGACAAGCTTGTGCCGTTAAAACGAAGGGATTTTGTCGCCACAACTTTAAACGCCTTCGCCGCTATCGTTGTATCACGCGCCATTGAAACAACCTACGTATCTTCTCGAACGCCCATCCAGCCATTGACAAAATACTCCCACGAATCCCCTAAATGGAGTGGGTAAAATTGGTGATCACTATTTTGATTTAAACGCTGGTGCGCCAGTAGAGCGTCATTACAAAGGAGCCTGCAAAGCGTTACGATCAAAATGTGAAACTTGAAATTTTGTCCGAGGGTCTGCATTTGAGCATGGCCAAGTTTTAATACTCCTGCTTCTGCTTTTGAATTTTCTCCTGCAGCAGCATGATACCCTGCAGCACGGTTTCCGGCCGCGGCGGGCAGCCGGGAATGTAAACATCCACCGGCACGATGGTGTCGATGCCCTGAACGGTGGAGTAGTTGTCGTAAAAGCCACCGGTGCAGGTACAGACACCGAAGGCGACCACCCATTTGGGTTCGCACATCTGGTCGTAAACCCGGCGCAAGATCGGCGCGATCTTCTGACTGATCGTGCCGACGACAAACAGAACGTCAGCCTGGCGCGGGCTGAAACGCGGGAGGGCGGCTCCGAAGCGGTCAAGATCATATTGCGGCCCGGAGACCGCCATGTATTCCATGCCGCAGCAGGCCGTGACAAACGGATATTGAAACAGGGAAAACTTGCGCGCCCAGCCGACAGCGGCATCGACGCGCGAAGTGACAAAATTGTCGCCACCGAGAAGATTTCTCAATCCCATTCCAAAGCACCTCGCTTCCACGCGTAGAGCAGTCCCAGCACGAGAATGCCCACGAAAGTCAGCATGCTGAAAAATCCGCCCGGCCCCAGCTCGCGAAACACCGTGGCCCAGGGGAAGAGAAAAACGATTTCAATATCGAAAAGCACGAACAGGATCGCGATCATGTAGAATCGAATCGAACGCCGTTCGCCGGGCAGGGCAATCGGAACCCAGCCGCATTCGAACGGCACCTCTTTCACGCTGTTGGTGCGTTTGGGGCCGAGCCAGGAGGACAACACCAGGAGCAACCCGACCAGGCCGCCGAGCAGCACGAAAGTCGTGAGAACGGACACCAAACTGCTCATCAGACACCCGCTTGCGGTTTATGTAAAAAACGCGGTGATCCCATTTCATCGCGTCGTGCAACTGCGAAACATCAGTCCCGCCGCAGCGGGACTGACGCTGCAACTCAACCAGGCCGACAGCGGCCGACTCGTTACAGTCGCCTGCTTACTTCTTCTTCGCCGCTGCTTTTTTTCTGGCAGCCGCCTTCTTCTTGGTGGCTTTTTTCTTGGCTGCCTTCTTGACGGCCTTCTTTTTCATCATTGCAGCTTCTCCTTGTATGGTGGTGAGATCAGTGAATTGTAGCCCGACTCCCCGGCCGCTCCCGAGCCACGCCGGTGTGCGGATGGGCGGCAATATCTCCTCAACAGTCGCCATTCACAAGCACCCGCTTCCCAACGACTGTTTCTGCGACGGCCTGGCCGTTGCCTTGAATTCCGCAGAGTTTTCACAAGCCCGCCGTTTTGCAACCCCCGGCGCCGCGGGGGTCGGACGTTGTCCAACAGGCATTAAATGTGGATCGCCTCGCCCAGCGCGTCCGCGGCTGCTTCCATCACCGCTTCGGTGAAGGTCGGATGTGCATGCACGACCCTGGCCAGCGTGTGCACCGTGGTTTCCAATGCCCGCGCCGCCACCAGCTCTGCGATCATATCCGTCGCTTCGCTGCCGAGAATGTGCGCGCCCAGGATCTCGCCGTATCTCTTGTCGACCACCAGCTTGACGAATCCTTCGGTCTCCCCCACCGCCACCGCCTTGCCCAGCGGCCGGAACGGGAAGCGGCCGACGGCCACCTCATAGCCTTTTTCACGCGCCTGTTTCTCGGTCAATCCCACACTGCCGACTTGCGGCTGGCAGTAGGTGCAGCCGGGGATGTTGTTGTAATCCACCGGATGGGGCGCCTTGCCCGCGATGTGCTCGACGCAGGCGATGCCTTCGGCTGAAGCCACGTGTGCCAGCAGCGGCGGCCCGATCACATCGCCAATGGCATACACCCCGGGCACCGAGGTGGCGTATGTCCGCCGGTCAACCGTGATAAAACTCTTCTCCACCGTCACGCCGATTTCCTCCAGGCCAAGGTTGGCGGTCTGACCGGCAAAGCCGATCGCCATGAGCGCCACCTCGCCGGTGATCTTCTTTTCGGCATCGCCGACGGTATAGTTCACGGTGACCTCCTGCGCCCCCACCGCGACGCCGGAAACTTTGGCATTGGTCTCCACCGCAATCCCGCTTTTCTTGAAATTGGCGGTGAGCGCCTTCACGATTTCTTCATCTTCCAGCGGCAGAATTTGCGGCATCATCTCCAGAATGGTCACCTTGCAGCCGAAGGCATTGTAGAAATAGGCGAATTCCACGCCAATCGGGCCGCCGCCGATGATGATCATCGCTTTCGGCTTCTCCGGCAGAATCATGGCCTCGGTGCTGGTGAGCACCCGCTGGCGATCGAGCGCGACCCCGGGCAGCGAACGATGTGCGCCGCCGGTGGCGATGACAAGGTTCCGGCCTTTGTATTCACCCACTGCCTTGCCGTCTTTGGTGACTTCGACAACGTTGCCCTTGCGCAAACGCCCGGCGCCATCAATGTGTTCGATTTTGTTCTTGCGGAACAGGAAGTGCACACCCTTGTTGATCTGCTCGGAGATTCTGCGGCTGCGTTGAATGATCTTCTGCCACTCGAACGAGACCCTCTCCACGCCCAGGCCAAACTCCTGGACATGCTGCAGCAGGTGATAAACTTCCGCCGAGCGCAGCAGCGCCTTGCTCGGAATGCAGCCCCAATTCAAACACAAACCGCCGAGCTTGTCCTTTTCGATGACGGCGACTTTCATGCCGAGCTGGGCCGCACGAATCGCCGCGACATAACCGCCGGGGCCGCCGCCAACAACCACCAAATCGAATTCTTTCAAACTTCACTCCTCTGGATTTCAATCTGCACCCGCAGGAAAAACCTGCGTGCGGTTCGACTTGCCGGAGAACGCAACATTCAACCTCAAGGCGAGGTGCCGATATAGGTTCCGTCGAACTTCACGTAATGTGTCGGTTGTGCACCGGCATTGAAGTTGATGCCCCACATCGGCTGCGAATAGGTGGCGATGTTGAACGCCGCCAGCGTCGCCAAAGTGGCGGCCGGATCGCGATGCGGAGCCGTGGCATTGAAAATGTCCGTGCTGTTGACCCAGCCCGCCGGCAACGGCTGACCATTGGCGCCCGGCGGCGAGGTCTGCGGCCGCGTGCTGGTCGAGGTGGAGCCGTCAGGCCGCACATTGACCTGGAATTCTTGCTGCTGCGAGGGACTCCAGGCGACCAGCCCCCAGCTTCCCTGATTGGCGGGCAGCCGCCCGTCCCGGAAGATTTGAATGCCCATGATGTTGTAGAGTTGGGCATCAGCGGCAAAGTTGGTGATCAACGGTTGCGCCAGATCGCGCGCCCAGTGCGCCGAGCCTTCATAAGCATTGCCCGGACGTTGTTGCGGTGGCGGCGGCGAGCAGGTCCCGCCGGCGAGCAGGACAACCATCCCAACCAGGCTCAAGCACAAACCGGTTTTGCGGATCATCTTGCACTCCCCAGACTGAGTGGAAAATTCGCTTCCGTAATCCTGCACGCAGCAGGCTGAGTGTCACGCGCCCGTTTTATACCCGGGCAAGTTCATTGACGGCCGCGCGCCGGGCTTGATTCCGCAGGCGCCCGGCGAGGTGGCGCATGATCACCCCGGCATGCTCGCGGCCATTCTCGATGAAGATCTTGTTGCCGTTGCCGCCGGCGGCCACCACACCCGCGACGTACAGACCGGGCACGTTGGTCTCGAAAGTCGCGGGATCATGACGCGGGCAGTTTTCCCCGCCGATGATCTCGATGCCGCACGCCTGCAAAAAGGCATAATCGGGATGATAACCGGTGAGGGCAAAGACGAAATCATTCGCCAGAGTCTCGGTTTCGCCCGTCTGGTTTTGCAGCAGGAGTGCGTCGTGGGTGATCTGCACCACGCGCGTGTTGAAGCGCGCCGCGATGCTGCCCTCTTGAATGCGGTTGAGAATATCGGGCAGGATCCAGTACTTGACACTTTGCCGAATCTCCGGCCCGCGATGAATCAACGTGACCTGCGCGCCATGGCGGTAGAGGTCGAGCGCAGCTTCCACCGCCGAATTTTTCCCGCCGATCACCGCAACCTTCCGCCGAAAAAAAGGAAACGGCTCGGTGTAATAATGAGAGACCTTGGGGAGATCTTCACCGGGAACGTTGAGCAGATTGGGATGATCGTAATAGCCGGTGGCGATCACCACGCTGCCGGCTTGATAGTCTGCGGCCGCGCTGGAGACAATGAAAGTGTCCGCGGCCTTGGTAATGCGCAGGACTTTTTCATAGAGATGGAGACGCAGGTCATAATGCTGCGCGACACGGCGGTAATAGTTGAGGGCATCCGTCCGCGTGGGTTTGTCACCGGAAATGATGAAGGGGATGTCGCCAATCTCCAGCAGCTCGGGAGTGGAAAAGAATCGCATGTTTCGCGGGAAATGGCAGAGCGCGTTGGTGAGCGCGCCCTTTTCAACAATCAGAGCGGAAAGCCCGCTGCGCTGTGCCGCAATACCGCACGCGAGCCCCACCGGCCCTGCGCCAACGATCAAAACATCGACTGGTGATTTGCGATCCATTCCACCTCTTGCGCGAGACCCAACTCCGCACGCCTCGTTTCCGGCTGCAGTCACACACATGTCAACACACAACGTGCATGTCATTCAAAGCGAAATTATTATAAAGAATTCCCGCTCGCAATGCAAGGCCTATTTCCGTTCTGCTGGAGCGTGTGCGCGTGTCATCCGCCAGACGACAGTTCTGCGGGCAGAAAACGGCGTGCACAATGAATGCGTTGCAGATCGGGACGTGGAGTTCGCCTCGCCTGTTCGAATGATTCACCATCATGATTCGCCACGCCACACTTCAGCGCCGGGGCAACGCGGCCGGAATGTGAAAAAGGTGAAAAAGGTGCGGCACAGGAGACGGAACTTTTTCTCACTTCATCAAAAAAACGCCGTCGCACAGGCTGCCAGCCCGAAGCTGCCACCTGCATTGTGCACCCAGATTGACTCCCTCCGCGAGAAGCGCCGATTTGATCGCGACGCCCGAGCATCCAGAGGGGTGCATAAAAATTTTGCAGCCAACGTGCGGTCAACTCCGGCAGGGGGGGGCACTTCACACGAGCCATTTCCTCCGGACCACAGCCGGCCGGCAGGCAAAATTCAGGAAGGACAAAGCAAGGGACAAATGTGCGGCGGAGAATGCCTTTTGAGCAAACGATGTCATCTTCTCAAGGTAAGCGCCGCCTGCTGTGTCCAACCCAGGTCGACGTGTGAAAAGGTGGTGACTTGAACCATGGCCGACCGTGTTGTCAGCGCCAAACCACAAGTGAAACGGTCGGGGTTCTCACTGCCGCCCAGGCGCAACCAGAGCGGCGGCAGCAGCGCCAGCTCCAATCCCAGGCGCCATTCCAGCGGAAACGGCGGCTGCTTGTAGAGATCGAATTGCAGGGTGAGCGCGCGGCCGGCCACATATGCCAAACCGCAAGCAAGATGGCGCGGCAAGCGTTCCTGACCGCGGCCCGCCCTGGTGCGCATGAGATTGCCGGCCGCCATCCCCCACACCAGCTTGTCATGGAGGCGCGCCAGCACACCGGCATTGACAACGACGCTTTGACTCTGGCCGTAGTTGACTATGCGTTTTTGCTGCACACCGAATTGCAGGCCGAGCGCAATTCCCCCTGCTGCCGGCCGGCCGGGGAATGGGAAGCGCCGGGCAACAGCCAACAGCAATGTTTGCTCACGCAACAAGTCATGTCCAAAGGCAACCGCACTGCTGCCAACACCCAGGCCGCCGAGCCGGCCGGCGAACGCAAGGCTCGACAACGACAATTCCGGCAAGCCGAAGGGCCGGGAGTAAAACACCGTCGTGCTCCACCCCGGCAGTTCTGCAAGCAACGCCGGATTCTGCAGTTGACCTTCCGCCTCCCGCGCCAGCGCGACGCCGCTGCCTCCCATCGCCTGCGCCCGGACGCCGAGCGCATAGTCCTGCGTCTGGGCAAAGCCGGTGCCCACCAGCACAAGGCACCAGAGTATATGCTTGACTTTCATGCGCCCCTCTGGCTATATTGGCCGCGTTCCGTGAATGGTGTTGTTTTATCCGGTGGAGGTTAAAAACATGTTCTCGACCTTTCCGCTTCGCAACACAGCTCGCACCGTCGGGCTGGTGCTTCTGCTGGCGGTCGCGGGTGCGGTCGCGGCGCCCGAGCAGGGCATTGTGCGCGCCAAGGTGACAGCCATTTTGGACAAGCTGCCCGATGAGTTCAAACCACGCATGGCTGATTTTGCCGGCAAGGTCGAAAAGTATATCAACGCCAAGGACTGGATCGAGGAAGATTATGTGATGCCCTTCACCATTGGTTTGCAGTTTTTCCTGGAATACCGACCCACCAGCACCGAAGACCGCTACCAGTGCAGCTTGATGATCTCCGGCCCGGATTTGCAGTACTTCGACAAACGCGCCATTTTTCCCTTCCAGCAAAATGAGACCATCACGGATTCACCCGGCTACGTGCCGGTGCGCGCGCTAATCGATTTCTATGTCTATCTGCTGATCGGCAACGAGCTCGACAAGTATGGCGCGCTGGCGGGAACCCAATATTTCGAAAAAGCGCGCGCCATTCTGCAGGAAGCCAAATTCAGCCAGTTTGTCTACGGCTGGGATTATCGGGAAGACACCCTCCTCACCATCTTTGGAGAAAACTACAAGAAATTCCGCGAACTGAAAGACTACTACTTTTACGGCATGTCGGCCCTGCAGGAAGAGCCCGGCCCGGCGCGCGAGTACATCAAGCAGTCGCTGGAGCGCCTCGAAATCGTCTTGCGCGAGAACAAGGACAACCAGGCGGCCAGGCAGTTCATTGATGCCCACTATTCCGAAATCATCGACGTCTTCAAGGGCCGCAAGGACATCCAACCCTTCCAAATTCTTCTGCGGCTGGATCCTGAGCGCAAGCAGATCTACGAAAAGCAGATTGCTGCGGAAGCCAACTGACTTTTGCCGCCACCCCCGCTTTTCAAATTTTCTTCCTTCCCGAACTCTCCGCTTTGCCAGCAGGGAAGAAGGCGCCCCTTCCACTGTTTCCCGGCAGGAAGCAGCGCCGTGCAGTGTTGCTTTTTTGTCAAAGCCGCCTGCAGAGCGTCATCCCCGCCAATCTTGTGAAAAATTGCGCTGCGTGTCCGGCACCGACGCCGGGGCTTGCTCCGGGCGCTGGCGGGCGCCGACTTTTCAGACGAGTGCGGAACGCTACGAAGTGCAGGTGTGTTTTTTTTGACTGGAAGTTTTCAAGGTGTTGCTGTGATTCCCCTCCAGAAAACGCGAGAGGCTCACCTCGGGCGGTAAATCGTGTCTATCCCAAATCGCGGACACTCGCGAACATGTCTGTTTACAAAAACGTGACTGCGGCGGCAAAATTTCCTGCGACCCATGGCATGCGAAGTTTTTGGAAGGACCGGCTCGGCCGGGGAAAAATTGCGCTTTACAGAGGCATGTGACCTGCGCGTGATTCGGCACATGTGGCCGGCACCGGTGTTTTTGGGCAAGTGTTACCCACACCTGCCCACCGCCACCGGCCGCGCTCAAATCGTGACTTCTTCTCCCGGCCAGGGCACATGCACGCCGCGGTAGCCTGCGGCGCGAATGCGATCGGCCAGCGCTTCCGCCGGGTCCGGCTCGCCGTGCACCAGAAAGATGTGCTGCAGCTTTTGGGGATCCTGCCGTTGCACCAAAGCCAGCAACTGCTCGCGATCCGCATGCGCACTCAAACCTTCGAGTTTGCGGACTTCGCAGCGGCGCTCGCAGAGCTCGCCAAAGATTTTGACTTCGGTGGCACCGTCAGCGAGTTTGCGGCCCAGGGTATGTTCGGCCATGAAGCCCACCAACAATACGAGATTTTCCGGTCTGCCGATATGATTGCGCAGGTGATGCAGGATGCGGCCGGCTTCCGCCATGCCGGAGGCGGAAATGATGACCGCCGGGGTGGTGAGCTCGTTGAGCTTCTTGGAGTCCTCCACATCGCGCACATAGGTGAGACGCCGAAACCCGAAAGGGTCCTGTCCATCCTGCAGAAACAGGCGGTAGGTTTCACGGTCGAAGCATTCGGGATGCATGCGAAAGACCGCGGTGGCATCCACCGCCAGCGGGCTGTCCACATAAATCGGCAACTCGGGGATGCGATTGTGCTGCCAGAGCTTGTGAAGATAGTAAACCAGCATCTGGGTGCGGCCCACGGCGAAGGAGGGAATGATGATCCTGCCGCCGCGCTGGTGCACGCTGCGCACGATCCCGGCCAGCTCCTCTTCCACATCTTCGATCTCATGATGCTGGCGGTCGCCGTAGGTGCTTTCCATGATCAAAACATCGAGATCATCGAGCAGAACCGGGTCGCGCAGAATGGGCATGTGGAAGCGGCCCAAGTCACCGCTGAATCCCAGACGCAGGCGGCGGCCTTTTTCTTCGATCTCAAACAAAACGCCCGCCGATCCCAGGATGTGGCCGGCATCATAAAACGTTGCCCGCACACCAGGCGCGACATTGAATGGACGGCCATACTCGACCCCCACAAAGTGCTGCAGCGCCAGCTCGGCATCTTGGATGGTGTAGAGCGGCTCGATCTCCTCCTCGCGCTTCTTGCGCAGCCACTCGGCGTCTTTTTCCTGCAGATAAGCGGAATCCCGCAGCATCACGTGGCACAGGCTGACGGTGGCGCGCGTGGCGATGACGTTGCCCTGAAAGCCGTGCTTCACCAGCGAGGGAATGTTGCCGGAGTGATCGATGTGGGCATGGGAGAGCACCAGGGTGTCGACCTGGCCGGGCTCGAACAGGAAGGTCTGATTTTTCTCCCGCGCTTCTGCGCGCCGGCCCTGATACAAACCGCATTCCAGCAGGAGGTGTTTGCCGTTGAGGGTGATCAGATGTTGCGATCCGGTGACGGTTCGTGCCGCACCGCAAAACTTGACGCGCATGCTGTGCTCCAGAAAAAAGTTGCGCACAAGCTAATGCCGGGTGCAAAGAATGTCAAGCGGAAAACCGGCACCACTCCTGCAGCTCGCAGCGGCAGTGCGAATCCGCCGGAGGCGCGGTTTTGCAAGCCAGGCTTCAGTTGCATGCGAGAACGTAACGCAGACCTCCCGTCCAATGCTGCCAATTTTTTCGAGACGATAAAATCCAAAAGCCCAAACTCGCAGGGGCGCAAAGCTGCAGGCGCTCTGCAAAGCGCATCCATTCCGCCACGGTTTGACCGTGACTTTATCTTGCAACCCTGCGGAGGCTCTCTGCGGGCAGGGATGTCTGCGCCACTCCACACGTTACTGAGGGACGACGCTGAAAGGTGAGCATGGCCGCCTGCAGCAACCCGGATGTGATGATTTTAAAAATGATCCCCACCGACACTGTTGCCGACCGGTGCGCCGTGGTTCCCGGCATCTTCAGACGGTGGCGGATTCCCGGGCTTCTATCGCAATGCTCACAACATCGTTAAATCTCTGCTGTCGCAAAACGCTGCGCTTGTTGGACACACACCAAATAATTTTTGCAAGGGCCGGCATTTCTGGCTATATTGCACGTCCACGCAAGCCGCCCCGCAGCCGCGGGATTCCACCAGCACTCCTGAGGATATTTTCATGCGCACCCTGTTCCACCGTGGCCTGTTGTCTGCCTGGCTGGTTTTCTGCGCCTCATCCCTTCATGGCCAGGAGCGATCAGCAAGCAACTGGCCGCGGCAGTTTGTGCACGATGCCGGCAACGTGCTGGCCGGCACCGGTCACGTGCTGAGCAATCCCCTGCGCTGGCGGAGTAAAGACTGGGCGATCTTCGGTTCCGTACTCGCCGGCACGTTTGCCATTTCCTTCGCCGATGAAGAGGTGAACCGCTTCTTCCAGCGCAACCAAAGCAGGACCGGGGACAAACTCGCCAGCTTCGGCGTGCAATGCGGCGAACCGCGTACCGCTGTCCTGCTCACCGGCGGGTTGTATCTTTCCGGGCTGGTGTTGGACAGTGACTGGCTGCGCGAAACCTGTGTCACTTTGTCCGCGAGCTTGCTGGCCTCCGGCGCGGTGCAATACCCCGTTAAAATCGCTTCCGGTCGGGCACGGCCGCATGTCGGCCGGGGTCACAAGGAGTTTGATTTCTTTCACGGTGCAGAAGCCTACTCTTCCTTCTTTTCGGGCCATGCGATGGTGGCCATGGTCTTCTCCCACACGCTCGCCCGGCGCCTGCAACCTCTGCCTGCCAAGCTGCTGCTGTACAGCGTGGGCACACTGGGCGGCGCAGCCCGTTTGTATGGTGAAGATCACTGGCTGTCGGACGTAACGCTGGGTGCGATTTTCGCGATTGCGAATGTGAACAGTGCAGCGCAAGGGCTCGCGGAACAGCGCAGCCACAGCCAGGTGGGCAGCCGCCAATGGTGCGTATTTGCCAGTGCCCGCGGTCTGCATACGACAGTGGCCTGGTGATCTCCTGCGCTTCCTTCCCTCCACGGGCGCCGGCGATCGTTGGCAAAACCTCATCGCCGCCTTCCGCAGTGTCGCGCCCGGCTTGCTCACCGATTCCAATGGCATCATCCGCATCAGCAGAATGACGTCTGATTTCCGACGGACTACAATCCGAAGCCCACGGGCAGCCATGAGTCTCTGCAATTGGGGATGCCGCGCAGTCTCAAAATCACCGCTCAAACCGCAGAAGTGAAGAGAAAACGCAATGAGACCTTGGTGAGGCTGAGACTCTGCGCTCTCTGCGTCGCCGCGGTTATCGGGGGGAAACACCACCCTGCTGCGTAGAGTTTATTGCCTGATCGGGAGTCGCCACGAAAAAAGGGCTTGACTCTCATGGATTTTATTTTAAACTATAGAAAATTCAAATTTGAAGTATCTCTACTTAAAGAGAGTGCGGCAAAACCATGGCGGAACATTTGACCCGCAAGGCCCTGCTCAACCGCGAGGGCTACAGCGCCTGCCGGCGACAAGCATTGAAGTTATGGGTCGTGCTGGCACGCTGCTACAATTCCTTTGCCCATGCCGAGGCCCTGTCGCACAAAGACGCCGATCTGACCCCGCCGCAGTTTGCCGTGCTGGAGGTGCTCGCCCATCTCGGCCCCCTGAAGATGTGCGAGATCGCCGGCAAGCTGCTGATGAGCGGTGCCAACGTCACTGGCGTGGTCGATCGCCTGGAGGAAAAGGGGCTGGTCAAGCGTGTCACCGCCAGTGACGACCGCCGCATGTTCCGCATCCATTTGACCGAGGCCGGCGGCCGTCTGATTGCCGAAATCTTCCCGCGGCATGCGGCAGCCATCGAGCGCCTGACCAGCGCCCTGACGCCGCACGAAAAAGACACTCTTATCCGGCTGTTGAAAAAACTGGGTAAATCGCTAGCGACACCGCGTTGAACCGGTCCGGGGTCCTCCTGCAGCTTCCGGCCTCTTCAACGCTGCTTCCAGTTCTCACATCATTAATCTTTTGGAGGAACCCATGCGTTTCACCACTTCCCTGAGCGCGCTGCTGCTGGGCAGCCTGCTGCTGGCCAACGGCGTTGCCGGTGAGAAATTCGAAATTGACGCTTCGCACTCCAACGTGCTGTTCACCGTGCGCCACATGGTGATTGCGAAAGTCACCGGCAAATTCAAGGATTTTTCCGGGACAATCATTTATGACGAAAAAGACCTCAGCCAATCCTCGGTCAACGTCACCATCAAGGTGGCGAGCATCGACACCGAAAACGAAGCGCGGGACAAGCATTTGCGCAGCGAGGATTTCTTCAATGCCGCGCAGGACTCGCTGATTACCTTCACCAGCAGGAAGATCGAGAAGAGGGGTGAGGGTTTTGTGGCGGTCGGTGATCTGACCATGCGGGGCGTGACCAAAGAAATCGTGCTGCCCTTCACGCTCCTGGGAACGATCAAGGATCCCTGGGGCAACAAACGCCTGGCGGTGGAAGCCCGCACCACGATCAATCGCTTTGATTACGGCGTGAAATGGGATAAAACCCTGGAAGGCGGCAATCTCATTGTCGGGAAAGAGGTCGAAGTCAATCTGAATATTGAGGCCATCGCGAAGCCCGCGCAGGCGCCCAAACTCTAGGCGCGGCGTGCGGTGACGCTCGCGGACAGCAACCGGCGCGGATCATGCCAGACGATCGGCGCCGCGTGCTGTCGCGAAAAATCGCAGCCTCTGACGGAAGCACAAATCATCTGTCGTCACTCTGGCAGGCTGACCGACAATTCACACAGTTCAACCACAAGGAGTGTTACATGAAACGGCAAGCTTCTGCGGTTTGGCAGGGAACCTTGAAGGAGGGCAAGGGCACACTCTCGACGCAAAGCGGCACGCTGCAGGAAACGCCCTACAACTTCAGTGGCCGGTTTGAATCCGGCACGGGCACCAATCCTGAAGAATTGATCGCCGCTGCGCACGCAGGCTGCTTCACCATGGCACTGGGCGCGAAGTTGAGCGCGGCGGGTTTTCCGCCCGAAAAGCTGAGCACGCGCGCGCACTTGACGCTCGAACAAGTGCAGGGCAATTGGACGATCACCACGATTCATCTGGAGCTGACCGGCAAAGTGCCGGGGGTGTCTCGCGCCAAGTTCGACGAGCTCGCCAACGACGCCAGGGCCAACTGCATCGTCTCCCGCGCCCTCACCGCACAAATCACGCTGGACGCGAAATTGGAAGCCTGATTCATATCCCTCCGCAATCATCAACGCCGGGGCGGGGGGGTGCCACCTCCGGGCTGTTCTATCAAAACCCTTCGGGTTTGCTCCAGAGCCGTTGTTTCAACAACAGCGGGGCGGCCGTTGTGGAAGCATGCCGCGCAGACACCAACCCGCCCCCTGGCGTTCCGGCAGAATGGCCAACCGGCAATGCAATTGCCCATCCCTTTGCCGAACGACCATTCTGCCTTGTGATTTTCAGCCTCCTGAGGGAACAGGAGAAGCCGGCTGTGCGGCGTGAGTTGTCTTCCCGCCCGATCGGTTGCGTGGCACGGCCCGCCACGATGAAATCGCGCACCTTGACCGGAAACATCCCGCACTTCCGCCGCCGGTGTGCAACGACAACGGATAATCGAACATGAACCAGTCTCTGTCAGCAGCGGTCAAGGCCGGCAAGGAAGCCTGAAAATGACGGGACCCAAGGCGCACTTCCCCCCACGCCTCATTTCCACACCTGCCTTATCCTGCGGCTGCCATTGTTTGCGTTTCACCCGGCGGGCAGCGCGGGCCTGGTCGGCGGCCGGATGGTTGGCTTACGATCCGGAACATCGTGTCCGAAAATGTCCGGCGGGATCGCTGCGAAAGACGCGAGGCAGACAACCGGCTCGAACGCGGCGTGGGATCGTCGTGGGAAGTGGAGCCGGTGAAACGCCGGGTTGACAAAACCAATCCCGGCCCCTGCCCCGCGGGCGGGATTTGGCCGTGATGCTGCATCTTGTGCCCGCGTGCAACCCGCGATGATGTTTCAACGAAAACAGTTTGGCCTTGTGCGAATAAAATGCTATCGTCACTGCATGCAAGAATCACTGCCACGGCCATTGTCACCATAATCGCCACAAAATGCCGTCATACTTCCGGGAAAGGATCGTTACCACATGCTTACCTCATGCAAGCAGCGACAGGCACGCTCGAGATTTCGCCTCGCCGGCCTTGGTGTTTTGTCGCTCATGCTGGCTGCCTGCGCAACGCGACAGGGGCCGCGCGGCGGTTTTCAAATGCCGCCCATGCCGGTGGAAGTCGCCACGGTGGCGCAGAGTGCGGTCATCGACCCCTTCGAAGCCGTGGGCACCATCGCGGCAGAGAATGCCGTCACGATCGTCTCCGAAATCGACGCGACCGTGATCAGCCTGCCTTTTCGGGAGGGCCAAGCCATCGCGAAAGGCGGTTTGATTGCGCAGCTCGATGATGCGCAAATGCGTGCGGAAGAAGAGCGCGCGCAGGCGATTCTCGAACAGCGCAGGGTGACCTTCGAGCGCATCAAAACCATCACCGAGGAGGGCCTGGGCACGGCACAGAGCCTGGACGATGCCGCGGCCGCGCTCAAAGTGGCGGAAGCGGAACTGGCCTTGATTCGCGCACGATTGCAAAAGACGCGCATCGTGGCACCGTTCGCGGGGATTACCGGCGCGCGCCGCGTCAGCCCCGGCACGTTTCTGCGCGCAGGCGCACCGATCACTGAGTTGGCGCAGATCGACCGGCTGCGCGTCACCTTCTCCGCGCCCGAACGCTACTACGGCAGCTTGCAGCGCGGCGCGGAGCTGAAAGTCTCCACCACAGCCTATCCGGGCTATGAATTGACCGGCCGGGTGGATGTTATCGAGCCCATAGTCGATGAGTCCACGCGCCGGGTCCGGATTGTGGCGCGGCTCGACAATCCCGGCGGCAAATTTCGTCCCGGCATGTCCGCCAATGTGACGGTGGTGCTCAATGAGCGGCCCGACGCGCTGGTCATCCCGAGTGAGGCGGTTTTCGTGGAAGGAAACCAGGCGTTGGTTTACCTCATCCAGCCCGACAGCACGGTGGCGAGAATGCCGGTGGAGCTGGGCACACGCCAGCGTGAGAATGTCGAAATCATCAACGGCCTGACGACGGGCGCCCGGGTCGTGCGCGCCGGACATCAAAAACTCTTCCCGGGCGCCAAAGTCCTGCCGATGCCGCCCGCCCCACAACAACAGCACTGACAGAGGCGATGCCGCTGGCGCAGACAGCCAGACTGCAAGTGGACGAAGACAGACAAGAGGTCCGCGCTGCCATGGCGTATTCTTTGCGGAGACCATCATGAAGCTCAGTGAAATTTCAATACAGCGCCCGGTGCTCGCCACGGTGATGAGTCTGGTGATCATCATCTTCGGCGTGGTGTCCTTCACGCAGTTGCCGGTGCGCGAATATCCCGACATCGATCCGCCCGTGGTTTCGGTCACCACCTTCTATCGCGGCGCCAGCCCCAACGTGGTCGAAACCGAGATCACCGACATTCTGGAGGAGCAGCTTTCCACCATCGAGGGCGTGAAGACGATCACCTCTTCCAGCCAGGAGCAGGGCTCGGCGATCACCATCACCTTTGAGCTGGATCGCGACGTCGATCAGGCCGCCAACGACGTGCGTGACCGCGTGGCGAGTGTGCGCGGCCTGCTGCCGCGCGAGGCCGATGATCCCATCATCCAAAAAATCGACGTCAACGCGCAGCCGATCATGTGGCTGGCGTTGATCAGCGACCGCCACAACAACCTGGAATTGACCGACGCGGCCGAGCGCATTCTGAAAGAGCGGCTGTTGCGTTTGCCGGGCGTGGGTTCGATCTTCATGGGCGGCGAGCGGCGCTATGCCATGCGCGTGTGGCTGGATTCGCAACGCATGGCGGCGCGCGGCCTCACGCCGCAGGATGTCGAAAATGCCATCCGCCGCGAAAACGCGGAAATTCCGGCGGGCCGCGTGGAGGGCGAAAACCGTGAATTCACCGTGCGCACCCGCGGCGATTTGGTCACGCCGGAGGAATTTGCCGCTATCATCGTCAAGCAAAGCGGCGATGAGCTTGTGCGCCTGGGTGACGTGGCGGAGGTGGCACTGGGCGCGCAGGACGAACGCACCGCGGTGCGGTGGAACGGCAAGCCCACCACCGGGCTGGGCGTGGTGAAACAAACGCGCGCCAGCACCCTGCAAGTGGCGCAAACCGTGATCGACGCACTGCCGGAACTGCAAAAGACGCTGCCCCAGGGCATGCAACTGGAAGTCGCCTACAATTCGGCAACCTTCATTCAGGACTCCATCAACGAAGTGGCGGAAACGCTGCTCATCGCTTTCGGCCTGGTGGTGCTGGTGATCATTGCCTTTCTCAAAAGTTTCCGCGCCACGCTCATCCCCACGTTCGCCATCCCGATTTCCATCATCGGCACGTTTGCGGTGGGATATTTTCTCGGCTACACCATCAACATCCTCACGCTGCTGGCGCTGGTGCTCGCCATCGGTCTGGTGGTGGATGATGCCATTATCATGCTCGAAAACATCTACCGCCACATGGAAATGGGCAAATCCCGCCTGCAGGCTGCGCGCGACGGCGCCAAAGAAATCGGCTTTGCGGTGCTGGCCACGACGATCGCGCTGGTGGCCGTGTTCGTGCCACTCGCCTTTCTCACCGGCAACATCGGCCGCCTGTTCAATGAGTTCGGCGTGACGGTGGCGGTGGCGGTGCTGATCTCCGGCTTCGTCGCCCTGACCCTGACGCCAATGATGAGCTCGCGCATGCTGAAACCGCTGCACCACACCGGCTCGAGCTGGGCGGCGCGCTCGTTTGACGCCTTCTTCGATTGGCTGGAGCGCACCTGCCATCGCATCGTGCATGGCGCGCTGCGGCATCGCGTGCTGGTGGTGAGTGTGGCCGTGGTGATGATCGCGATCAGCGTGGCGCTGTTCAAGCTGCTGCCCAGTGAACTCGTGCCGACCGAGGACCGCGGCGTCGGCTTCGGCATCGTCATCGCGCCCGAAGGCGCCACGCTCGATTACACCGACCGCTACGTGCGGCAGATCGAACAGATCATGCTCAGCCGGCCCGAAACCAACGGCGTGTTCACCGCCACCGGCGTGGGCTTTGCCGGGCCTGGCCGCGTCACCAATGGCTTCATCTTCCTGAACCTGAAGCCGGCGAGTGAGCGGCAGAAATCGCAGCAACAAATCGTGCAGGAACTTTTCCCGCAGCTCTTTTCGATTCCGGGTGTGCTCGCGTTTGTGTTGAACCCGCCGAGCCTGGGCGCGGATTTCAATTTCACGCCGGTGGCCTATGTGCTGCAGGCCGACACCTACGAGGAACTGCAGAGCGCAGTCGCCCTCATGATGGCGCAGGCCTCGCAACTCGGCTATCTCATCAATCTCGACAGTGATTTGCGCCTGAACAAACCGCAGCTCGAGATCACCATCGATCGCGAGCGCGCGGCGCTGCTCGGCGTTTCGGTGACGGACATCGGCAGCACGCTTGAAACCTTCCTGGGCGGCCGCGTGGTCACCGACTTCAAGCGCGGCGGCAAACAGTATGATGTCATCGTGCAGCTCAAACCCGCGGACCGCGCCACGCCCAACACCATCGAGGGCATCTACCTGCGCGGCGCCAACGGCCTGGTGCAGCTCGCAAATGTCGTGACTGTGAAGGAAACCGTGGCGCCGAAAGAGTTGAATCACTTCAATCGCGTGCGCTCGGCGACGATCACCGCCAGCATGGTGCCGGGCGTGAGCCTGGGTCAGGCCTTGAATGATCTCGACCGCATCGCCGACACCAGCCTGCCGCCCACCATCAAGCGCGACTTGACCGGCCAGTCGCGCGAGTTCCGCGAATCCAGCAGCGCGCTCTATTTTCTCTTCGCCTTCGCGGTGGTGTTCATCTATCTGGTGCTGGCGGCGCAATTCGAAAGTTTCATTCACCCGCTCACGATCCTGCTCTCGGTGCCGCTGGCGGTGGCGGGTGCGCTGGCCGCGCTGTATTTCTTCGGACAGAGCCTCAATATTTACTCGCAGATCGGTCTGATCATGCTGATCGGATTGGTGACCAAAAACGCCATTCTGATCGTGGAATTTGCCAACCAATTGCAGGAGCGGGGCGAGCGCTTGTTCGATGCGGTTGCCGATGCGGCCACCATCCGCTTGCGGCCGATTCTCATGACCTCGTTCGCGACCATCTTCGGCATTCTGCCCATCGCCATTGGCCTGGGCGCCGGCGCGGAATCCCGGCGGCCGCTGGGCATTGCAGTGGTGGGCGGCATGCTGCTCTCAACATTTCTCACGCTGGTGCTGGTGCCGGTGGTTTACACGCTGTTGGCACGTTTCACCAAAATCCGGGTCGGGCCGGCCCACGACAGGCAGCCGCTGGCAACGCCCGCCCGTGCGGAAGTCGTGGCATGATAATGAAAAGAAACCGGCCGGGATGGACCTGCCGGCCGGCGGGTCCGTCGCTTCGTCTGCAGTTTACCCGAACATCTTCGGCAGTTTGTGCAGATGACCAAAACCCTTTTTCAGCGCCTGATCAATCTTAGTCTCGAAGAGTACGAGATGTTCGAGCAACTGCCGCTGCGCATCCGCTGGCAGGCGGCATGCTCGCTGACCTTGTTCTATCTGAGCATCATCATCCTGCTCTTTCTCGCGTTTGACCGGTTTCTGAGCGGCATTCTGCCGGCGGGGCTTCCGGCGGTCGTTTATCCCGTCATTTTTTTGCTGATGTTGTCCGACACGGTTATCATCTTCCATCCACATTGGCGCCGGTATTACAGCCGGCTGACCCTTGCGATTTCTCTGGTCTCCGCGGTGTTGGGCGCGATGATCGGGATCTCGGCAACACCGAAACACATGCTGCCGGAGGCAAAAAACTCTCTTCTCTTCGGCATCGGTTTCGTCGCGATTGTCGCCGGCATCAAATGCTATGGCCGGGTGGCGCGCGCGGTGTTCACGGAAAAATCCCGCATTGAAACCGAGATCAAGCTGGCACAAAGGATTCAATCGCAGCTTTTGCCCGTGGTGGAAAAAAGCCCGCCGGGGTGCCGGCTTTTCGGCAGGACCCTCCCGGCGCAGGAGGTCGGCGGCGATTATTTCGAAGTGGTGGAACTTCCCGATCAGCGGCTGGCAGTCGCCATCGGTGATGTGGCCGGACACAACGTTGCCGCCGGCCTGTTGATGGCCATCACCAAGAGCGCCTTCCTCACCGGGCTCAAATATCTCTCCCGCCCTGAAAAGTTGATGCAGTCTCTCAATCACACACTGGCCCACAATTCCGACAAGGGCATGTTCGTGAGTTTTTTGTGGGCCTTGTTCGATTTTGCCAAATGCACCGTCACGCTGGTGCATGCCGGGCATTTGCCGTTGCTGCACTGGCAGAGCCGCTCCCGGCAGGTCTGCGAGCACACCACTTCCGGCGTCGCATTGGGTCTCACACCCAACGCCTCCTTCCAGGCAAAAGCGATTACCTTCGAGCAGGAGGATCTCTTCTTGTTTTACACCGATGGCGTGACCGAGACAGCCAACGCCGTGGGGGGAGGAATTCGGCCTGCCACGATTGGCGGAGCAGATGAAACGGCTCGCCCCTGCCGCTTCTGCCAGGGAACTTTATGACGGCATCGTCGCCGAATTGGGCCGCTTTGCCCCGGCGGCGAAAATCAGGGATGATGTGACGATGCTCGCACTCCGGATCACGTAACGCGGCCGTCATGCCGCAACCAAATTTTATTCCTGATTTTTGCACGCTGGCTCGCGGTTGGCCGCAAGAAATGGCGTGCTCACAGAACTCCGTTGGGAGTGAACTGTTTGCAGACATGGGCATCTTGCGTGTCTTTAAACTTCGTTGGGAGTGACCTGTGAATTTCTCATGATCTGACGCGGCTTTTTTAGGAGCATCAAGCAGGTCAGCCCTTGGGTGATTGGCCATCGCGATCAAAGCGACGTTTCTCGCGAAAGAGATCAATCTGGGTGCAAAATTCAGGTACTTATAAACAGGCCGTCCCGGGCGGGGTTGTCGGGTGTGCGCCCTCTCCTCTCGAGGCAGCGCCCAAAAAGTTCCCGCGAAGCGAACTGGTTATAGCTGCGCTCCATAGCCAAAATGCAAGCTCCGGAGGAACGGCCTGTCGAATTTTTCATGATCTGGCGCAGTTTTTTTCTTCTGCCGGAGTCGACAGCAGGTTTGCCTGTGAAATTTTTTATGCCCCACCCCGTGGGTGGTTGGGCGTCGCGATCCCATCAGCGTTACCCGCTGATGGAATCAATCCGGGTGCAAAATTCGGGTTGTAACGATGGATAATCTCACGCACAGTCTCACCGGCGCGCTGGCCGCAAAGGCGATGGAAGTCACCAAGCCTGAGTTTTTTGCCGACCCCGGTTTCAAACGCAAAGCCTTTTGGCTGCTGGTGGTCTCGGCCAACCTGCCGGATCTCGATGTCGCGCTCGGCGCGTTCCAGGACCCAATCTTCGCGATGCAGCACCATCGCGGCCTCACCCATTCGCTGGTGTTTGCGCCGGTGTTTGCACTGGCGCCGGCCGCGCTTTTCTACTTTTGGAAAAAGCTGGCTCCCTTCCAAACCGCCTGGTTGCTGGCACTGCTCGGTACGCTGCTGCATATCTTCTTCGATGTCATCACGGCGTACGGCACGCAAATTCTCGCACCGCTGTCGTCCAGCCGCTATGCCCTCGACTGGATGTTCATCATCGATCCCTGGTTCACCGGTTTACTGGCGGCGGTGTTGCTGCTCGCCAGGCTGCGGCCGGCAAACCGGCGGCGCATCGTACTCGCGGGCAGCGTGCTGGTGCTGTTCTATCTCGGCGCAGAAATGATCAACCATCAAATCGCCAGACACCGCATGGCGAAGGCCTTGCAACAGGCCGGCGTGCAGGCGACGAAAATCACCGCCCTGCCACAACCGCTCAGCCTCTTCCGCTGGATGGGGCTGGCACAAACCGCAGATGGTGCCCGCCAGGCCTACATGAGCAACCGGCGGCCGGCAGAGCCGCTCACGCTCACCGTCTATGAGAACGCGCAAGATGAGTTCGCCGCCCGCGCCCTGCAAATTCCGGAAAGCCGCTGGTATCTGCATTTCGCCCGCTTTCCCTGGGTGCATTCCGAGCAGCGCGACGGCCGCCGGGTGGTCGAGATTCGCGATCTGCAATTCATGATCGACCGCGGAGTCCTGCGCGCAATTGGATTTGCCGAACGTTCACTGCCTTTCATTCTGCGCTACACCTTTTCGGCCCGGGGTGATCTGTCCGAAATGAAATTCAACGAAGAACCGGTGCCCCGGCCGGTTCTGTCAAAATAAGGCACGGTCACAGCGCGCCAATCGGGTTTAGGCTGGTCGCGCAACTCGCCAGCGCCGCCAATGCGATGGACAAAGCCTGACTTCGCGTGCAGCGCGGGCGATCTCAGTACCGGGCTGCGCTTGCCGTCAAACCGGGAGACTCCCCCATGTCGCAAGAGTTTGTCTCTTTCTCAACTAATGCCATGCCGCCGCGGGAAGCCGCCCGCCTGTTTTTGAGCCTCGTGGCACCGCGGCCGATTGCCTGGGTGTCAACCCTCAGCGCCTCCGGCGTGCGCAATCTCGCACCTTTCTCGTTTTTCAATGCGGTCGCCAACCATCCGCCGACCGTGATGATCGCCATTGGACAGCGCCAGGGCCGGCCCAAAGACACCTTGCGCAATGTGCAGGAAACCGGCGAATTCGTCATCAATCTCGTGGACGAGCATCTGGCCGCGGCAATGAATCTCACCTCCGGCGAGTGGGAAGCCGGCGTCGATGAATTCCAGCTGGCAAACCTGGCAGCCGCGCCCTCGCTGGAAGTGAAGCCGCCGCGCGTGGCGGACGCGCCGGTGGCGATGGAAGCGCGTCTCACGCAAATCGTACCGGTGGCGGGCACCAGCGCGACGCTGGTATTGGGCAGGATTGTGCGTTTTCACATGCGGGCCGCTTTGTTGCGACCCAATGGCCTGGTCGATGCCGCCGCGCTGCGACCGATCACACGTCTCGGCGGCGAAGAATACGCGACCATCGGCAGCGTCTTTGCAATGGCACGGCCGGAGATCAACAAATAGAAAAGTCACGGCCGATTCAAAGCGCACCGGCTGTGGGCCCTGCCCCCTTCCTCTCCAATCCTGGTGAACTCGCCGCCGCGGACCGTCCGGAATGCAAGCTGACGGCCGGGCCGCAAGACAGCCGGCGAACCGCGCTGCCCGGCAATACCATTTGTCGCAGGGATGGCGGCGAATCGCCACGGGAATGACGATCGAGCGCATGCGTGATTTTTGGCGGGATTGGACCGGGGCTGGAAAAACAGTTGTGTCACTGGCGGGCCAGGTGTTCGATTGCGGAGAGGAATCTGATATGAAACTTTGCCGCGCGCCGTTTTTCACGGATGACAGATTGGGTTGCGGCTATGACCGCGCCATGATTTTCATCCTGACCGGGACTGTCTGCATAAGTGGGCAGCCGGCGCGAAGAGCCGGCCGGGCCTGTCCGGCGGCCTTGCCGGCTGAGGTCATGACCTCCTTCGCACTCCTGCCACCGGGACGACAACAGCGATTGCAGGCAGCATGACAAAATCCCTTTCCCAAAAAGTCACCTTTGCGGCACTGATCATGATGGCTTCGGTGCTGGCCAGCCGTGTGATCGGGCTGGTGCGCGAGATGGTGATCGCCCATCTCGGCGGTGCTGCCGGCGAGGTCGATGCCTACAACGTGGCCTTCGTCATTCCCGAAATTCTCAACCACGTGGTGGCGAGCGGCTTCCTGTCGATTACGTTCATTCCCATCTTTTCCAAATATCTCGCGGCCGGCGACGAGCGTGCCGGCTGGGAGGTGTTCTCGATCATCTTTACGGTTTTTGGCACATTGCTGGCGCTGCTGGTGGCGGCGGCGTGGTGGTGGGCACCCGAGCTGGTGGCGCTGGTTGCGCCGGGCCTGGCCGATCCCGGGCAGCGCGCCGCCGCGATTCGCATGACGCGCATCATCACACCGGCGCAATTGTGCTTTTTCTTCGGCGGCTTGTTGATGGCGGTGCAGTTCGCCAAAGAGCAGTTCACCCTGCCGGCTTTGGCGCCGCTGCTCTACAATCTCGGCATCATTCTCGGCGGCGTGCTGTTGTATCGCTGGCTGGCAATGGCGGGATTCGCCTGGGGCGTTTTGGCGGGCGCGCTGGCGGGCAATCTGCTGGTGCAATATGTGGGCGCGCGCCGCGTGGGCATGCACCTGCGCTGGCGCTTCACGCTCAGCCATCCTGATGTCAAGCGCTACGTGCTGCTCTCCCTGCCGTTGATGGTGGGATTGACGATGACGTTTTCCACGGAATTCTTCATCCGTTTCTTCGGTTCGTTTTTGCCGGAGGGCAGCATTGCTTCCCTCAATTACGGCCTGCGCGTCATGCTGATTCTGGTGGGTTTCTTCGGCCAGGCGGCGGGCGTGGCCTCCTATCCCTATCTCGCACGCCTGATGGCGGAGGGTCGTCTGGCCGAGATGAATCGCCTGCTCGATGACACCTTGCGCCGCTACATTGCCCTGGTCATTCCGGTGGCAACGCTCCTGATGGTTCTCAGCCGCGAAGTCATTCGCCTGTTGTTTCAGCGCGGCCGCTTCGACCAGCAGGCCACTGTGCTGACCGCCGAGGTGCTGGTGTTGCTCCTGATCGGGGCCTTCGCCTTTGCCGCGCAAACCGTGGTGGTGCGCGGCTACTACGCCATGCAAAACACCCTGTTTCCCACGCTGGTGGGCACGCTCGCCGTGCTCGCCAGCCTTCCGCTTTACTGGTTCGGCACGACACAACTGGGCATTCACGGCCTGGCGCTGGCGGTTTCCCTCTCCGCCATTTTGCAGAGTGGCCTGCTTTACATGTTGTGGAATCGCAAGAGTGGAAATCGCGGAAGCCGGTTGGTCTATCTGCTTTTTGGCAAGCTGCTGCTGCTCAGTGCGGCGGCGGGCATGATGAGTGCCGCCCTGAGGAAGGTTGTGCTGCGTTTTCTCGCTCCCGACGGCATGCGCGACAGCCTGCTCCTGTGTTTGATCATTGGCACGGTCTTCACCGCGCTTTTTCTCGCGGCCAGCCATGCCTTGCGTGTCGAAGAGGTGATGCGCGTGGCGGGGCAGATTGCCCGCCGGCTCAAACCCGGCCGCCGCCGCAACCCCTGAGCCGGATTGCGGTCAGTGGGGGGAACCAAGCGCAGGCGTGCAACCCGGCGCCTGTCCTCCGCCGGCCGGGCGCCGCTTCAGCCTTCCATGTACGTGTAGCCCTCGAACCCGCTGCGATACATTTCCAGAATGTGACGCGACTCCTGAATCGTGCACCGGCCTTCGCGCACGGCACGTTCCACACTTTCACGAAAGCGGTTGACGAGGTCGTCCTTTTTCTGCTGGACGTAGCCCAGCACTTCGGCAACCGTGTCGCCATATTCGACGTGCTCGATTTTGTAGGCATGCTCCTCGCCGTCGAGGGTGACATGCACGGCGTTGTTGTCGCCGAAGAGATTGTGCAAATCACCCAAAATCTCCTGATAGGCGCCCACCAGAAAGATGCCGATGAGATACTCCTCGTTCTCGCGCAGGGGGTGCAGGGGCAGCACATCCTTCACGTCGCGCAGATCGATGAAGCGGTCGATGCAGCCGTCGGAATCGCAGGTGATGTCGGCGAGCACCGCGGATTGCGTCGGGTTTTCATTCAGGCGATGAATCGGCATGATGGGGAAAACCTGATCGATGGCCCAGGCGTCGGGCAGGGATTGAAACAGTGAGAAATTGCAGAAGTAAATGTCGGCCAGGGCGCGGTCCAGCCCCTCCAGTTCGTCGGGAACGTAGTCCCAATCCTTGGCCAGGCGCTGAATCTTGTGGTTGGCGGCGCGATAGACGGCTTCGGCATAAGCGCGCCAGTGCAGATTGATGTAGCCGAGATTGAACATGTTCAAGATCTGCTCGCGCGCATGCTGGATGTCGTGATAGGCTTCCTGATAATTCTTGCGGCTGAGGCTTTGATAGGACTCCCACAAGTCGACCACCAGCGGCGGCGCCTCGACGGGTTTTTGCGGTTCCACCGGTTGCGACACGATGGCGCCGAGCACGTTGAACACCAGCACCGAGTGGTGCGCGGTGATTGCCCGCCCGGATTCGCTGACAATGATGGGATGCGGCACACCCGCCTCATCGCAGGTGGTCATGATCTGATAAACGACATCATTGGCATATTCCTGCAGGGAATAATTGGCGGAGGCGGAAAAGTTGGTGCGCGAGCCGTCATAATCCACCGCCAGGCCGCCGCCCACGTCGAAGTACTTGAGTGCGGCGCCCAGCCGTTTGATCTCGACATAATAACGCCCGGCCTCGCGCAGTGCCTCCTTGATGTTGCGAATGGCGGTGATCTGGCTGCCGAGGTGATAGTGCAGCAACTGCATGCAGTCCAGCAGGTTTTGGGCGCGCAACTTCTCGAGGGTTTGCAGAATCTCCACGGGGCCGAGCCCGAATTTCGAGCGGTCGCCGCCCGAGGCCTCCCAGCGGCCCGCGCCCTTGGTCGACAGGCGCACGCGCACGCCCATCGCCGGCCGCACGTTCAAACGCTCCGCCAGCCTGGTGATCAGGTCGACTTCATTGAGCTTCTCCACCACCAGAATGACGTTCTTGCCCACTTTGCGCGCCAGCAGGGCCAGCTCGATGAACTCCTCGTCCTTGTAGCCATTGCAGACGATCAGGGCTTCGGGATCGTCGAGCAGCGCCATGGTGGTGAGCAGCTCGGGCTTCGAGCCGGCCTCCAGCCCGTAATGAAAAGGCCGGCCGGCATCCACGATGGTGGAGACGACATGCTTTTGCTGATTGACCTTGATGGGATAAACGCCGCGGTAAACCGACTGGTACCTGTACTCTTCGATCGCGCGTTGAAAACTCAGGCAGAGTTCGCGCACGCGCGTGCGCAAAATGTCGGAGAAGCGCACCAGCAGCGGCAGTTGAATGCCACGCTGTTGAATTTCATCGACCAGCACTTTCAGATCGATGGCGCGGCCGGCATCACCGTTGGGATGCACCACCACGTTGCCCAGATCGTTCACCGAAAAAAAATTCGCGCCCCACTGCGCGATGTTGTAAGTTTCCAGGGAATCTTGAATTTTCCAGACCGACACGTTGCACTCACCCCTTTGGCAGATTAAAGAAACTGACTGACGAATTTCAGACAACCCTGCCGTCCGCCCTCCTTCGTCCAATATTGCACGGATTGGTGCATGCGTTTCAGGCAGGCGCTGATCTCGTTCAGAGAAATTTGCAGCCCGGGCACTTCCTCGCCCCCGGCGCTCTCGAGCATCTTGCGCCCCGGGCGCCATGCGCAGATCGCTTTGACGGCCTGCCGAACCTCCCCGCCGCGTTCGCAGAGACTGGCATGGGGCGCAAACCTTTCCGTCTCTTCCGCCACATACCCGCCTATCAGCAACCGCACGGCATCGGCGACCTCATAGTCCGTCAACTCCGGCATGATGCGATACAAGGCAATGATCGCGGCCTCGAGGTTTTGCAGAACATCTTCATACTGCTTTTCAACATGGGCAGGTTCATCCTCCGACCTCGCAGCCGCCACTGGTCGACTGCAGGGCTTTCACAGCCGGCGCGGATACTACAAAAGATATTCTTCATTAGCAAGCTTGCAGTTTGACGGGAAAAAATTCGGGCGGGACTGGCTGCCGCCTAGCTCCGGTCGCAGATTCAACCCCCGGGCGGCGGGGTTAGGCAGCCAGGACGCGGGGAAAAAAGGCGGGAACCGCAGGAGGTGCCCATGCTGCACCTCCTGCGGTGGCGCGTGTGGTCTGCGGTTCAGCGGTCTTCCGGCAGCTTGCAACAGGGATCGAGCCCAGCATAGGCCGTGGAATCGCGCTTGACATTGTTCGCATCATATCCCGCCAGCGCGATGGCCTTCTCCAGCTCAGCCAGTCCGACCTTTTGCGGATCGAAGCTCACCCGTGCGACTTTGGCATCCAGGTCAACCTTTGCCGTTTTCACGCCCGCCACTGCTTGCAGTGCCTTCTCAACCTTGTTCTGGCAACTGCCGCATTGCACGGTGGGCACGCTGATCTTTACTTCCGAAAGGCCGGCCTGCGCTGTGGCGGAACCAGTGGCGTCGGTGCGGTCGTGCTCGAAACCGCCGCACGCCATAAGGGCCAGACCGAGTGACAGAGCGAGAAGAGAGTTTCTTACCATGAGGGTATCCTTTGTGAAATGAATGATGAGGGTTGAAATCCGGCGAATTGCGATCTGCAATCGGCGGTTACAGCTTTTGCTTGCGCAGACGCAGGGCATTGACAATCACCGAAACCGAGCTGAAGCTCATCGCCGCGCCCGCGATGATGGGGCTGAGCAATACGCCAAAAAACGGATAGAGCGCGCCGGCGGCAAGGGGAATGCCGAGCGTGTTGTAAACAAACGCGAAAAAAAGATTCTGGCGAATATTGCGCATCATGGCGCGGCTCAGGTTGATGGTATTGGTGATACCGCGCAGATCGCCTTTGACCAGCGTGATGCCCGCGCTTTCCATGGCGACGTCCGTGCCCGTGCCCATCGCGATGCCGACATGCGCCGCGGCCAATGCCGGCGCGTCATTGATGCCGTCGCCCGCCATCGCCACGATGCGGCCCTGTTGCCGCAATTGCTGAATACGCTCGTGTTTGTTTTGCGGCTCGACGCCGGCTTCAACTTCGTCAATGCCGAGTTTCTTTGCCACTGTTTCCGCAGTGCGTTGATTATCGCCGGTGAGCATGATGATTTTCAAGCCGAGTTGGTGCAATTCTTTGATGGCCTCGGGGGTTGAAGCTTTGATGGGATCAGCAATCGCGAGCAAGCCTGCAGCTTTGCCATTAATCGCAATGAAAATAACCGTGTTGCCTTCGGATTGCAGTACTCCTGCGCGCGCTTCGAACGCCGCTAGGCCGCTCACCCCGCGTTGCTGCAAGAAGGCACTTTTGCCTACAGCAATTTCCCTTCCCCCAAGTTTGCCGACGACACCTCCGCCAGTGATCGAAGCAAAATCCGTAATCGTTTGTGGCTTCACTCCTCGTTCTTTTGCGCCTTGCACAATTGCGGCGGCCAGCGGATGCTCACTGTTTTGCTCGACCGAGGCCGCCGCCAGCAGCAGTTCATTCTCCTCAAAACCTTCGGCCGGCAACACGGCAGTGAGACGTGGCTTGCCGTGCGTGAGGGTACCGGTTTTATCAACGACCAGCGTATTGACTTTCTCCATGATTTCGATGGCTTCGGCGTTGCGAATGAGCACGCCGGATTGCGCGCCGCGGCCCACGCCCACCATCACCGACATCGGCGTCGCCAAACCCAAAGCGCACGGGCATGCAATAATCAACACTGCAACGGCATTGACAAGGGCATAAGCCAGCCGCGGCTCCGGCCCGAAGAAATACCAAAGTAATGAAGTGACTACGGCAATGGCGACGACTGCCGGAACAAAATAGCCGGAAACCTTGTCAGCCAGCCCTTGAATTGGTGCGCGGCTGCGTTGCGCTTGCGCGACCATGTCCACGATTTGCGCCAGCAAAGTATCACTGCCCACGCGCTGGGCTTGCATCACGAAACTGCCGGCGCCGTTCACCGTGCCGCCAGTGACTTTGTCGCCCGGGTTTTTCTCCACCGGAATCGGCTCGCCGGTAATCATCGACTCGTCCACGCTGCTGCGGCCTTCGATGACGACACCATCAACTGGAATTTTTTCGCCCGGCCGCACGCGCAAACGATCACCCCTTTTCACGCTTTCCAACGGCACTTCTTTTTCTTCGCCGTTGTGAATGAGGTGGGCCGTGGGCGGCGCGAGATTGAGCAGGCTGCGAATGGCGTTGCCGGTACGGCTGCGCGCGCGCAATTCCAGCACTTGTCCGAGTAACACCAGCACGACAATCACTGCCGCGGCTTCGAAATAAACGTTCACACCGCCATTGTGCCGCATGGAATGGGGAAACAGATTGGGCAACAGCATTGCCGCGACGCTGAAGAAATAAGCCGCGCCCACGCCGATGGCGATGAGCGTGAACATGTTCAAGTGCATCGTTTTAATCGAACGCCACCCGCGCTTGAAGAACGGCCAGCCGGCCCACAAAACCACCGGCGTGGTGAGAATGAACTGCAACCGGCGCGAAATATTTTCCGGTACCACGTTCAGCGCGGGAATCATATGCGCCATCGCCAGCAGAAAAACCGGCAACGTGAGCGCTGCGCCAATCCAGAAGCGGCGCGTCATGTCGCGCAACTCGGCGTTTTCCTCTTCGGTGTCGCGTGACACTGTTTTCGGCTCCAACGCCATGCCGCAGATCGGGCATTCGCCGGGATGACCCTGCTCGATTTCGGGATGCATCGGGCACGTGTAGATAATTTTGCTCTTAGGTTTCCACGCAGGATTCAGTTCCAATGCCATGCCGCATTTCGGGCAATCGCCGGGCTTGTCGCTTTCGACGCCCTCGCACATCGGGCAAAAATATTTCGCAGCGGAACTGGGCGTTGTTGGTGATGCACCATCATCCGCGCAACAAGCGTGCGCGACCGTCGCCGGCGCGTGCTGGCCATGCTTCTCTTGGTGCGAAGGCGCAAGACTCACAGGCTGCTTTGCGACCGCAAGGGGCCGTTTCAGGGTGATGACTTGCGGTGCAGACGGCGCGAGAAATTTCTGCCGGCAATGCTCACAGCAAAAATAGTAGGTCTGCCCGTCGCGCTCGGCTGTCAGGCTTGTCGTTTCATCCACCGTCATGCCGCAAATGGGGTCTTTAGCCATGCTGCACCCTTCCTTGTTTATCTGTTTCATCAGTGTTTACTTTTTGAAGCTCTCGTCTCCTCCAAAGATAATAAATCACCGGATAAACCATCAACTCCAACAGCAGCGAAGTAAACAATCCGCCCACCATCGGCGCGGCGATGCGCTTCATCAAGTCGGCGCCGGTGCCGGCGCTCCACATGATCGGCAGCAGGCCGACGAACGTCGTTCCGACGGTCATTACTTTCGGGCGAATGCGGCGCACCGCGCCTTCGTAAATTGCCTCACGCAAATCTGCCAGCGTTCGCATCAATCCTTTTTTTCTGGCGTTGTCAAAAGCGACATCGAGATAAAGCAGCATCACCACGCCGGTTTCGGCATCCAAGCCGGCGAGCGCGATCATGCCGACCCATACCGCGATGCTGAAATTGTAATCAAGCAGGTAGAGCAGCCAAATGGCGCCGACCAGCGAGAATGGCACCGCCAGAAACACGATCATCGTCTTTGTCACCGAGCGCGTGCTGAGATAAATGATGACGAAAATGATGAGGGCGGTCATGGGGATGACGATCATCAGCCGTTGCTGGGCGCGTTGCATGTATTCATACTGCCCGCTCCACACGATGTTGTATCCTGGCGGCAGTTTCACATTTTCCGCCACCGCGCGCTTCGCCATGTTCACATAGGTGCCGACATCGATGTCTTTGATATCGACATACACCCAAACATTGGGGCGCGTGTCTTCGCTGCGAATCACCATCGGTCCCTTGTTGATGCTGAGGGTGGCGAGCTGGCCGAGCGGAATTTGCTGTCCGGTCGGCGTTGCCACCAGCACACGCTTGAGCGCCTCGATATTGTCGCGCAATTCGCGGCTGTAGCGCAAATTCACGGGGTAGCGCTCGAGCCCCTCAACTGTTGTCGTCACCGCCATCCCGCCCATGGCGGATTGAATGACGTTGTGAATATCATCAACTGTCAAGCCGTAGCGCGCGGCTTCGTCGCGATTAACATGGAAATCGACGTAGTTTCCGCCGACCGCGCGCTCCGCGAAAGCAGAAAGCGTATTCGGCACTTGCTTGACCGCGGCTTCGACTTCCTTGCCGATGGCTTCCAGCGTCTGCAAATCAGGACCGGAGATTTTGACGCCAACTGGCGTCTTGATGCCGGTCGACAGCATGTCGGTGCGATTCTTGATCGGCATCGTCCATACGTTCGACAAGCCGGGAATTTTCAGCGCCGCATCCATCTCGTTGATGAGTTTGTCCACCGTCATGCCGGGCCGCCATTCCTTTTCCGGTTTGAGCATGATCATTGTTTCAATCATGTCGAGGCCGGCCGGATCAGTCGCGGTTTCGGCGCGGCCGATTTTGCCGTAGACGTGATGCACTTCCGGAAATTGGCGGATGATCTTGTCGGTCTGCTGCAGCAGCTCGCGCGCTTTGGTGACGCTGATGCCGGGCAAAGTCGTCGGCATGTAGAGCAAGTCGCCCTCGTAAAGTGGCGGCATGAATTCGTTGCCGATTTTCGAGAAGGGATAAACCGTTACGCCGAGGATGATCAACGCCGCGACCAGTACTGATTTTTTCCAGCGCAACACGAAGTGCAGCACCGGGTCGTACAGCTTGATCAAAAAACGGTTGATGGGATTTTTTTCCTCCGGCCGGAGACGGCCGCGAATGAAAAAACCCATCAAGATCGGCACGATGGTAATCGCCAGAAATGCCGAGGCCGCCATCGCATAGGTTTTGGTGAAGGCCAGCGGCTTGAAGAGCCGGCCTTCCTGCTGCTGCAAAGCGAAGACGGGCAAAAACGACACGGTCATCACCATCAAAGAATAGAACAGCGAAGGCCCGACTTCCTTGGAAGCGTCGGCAATAATGTTCCAATGCGCTTTTTTGCCGGCATCGCGCTCGAGATGCTTGTGCGCGTTTTCGATCATGATGATCGCCGCGTCCACCATCGCGCCGATGGCGATGGCAATGCCGCCGAGTGACATGATATTGGCGTTGATGCCTTGATAGTACATGATCAAAAACGAGATCAACACCGCGGTGGGCAAGGTGAAGATTGCGACAAAGCCGCTGCGCAGGTGCAGCAGAAAGATCAAACACACGAGGCCGACGACGGAAATCTCTTCGATCAGCTTTTGGCGCAAATTGGAAATCGCGCGCTTGATCAGCGCCGAGCGGTCGTAAACAGTGACAATCTCCACGTCCTCCGGCAGGCCGGCCTTCAAGATTTCCAGCTTTTTCTTCACGCCGTCAATCACTTTCAGCGCATTCTCGCCGTAGCGCATGACGATGATGCCGCCCACCGCCTCGCCTTCGCCGTTGAGCTCGCCGATGCCGCGGCGCATTTCCGGGCCGATTTGCACGTCCGCCACGTCGCGCAAATACACCGGCGTGCCGCCCCTCTTGTCCACCATCAGCGGAATCTTTTTGATGTCGTCGACAGACTTGAGATAGCCGAGGCCGCGAATCATGAACTCCGTCTCACTCATTTCGATGCTTTCGCCGCCCACGTCGTGGTTGCTCTTGCGGATCGCCATCATCACCATGTCGAGCGGAATATTGTAGGCGAGCAGGCGATTGGGATCAACGGTGACTTGGTATTGCTTGACGAATCCGCCGATGCTGGCGACTTCCGAAACGCCTTCCACCGCGCTTAATTCATATTTCAAATACCAATCTTGAATCGAACGCAGCTCGGCAAGATCGCGCTTGTTCGATCTCAGTGCATATTGAAACACCCAGCCGACGCCGGTGGCATCCGGGCCGAGCGCGGGCACGACGCCTTTGGGCAGGCGATTCGCCGCGTAATTGAGATATTCGAGCACGCGCGAGCGCGCCCAATAAATATCGGTGCCGTCCTCAAAAATCACGTAAACCAGCGAGTAGCCGAAAAACGAATAACCGCGCACCACCGTCGAGCGCGGCACCGAGACCATCGCCGTGGTCAACGGATACGTCACCTGGTCTTCAACAATGCGCGGCGACTGGCCCTCGAACTTGGTGTAGATGATCACCTGCACATCGCTCAAGTCCGGAATCGCATCCACCGGCGTGTTGAGCATCGCGTAAATTCCGCCGATGATCGCAAAGACGGTGAGCAGGACGACGAGAAATTTGTTGCGGATGGACCAATCTATTATTTTAGGTAGCATAAAAAGCTCCGCCGTTGGTTGCTGGTTGCTCTTTGATGATGTTGAATTGGCCAATGGTCAGCAACGAGCAACCAGCAACTTTCATTTCATCTCCACCAGCCTCATCCCACACTTCGGACAATCACCTGGCGCGTCCATGATCACTTCCGGATGCATTTCGCAGGTATACTTTTTCGCACCGGTTTCTTTATTTTTGTCCATGTCGTGGGTTGAATGTTCAGCCGGTTTGCTCTGCGTTTGCATCTGATGCCCTTCATGTCCTCTCACCGTCTCCCCTTCCCCCACTCGACCTTTCCCCCTCTCTCCGGATGGTGCGCCCATTGACTGCCCGCCATGTCCCGCATGGCTGCTGGTAAATTGCGCAATCGCCGCGCGCAAATTGCTTTCGGAGTCAATCAAGAATTGTGAAGACACCACCAGTTGCTCGCCCTCGTGCAAGCCCTCGAGAATTTGCATGTAGCCTTCGGCAACCAAACCGGCTTTCACTTCGCGCACGTCGAAATAGCCGCCGTCGCGTGCGACAATCGCAATGAGTCGTTCGCCGCTGCGGATGATGGCCTGCTCGGGCACCGCAATCGTTTCTTCACCCAAGTCAGATTTCAAACGCACCGTCGCGAACATTTCGGGCCGCAGTTGAATCTCGCCGCGGGGATTGGCGAATTCCAAACGGACTTTGGCGGTGCGGCTTTCCATTGCCAGCATGGGATAGAGGTAAGTGACTTGGCCGGTAAAAATTTTTCCGGGAATGTAGGCCAGCTCAATTTCCGCCGGTTCGCCAACTTTGATCCACGGCAGTTCATATTCATAAACATCCGCCATCACCCACACTTTGGACAGATCAACGATTTTGAACAGGTCCATGCCGGGCATGACTGTGGCGCCCTGCACCACCATTTTTTCCATCACAATGCCATTAGCCGGGGAATAGAACGTGAGCGTGCGTCGCGGTTTGCCGGTCTTTTCCAGTTCAGCAATTTGCGCTTCAGAGACGTCCCACAATTCCAAACGCCGGCGGCTGCTTTCGACCAAGCTTGAAGAGCCGGCCAGCGTCTCCTGCAATTCGCTGCCGCTCACCGCTTTTTGATAGCGCAGGGCGAGCAGATATTCCTCCTGCGTCGAGACCAAATCCGGCGAATAAAGCTCGAGCAGCGCCTGGCCTTTTTTCACCGGCTGGCCGGTGACATTCACATAAAGCTTCTCCACCCAGCCCATGATTTTGGTGTTCACGGCGTAGAGCTTCGTCTCATCCACTTCGACTTTGCCAACGGCGCGGATGGTTTTGGCGAGCCGGCGTTTCTGCACCGCTTCGGTTTTTACGCCGATATTTTGCACGACGGTGGGGTCGATTTTGATCGCGCTGCCGGGCTGTTCGTTTTCTTCGCCTTCATAAACCGGCACCATGTCCATGCCGCAATCCGGCGCCTTGGCCGGCTTCGGCGAAGTCAGCCACGGGTGCATCGGGTCTTTGTAGTAGAGGATTTTGCGGTCTTTTTTATCTGGAGTTGCCGGGCCATTGGTGGTTGCCATTTGCGCGGCTTTCTTTTCACAGGCAATGACGAAAAGGGCGGAAATCAGCAACAAAAGAACCAATGACCGCGATGGTAATTCTGAAGTGATCAATGAGGTTTGGAAACTAAAAGATTTGAATATGAGCCACATATTTCACCTCGCTATTTTCATGTGGAAAATTTGCTGCACCAGGCTTCGAACCATTGGTTGAAAAATAAAACTTGAACCCAAAAATATTGCGTTTTGCGGCAAAACCTCGTATTTTGTTAAAAAATGATGCCATGAATCTAATTCACCAAAATGACATTGGGTGAAACTTTCACAGACAACAACCATCATTGCTCCTGAGAAATTGCGCGATTATGTTCTAGATCTCTCAAATCCCGATGGCGAATCCAAAGCGCGATATCTGATGCAGCTTGGCTACCAGCAAGCGCAGTGGCAAATTCTCGAGAAAGACTTGCGCGAGCAACATTTGCCGCTCGAAGCGTTGCCGGGAAAACAATCCATTTATGGCGTAAAATATGAGATTGTTGCACCTCTCGCCGGTCCTAATGGCCAACGGCGGTGGATTCGATCTATTTGGATGATTCGCCAAGGCGAATCTGTCGCCCGCTTTGTCACTCTCATTCCGGAGAAACAACCATGAGTTTTCCATTATTCTCCAGAGTCGTCCTCGTTCAAGACCTGCCCGACGAAAATCTTTTTGCCGGGGACATGGGGACAATCGTTGAACATCATCCGGCAACCGATCGGTATCCTGAGGGCTACGAAGTCGAGTTTTTCGCTGGTAATGGCGAAACAGTTGCCGTGACCTCGGTTCCGGCAACGGCGCTGCGACCGGCAACCCGCCGCGATATGCTGCACGTTCGCGAACTTGCAATCGTGTGAGTGGTTCATCGGGTACCACGCTTTCCACGAAAGTGTCCTTTCCCAACCACGCCCGCTTCGAGAATAATTTTGTTCGCACTCGCATCGCCAGTTTAATCTTGCCTATTTCCCTCAATCCAAATTTACAAGTTGCGTTCCGACCGCCAGCTCCAGCTCCGCGAGCCTTGTGCCGAAATCCGCCAGCGCCTGATGCGCGGCGAGTTTGAGTTCGCGCAGCGTGCGCTGGCTGTCGAGCAGCATGAGGAAATCCACCTTGTTGTTCTCATAAGCGGCACGGCTGGCCAGCAGCGATTGCTCGGCCTGCGGGATGATGGTGTGTTGAAAAAGCCGCACGCTGCGCGCCGCCTGTTCAACTTTGTAGAAGGCGCTTTCCACTTCTGCACGCACCATGTTGTGCATCGACTGTAAACTGGCATCTGCCATTTGATAGTTGGCATCGGCTTCCTGCACGCGCAATTTTTCGTTGCGCCAAAAATAGAGCGGAACGTTGAACGAAACCATCGCGTCCCACGTTTTCATCTCCGGCATTTTTCGATGCGTGTAGCTCAACATAAAATTGGGAAAATATTCGCGGCGCGCCAAACGGGCGGAGAGTTGATACATGTCCGCCATCGCCTGCATGTTTTTCAATTCGGGGCGATGGGCAAACGCCGTTTGCACCAGCGAATCCAGATTGAAGGAATGGTGGCGCGGATCGAAATGTTCGTGAATCACCGGCACGTGGCTATCGCGCGGACGATCCAACAGAGCGTTGAGCATCGCCGCCATCGAGCGGCGTTCTTGCGCCAGCATCAGGCTGTCGTTGAACATCATCGAATACTCGGTTTGCGCCTTGAGGATGTCCGGCTGCAAGCCCATGCCGGTGGCGTATTTGACGCTGGCGATTTCGATGAATTGCCGCATCAGCGCACGGTTTTCACGGTTGTTCGCGAGCTCATAATCGAGATGAAAGAGCATGAAGTAGATCTTCTTGACCTCCGTCAACACACGCAACACGACACGTTCATACTCCGCGCCGCTGGCTTGTGCCTCGCGCTTGGCCATGCCGGACATGAGGCCGAGCTTGCCGGGAAACTCGAACATCTGGCTGATGGTGAGGGCGCGCTCATTCTTAAAAGCGTTGCGCAGCGGATACGGCACATACATCACTTGCAAACCGATTTGCGGATCTTCGAGGGTGACGGCCGGTTTGATGCGCGCTTGCATCGCCTGCCATCTTTTCTGCGCCGCACGAATCTCGGGATTGCGCGCGCGCGCCTCACGGAGAAGGGCGGCAAGGCTGACGGTTTCACCGTGCTCACTTTGCGCCAGAGCCGCGGTCTTCCCTCCCCAACAAAGCAGCAGCGCACAGACAAATGAGAAAACGATTGATTTCATGATTGGTTTGAAATGCGGAATGTCATTCCAGCACCGCCTGGTTTTTATCCGGCAACGTGTCGTCGTTCCCCGGATTCGACACCCTGCGGCGCAGTTTGCACAGCATACTTGAAAATCGTCCAGAGAATTTTACAGCCTGCCATGAACACGCCCTTTACGGTGCCCGAAACTTTCGAGACCCCGATCCGCCTGCGATAGCGCACCGGGATTTCCTGCACGCGCAAGCCGGCGCGCGCCGCCTTGATCTGCATTTCAACAGTCCAGCCGTAGTTGCGATCCTGCATGTTGAGGCGTCGCAAGGCCGGCAGCGTGATGGCGCGAAAGGGTCCCAGGTCGGTGTACTGTGCGCCGAAAAACAGCTTCATGAGCCGGCACGCCAGCCAGCCGCCGAAGCGTTGTTGTGGTGTCAGGGAACCCGGCTCGCGTTGCCCGAGAATGCGGGAGCCGATGACCATGTCCGCCTGCGCTGCGAGAATCGGCGCGATCAGCTCGGGAATTTCCTCGGGGTAATCGCTGTAGTCGCCATCGAGAAAGACAATCAGGTCTGCGCCGAGCTGCTCCGCCGCATTCACGCCGGTGAGGCAGGCGGCGCCATAGCCGGCCCGCGGCTCCTCCACCACCTGCGCTCCTGCGGCTCGCGCCACCTCGGCGGTGTGATCGCTGGAATTGTTGTTGACAACGATGATCGCACTCACCGGCGGACGCGGGATCGCCGCGACCACTTTGCCGATGGCGCGTTCCTCATTGCAAGCTGGAATCACGACGGCCACTTTCATGTGGACCTTTCCGGGTCATGCGCTGCCTCGGGGTTCCGGCAAGCATCGACACCCCGGCGGACCATCCGCCGGCAGCGCTGCTCATGGCATCCCCAAAAACGGTGATGGCAAAGGTGAAGAAGGAGGGAGCGGGCGTACTACTCCCTTGCACGGGCGCTCAAATGAGGAAAACAGAGAGGAGAAGATGACGGTGTGTGCCGGTCAGCCCTGACAGCGAAACGAGACAGGCCGACACCACGTTCCTGCAGGAATGCTGCGCCTGCTCCACTGCGTCAGCAGCAAGCAGAGTTGTGCACGCGGGCAGCAGTCGCAACGATTGACCCGTAGCGGCGGGAACCAGCGTGGCGTGATCAGCAGGTGGCATGGACTCGTTGGTGCAGCACATCATCGATGCCCGGGCTTTGCCTGTGCAGCAGAGGGCTTGGGGGGAACGCGCGGCAGACATGGAACAGCAGAGGCCTGCACCTTCCGCGCGCAGCAATGGCATGGAGGCGGTCAGCAAAGCAGCTGCGAGCAGCAGGGCTTTTGCCCGCCGCTGCGGTGCAGCATTTTTTCTAGTTCTGCTTTGGCGCATGTGAAACAGGCAATGGGCCTCACTCGAAAGCAATCGGGCAACGCCGCGAATTCATAAAATGACAAGGCGAAATCTATCGTTTTTGGCGAAATTCGCAAGGAATATTTGCCGGGGCGCGGGAAGAATGATGCCGGTTTGATCGCCGCCGGCACAGCATGCTGCGATCTGCCGACAGCAGGTATTATCCCTGCAAAACGATCACAACTGCAAAGATCATGCAGCGCATTCGCGGCCTACCCTGACTGGCAGACGGGCAGCTTGTGCCGCGGCCACGGCCTCCGCTCGAAAGTGTTTCAGCCGGAGCTGCCGTACCGAAGTTTTTCGAGGTCACCGCGGGCTCCTGCTGAAACACTTTTGTTGCTGCGCGGCGCTTGCAGTCAACCCCGGGCCGCCAGTTGATGGGAACAGCGATGCTCGCAAAGGAGGAGAGTAGCCGACTCTGCAGAGGGAAGCGGCAGAGACGGAGGGACCGCACACTCAGCCGGGCTACTTGAAGATCACTTGCGCGGGGCATCTTCCACGTAAAGCACTTCGTGGCCATCGACCCACTTTCCATTCTGCACGTATTGCGACCTGCTCAGCATCCTGCCATCGGCGGTGGCCTCGGCAATGGCCTTGACTTCTGTGATGCCGTTGGGGTTGCCGGTCACATATTCGTGACTGATGAACTTGCCGTCTTCGCAAGACAGTGTGCCGATGGTGTAAAATCCCGCGGTGGTGAAGTAAAAAACACCAGGCTTTGTTTGCCCTTATCCCAAAATATGATGGCTTCCCCGCCATATTCGCCGTTATTGACGGAGTGGAGGCTGCGAACGGCAGTGCCGTTCAGCGCGCGCCCCCAGCGCGCGACGTCGAACATCGGTTTTTCCCTGGTTGAGTTCTTGAATTCACCTTTCCAGGTTTTATCCAAAAATGGCTGGAATGAACGAAGTTGTTCAATGAGTATTTGCTGGGCGCTGACCGGCCCGGCAAGGATCAGAGACACGACTGCCACGCTCACTGCGAAAAATTTTCTGATCATGATCGACTCTCGATGGTTGATGTTTGTTGTGGCCGGCGGAGGGTGGTGCAGGCCGCGGGTGAAAGGGTCTTGGCAGGGGAAAAGCGGCATGAAATGCGGCCTGCCCCGTCTCTACTTGCGCGTGCCATCACACGCAAATTCCCAAATCGTTACCGCAAGCGGGCGGCCACTTGTCATGCGGGCAGATCGGGCTTGCAGCTTTGGCAAAGGTTGATTATTCTCGGCACGAATCATTGCCTCGGGAGTAAAAAATTTCTCCAACAAAACAAACCAACTGGCTTACTAAAAACACTTGTGTTCACAAGTCACCAACTTGCGGGGCTTGATGCGATGTCTCTTCCAATAAGACCCTATTGGCCCGCGGTAGTGGGGGCGATGATGATTCTCTGCCTCGCGTTTTACTGGAGCCTTCAAGACTATTCCTGGTCCGACTGGCGGCCGGCGAGCTGTATGCCGACTGCCTGCTTCTGTGAAGAGATCCGGCCTGGCGCGGTTGCACAACCTGCCAACGCCTGGTCAGGCTTGAGCTTCACACTCATCGGGCTGTTGGTGATTGGCCGGTGCCGCCAGGATCATGCAGAGAACACCGGAAGCCGGTATCCGAACGTGATGACGCGCCAGCTCGGCTATCCCGTGCTCTACGGCGTCACCTTGATCTTGATCGGGCTCGGCACCGCCTTCTATCATGCCTCGCTCACCTTTGCCGGCCAGTTCGCTGATCTGATGGGGATGTACTTGTTCGCGACTTTCATTCTGCTTTACAATCTCTCGCGTGCACGGCCAATGCGCAAACACGTGTTCGTGGCGGCCTACCTCGTTTCAAACTTCTTGCTGGCCGGCCTGCTGCTCGCCGCACCGTTTCTGCGGCGGTGGCTTTTCGGCGGTCTTATTCTCGTGGCGTTGTGGCTTGAACGGCAGCGGCCCACTCCCGTGCACGCGGATGCACGCTTGCTGCATGCTGCGCTGCTCTCACTGCTCACGGGCTTTGCGGCCTGGCTGCTTGATTACACCAGGATCCTGTGTGCACCGGCGAGCTGGCTGCAGGGCCATGCGCTGTGGCACGTGTTGGGCGCGGTGGCCGGCGCCTTTCTGTTTTTCTACTATCGCTCGGAGAAAATGGCGGAGCCGCCGCTGCGCTGAAGTTGCCATCCAGCGGCTCAGGCCGCGCATGCTTTCACCTGTCGCTGTCCTGCAATGGGAATGCATCTGCCGCGCCGGCAATCACGCGGGAAAATCTTCCATCCCCTCGCAAGCCAGCCGAAACCAATCCTGCCCGAAGGTTGGCGAATTTGACCGGGGAAATTGTGCCACTGTATGCCAGGACCTTCAGAATGTCAAGCCTGCCGGAAGGGGAAGTGCCGGACCCGGACAGATTGGGGAGCGAACTCACCGGGGACAATTGTTTTTTCGGGGAAGGGCATGCAGTAGGCAGGAGCGAACAAAAATAAAAAGCCCCCAGCTTGCGCCAGGGGCCCGGAGGGAGGAAAAATGAGGTATTAGAGGAAACGATACCCTGTGCCGTGGATCGTTTCGATGTATTGAGACGGATATTTGTATTCACCCAGCTTTTCCCGCAACCGTTTGATGTGCACATCCACGGTACGGTTGGTCACGTAGACCTTTTTTCCCCACACCCGTTCCAGGATTTCCTTGCGGCTGAACACGTTGTTGCGCCGCGAGGCCAGCAGATAAAGCAGTTTGAACTGGATGTAGGTGAGATCGATGGGCTTGCCGGCTTTGCGCACGCGATGTTCATCGAGATCGATTTCGATGTCCTTGACGCGAATTTTCTTGGCGTCTGCGCTCGCCAGACGCCGGACGATGGCCTTGATGCGTGCCGACAGTTCGCGCGGGCCAAAGGGCTTGGCGATGATGTCATCCGCGCCGCTTTCCAGCGCCTTGACGCGCAGATTCTCATCCTCGCTCGAAGTCATCAGAATCAGCGCGGTTTTGCGCGCGGCGAGTTCGTCGCGTAGTTCCATGCACGCCGACCAGACGCGATCACCGAACTCGTCCAAATCAATGATTAAAGCTGCCGGTTTCTGGTTGATGACAACTTCCGCCAAATTGTCGAGATTCGTGCTACACTGCAGCGCGTATCCTTCGCTCTCCAACAGGTGTTCCAATTGCAGTGAGGCGCTGTCACCGTTGCCGTAAAGTTGCACAATACCCTTTTCCATCGACTCCTCCAGGAGGTTCGACATCCTGTACATGGGTGGATTTGCCGTGAGTGCGTGTTGACCAGAAATAGCTGCAACCGGCCATTTCTGCGGGTTGGAGGAAAATTCAAAAAATTGGCCTCACACCGAGAGGGTGTCGTGCAGGTTGCATTCGTCTACCAATCCTGTAATTTCCTAAAAACCCTGCCTAGGCTGATACAACCTACATCAAAAAAGGATTTGATAGACACTCAGATCATCCCGATGTGAGGCACAAAAGCCGCCTACTTGTACAACCTTGATCCCTTCAATCAAGACATCTTATCCATTTGCAAGATAAGTGCCACAACTAATAGTGGCAGGAAAAAAAATCACCCACAAACATCTGATTGCTGACCCATCTTTTATTTTAATGAATTTAAATCGAAATTCGGCTGGCCGGCGGCAGCGGAACTGATTTCTAAGCAGGCAATTTGAACATACTGATTCTTCACGAAAAGCAGTTTCTGGCGGACAATTATCAGCCAGGTGGCGGAAATTGGCCGAATTATGTTGCAGAAAACTCAGTAAGGTTACAGCCTTGTCTCACAGTTAAACATTTGGAATTCAATTTTGTGCTAGGCGTGCCGAACTCCAAATTTGGGGCTGAGCAACGGCGAAAGGCTTGCACACGACTCGTCTTGAGCATAAATTGGGTTTTCATTTAGCCCGGCCCGCAAGCAGGGTGCGAGGGCTTATTTCCTTGGAATAATGCGCGAGGTGTCATTTGATTCGGCTGGAGGATGTATCCAAAATCTATGGCGGGCAGGGTCAGGAGGTCGTCGCGTTGCGCGAGGTGAATTTGACCATTTCCGCCGGGCAGTTTCTCGCACTCTATGGCGCAAGCGGCTCAGGCAAGAGCACATTGTTGAATCTCATTGCCGGAATCGATCGTCCGACGCATGGCCGCATTTTCTTCGATGGTGTTGATTTGACCGCCCTGAACGAAACTGCGCTGACCTTGCTGCGACGTGAGAAAATCGGCTTCGTTTTTCAGTTTTTCAACCTGCTGCCCACGCTGACGGTGCTGGAAAACGTCCTGCTGCCGGCACAGCTCCGCGACCGGCCGCCTGAAGATTTGTATGAGCGCGGGCGGGAATTACTGCAGAGCCTCGGTGTGGCAGACCGCCTGGATGCGTTTCCCGATCAACTTTCCGGTGGTCAGCAGCAGCGCGTGGCGATCGCACGCGCGTTGATCAATGATCCTGTCCTAATTCTCGCGGATGAGCCCACCGGCAACCTCGATTCCGCAACCGGAGACAACATCCTGGCTTTGCTGCAGCAATTGGCGATGGCCCGCGGAAAAACCGTGTTGCTGGTCACCCACAGTCTGGCGGCCGCGCGCTTTGCAGACTCCGCTCTGCAGGTCCGCGATGGTCGCATTTTGCCATTCTCGATCTCAGGCGGCGTGCCGCTCTGATCCGGGAGAACAGGGTGATCGCCATGTGTGCTGGCATACCCATTCAGGATGAAAAGGGAGCGCAGTCATCTTTTCTGCCTGCGGAGCTGGCGGTCCATGCTGCCAACTTTTTCGAAGCGATAGAATCCAAAAGCCAAAACACACAAGGATGCGAAGCCGTAAGGCCGCGCCAAGAATAACTGTTCTGCCACGGTTTGACCGTGGCTTTATCTTGCGATCCTGGGGATGCGCTCTGCAGCAATGCCACGGCCAAGCCGTGGCAGATCAAAAAAGGAACTGAACTATCACCGCAAAGATTTTTGAACCACGCAATCCGCCAAGAGCACGAGGGAAACCTGGTGATCTGTGTGATTTTTGTGGTGCCGGGGTTCGTTGTTTGGCAATTGCTGCAGAAAAACTTTTTGCGTGAGAGTTTTTTGCTTTATTTGAGGAATTGGTGACATTGGTCAGGAGGTCTGCGCGACATTTTCATCCCGATGGGTGGCCGGACGGGCATGGCAATTACCTCCCTTGAGGCAGTGTTTAAAAAATGGCGGGGGGTGGAAAAGTCTGGGGACCGAGGAGGCCCGCCAGGCTGGTGCAGAAATGTGACGAGTGACAAACGGTGATCTCTGGCGCGCAGCAAAAGTATCTTTTTATTTTCGATTCAACTCGAGGCAGGCCTGCTTGTTCACACTCCTCCGACTTTTCAATTTTCGTCATCTGCGTCGCCGGCCGCTGGAGGCTCTCCTGTCATTGCTGGGCATTGCGATTGGGGTGGCCGTAATGGCCGGCATTGATCTCGCCAATGATAACGCGCTGCGGAGTTTTCGCAAGTCCGTCGATGCCATCTCGGGCCGGGCCACGCATCAGATTCTGGGCAGTGCGGCCGGCATCCCGGACACCATGGCCGCCACAATCCTGCGCCAGTCACTGCTGACAGCCACGCCCGTGGTGGAATACGTGGCGGCCTGCCGCGAAGCGGACAATGATGCCGTGCATGTCCTCGGCATCGATCCCTTCACTGACACAGCCTTTCGCGACTATTCCAATCTCTCTGATTCCAGCGCCACCCTGCTGAGCGCCCGCAGTCTGCCGCTCCTGACGCAGCCCGGTGCCGGTTTGCTCAGTGAAACCTTTGCGGCGACTCACGGCCTGCGACTGCCTGACACCCTGCATCTGCTGGTCGGTAGTGAGTGGCGCCCAGTCTTCGTCATCGGCACGCTGGCGCCGGAACTCTTGACACGCCTGGGTTTCGACAATCTGCTCCTGCTGGACCTGAGCAGCGCGCAGGAAGTGCTCGGCCGTCTCGGTTATGTTGACCGCATCGATTTGATGGCGGACGAAGACCGCATCGCCGGCTTGCGCACTGCCCTGCCACATTATCTGCGCCTGGAGCCGCCAGCCGGTCGCAGCCGCCGCGTGGAGGAGATGATCCGCGCCTACCGGCTGAATCTCACCGCGCTCTCCTTTCTCGCCGTGTTCGTCGGCATGTTTCTCATCTACAACACCATGGAATTCGCGGTGCTGCATCGCCGCAAGCAGATCGGCATACTGCGCTGCCTGGGCGTCACCCCGCGTCAGGTCATCGGCAACGCGCTGCTGGAGGCGCTGGCAGTCGGCGGTATTGGCGTGGCACTGGGTTTGGCGCTCGGCGTGCTGCTGGCACAATATGCCACGCATGCTGTGCGCGCAACGATTTCAGAGCTGTATGTTTTCCTCGAAGTCGAAGGCGTGACAGTGCGGCCGGCGGTGATGGTCAAAGCGGCCGGTCTCGGCCTGGTGGCGACACTGTTTGCCAGTGTCGTGCCCGCGCTCGAAGCTGCCGGCATATCGGCGGCGGTGGCCGTGCGCCGTTCCTCGCTCGAGTGGCGCGCCCGCACTTTTGTGCCCTGGTTCGCTGCGGCCAGTCTCGTGGCGCTCATACTCGGCCTGCTGGTCTATCTTCACTCCACCAGCTTTCTCGGCGGTTTGCTCGTTGCCCTGCTCGTGGGGCTGGCAGCCATTTTTCTCACGCCCCTGCTCACCATTGGGCTCACCGTGATCAGCGCACCGCTGGCGCAGCGCCATGCCGGCCAGCCGGGTCTGCTGGCCACCCGCAGCATCCGCGCAGCGCTCAGCCGCACCTCGGTAGCCATCGCTGCCTTGATGCTCGCGCTGGCCATGGTGCTGGGCATGCGCTTGATGATCACCAGCTTCCGCGCCACCATCAACGATTGGGTGAACGGCGCATTGCAGGGGGATGTTTACCTGCGGCCGCTGGGGTTCGCCACGGCAAAATGGAGTGCCACGCTCTCGCCGGCGTTCCTGGACTTCTTGGCCCGGCAGCCCGGGGTTGCGGCGCTCACTCAGTACGGTGCGACCGAGTTCCGTTATCGCGGCGCGCCGATCTACCTCGTGGAGGTCAGCCCGGAAGTTTTGCAGACACGCAGCCAATTCACCTTCACCACCGGCACGGGTGCACAACACTGGCCCAGGCTGCTTGCCGGCGACGTCATCGTCTCTGAAATTTTCAGCCGGCGCTTTGGCAAGGCCGCGGGCGACACGCTGGTGTTGCCGACGCTGGCCGGGCTGCAACCTTTCCCCATCGCGGCGGTCATCATCGACTACTCGCTGGATCAGGGGCAGGTGATGATGTCACACGAAACCTATGCCCGCTGTTTCGGGCCGCCGCGCATCACCAATGCCGCGCTTTATTTGGAGCCCGGGGTGGCGGTCGCTGACTACGTGCGGGCGCTGCGGCGCGCGGTGGCAGGCCGGTTCGCCGTCGAGATCAATTCCCACCGCGAGCTGCGTGCCGAGGTGTTGCGTATTTTTGACCAGAGTTTTGCCATCACGCAGGTGATGCAGATTTTGGCGGGAATCGTCGCGGTGATCGGCATTATCAGCGCGGTAATGTCGCTGCTGGTGGAGCGCACGCGCGAGCTGGGTATTTTGCGCGCGGTGGGCATGACGCTTGCGCAATTACGGCGCATGATCCTGCTGGAATCGGGTTTGATGGGCGTGTTTGCAGGCTTGATCGCGCTGCCGACCGGCACCGCCCTGGCATTGGTGCTGATTTATGTCATCAATCTGCGGACTTTTGGCTGGGCCATTCCCTTCCGGCTCGAGGCCGCGGCTTATCTGCAAACCTTTTTGCTTGCATCCGGCGCAGCGCTGCTGGCCGCTTTCTATCCGATGCAACGACTGAAGCGGCTTCCCATCGCCAGCGCCATTCGGGAGGAATGAAGCCGGCTGTTTTTCCGGCAGAGCGGAACACCCGCCCGGAGACTTGCACAGATTTCTGCGGCGCGGCATTTCCGTGCAAAAAACCAGGAAGTGCGTGCTTTCGGTTTTGTGATTTCGTATTTTGCCGCTCCCTGTTTCGCACCGGAAAGTTTGATTCCCAAACCCAAGGAGGTAAGGCCTCAGTGCTGCACGTCACTGAGGCCTTACACAAGGAGAGTATGCGCGACTATTTCCCCATGATGGTGAGTGCCGTCTTTTTGCTGCTGGCTTCGTTGGGTAATTACTGGGGCACACGCCTTGGTCCGCCGGCCTGGCGGCAACAGCGCGTGGTGCGCTCATTTCTCAAGTTTATGCCGGCGGGCGGTTTGTTGTGTGCACTGCTTTGGGCTGCGGGCACAGCCCTCGAGCAAACGGCTGTGATGGAGGTGGGAGCGGCAGGTACTGCTTTGGCATCGCTCTTTGCCGCGACTTTGCTGCTGGTGTGGCCGCCCGCGATCGCGAGTGATCGTCTGGCACGCTGGCGGAAAGCTCGAGGCGGCCAATCCGCCGCCCCCACAACAGCAGTGGATGCCGGACGGCGGCGCTTTCTGCTGTCGACGGCGGCGGCCGTGCCGGCACTGCTGATGGCAGCCGGCGCGGGTGGCTTGGCGCAAGCCTTCGGTGAAATTCGCCTGCCCGCGATCAGGCTCAAATTCAAACGACTGCCCGCGGGTTTGCATGGTTTGAAGATCATGCATTTCTCCGATTTTCATCTCGGCTACTATCTGCAACTCGACGAGGTCGAGCGTCTGCTCACGCGCGTTGCCGGCCTGACACCCGATTTGATTCTGGTCACCGGCGATCTCGCCGACCGCCTGCCACTGCTGCCTGATCTGTTGCGTCTGCTGGCGGCGCTGCAGCCGCCGCTTGGCGTGTGGGCTTCTCTGGGCAATCATGAGTACTACCGCGGCATCAAGACCGTGCGGCGGTGTTTTGCGGCTGGCCCGGTGCCGCTGCTCTGCAATGAAGGCGTTTGCCTGCAACACCACGGCGCGGAGTTGTATCTTGGTGGCGCGGATGATCCACAGCGCCTGCTGCGCCGCGATCTGCCGCATTTTCTCGAGACCACCGTGGCCGCCGCCATGGCAAACGCGCCGGCCGCGGCCTTTAAAATCCTGATGAGTCACCGGCCTGCGGGTTTTCTGCCAGCCGCGGCACGCGGCGTGGATTTGACCTTGGCGGGGCACACGCATGGCGCACAAATCGGCATGAATGGCCGCAGCTTGTTCGAGGGCTGGGCGCCGGAGAGCTTTCTGTGGGGACACTACCGCCGCGCAGAATCCCAGCTTTACACCTCCAGCGGCGCCGGTCACTGGTTTCCGGTGCGGTTGGGTTGCCCGCCGGAGGCGCCGCTGATCGTTCTGTTGCCGGAAAACGAAGAGGCACGGCCGACGCCCTCACGAAAAGGATGACACAATGCTTTGCCATTCTCACCTCCCGGCACCGCCGCCGGCGTCCCAACAAGGATGAACATGACAGGAAAATCGTCTCCCGGGAAATTCGATCGCGAGCTGATCGATGGCCCGATGCTGCGCGCGTTTTGGAAATTGGCGTGGCCGACGGTACTGCAGAATTTCATCGGCGGTCTGCAGGGCATCATCGATCATGTCATGGTGGGCAGACTGGTGGGTTACAGTGGCAACGCCGCCATTGGCGTGAGCTGGCAGATTTTTCTGGTGGTGGTGGTGTTCATCAGCTCCGTCTTCAGCGGCATGGGCGTGTTGGTGGCGCGCTTTGCCGGTGCCGGTGAGGCCGCCAAAGTGAACCGGGTGGTTTATCAGGCTTTTTTGACAGCCTTCGCCCTGTCGTGTCTGGTGCTGGCGCCGCTCGGTTATCTTTGCACGCCGCCGCTGCTGGAGCTGGTGCATGCCCAGCCGGCGGTCACGGCGGAAGCCCTGCCCTATTTGCGCCTGATGTTCGTGTGCAGCATCGGCATGCTGACGTTCTTCATGCTCGGCGGCGCTTTGCGTTCTGCCGGCGACGCGAAAACACCGCTGCGCCTGGGCATGCTGATGACCATGCTCAATTTGATTTTCAACTTCCTGTTCATTCCCGTGCTCGGCACGGCGGGTGCGGCACTGGGCACCGTGCTCGCCGCAGGTGTTGCTTCCGCGCTGGGGATTTATCTGCTTTTCTCGCAGCGCCTGGTGGTGCAATTTTCCCGCGCGATGAACTGGCGGCCCGACTGGAGCATCATCACTTCATTGTTTCGCTTCGGCCTGCCCACCGGCTTCCAGGGCGTGGCGATGAATCTCGCCGGCGTGATGATGCTGCGTTTCATCGGCTCGCTGTCGCAAAGTGCCGCCGCTCACGCCGCCTATGCCATCGGCTACACGGAGCTGTTTTCATTAATCACCTGGACTTCGGTGGGTTTGATGAGCGCAACCGCGGCCCTGACCGGACAGAACCTCGGCGCCGGCAGGATCGACCGCGCCCGGCTGGCGGCCCACACCGCGGCGCGCCTGGGACTGACGCTGGCGGCGACGGTGGGCGCATTGTTCCTCTTTGTTCCCGTACACTTGCTCGCCCTGTTCGGCATGCGCGAGCCGGCGGTGGTGCAGATCGGCGTGCAATTGCTCCATCACCTGAGCATCTCCGGCTTGTTCATCACCGTGGCGCTGGTCTACACCGGCGGATTGCAGGGCACGGGCGACACGCGCAGCCCGCTTTACATTACCCTGATCGCACAAATTATCGTGCCCCTCGGCTATTGTGGTTACTTCCAGTTCGCGCGCGATTTGCAGGCGGGTGACGTGTGGCGGGCGATCGTCCTGGGGCATCTCACGCGCGCGGTGCTGACGTATCTGCGCTTTCGACAGGGGAAATGGGCGGCGATCAAAGTCGATATCAAGCCGGCGAAAGTGTGACAGCGGGGAAAAGAGCGGCAGGTGTGCAAAGCCAAAGGGCGACGCGCGCGTCGCCCTTTGGCTTTCATGCCGTACGGCTCACAGCTTGAGCTTCGCGATGCTTTCCTTGACGTGGCCGGCGGAGGCGTGCAGCATCTTCAGCTCGGCCTCGGTGAGCTTGAGTTCGTAGATTTTTTCGACGCCGTTTTTGCCGAGTTTAACCGGGACGCCGCAATACACGTTGTGCAGACCGTACTCACCGTTCAGCCAGGCGGCGCAGGGCAGCACGCGTTTAGCATCGCGCAACACCGATTCCGCCATTTCTGCGACCGCGGCGGAGGGTGCGTAATAGGCGCTGCCTTCTTTCAGGAGCTTCACGATCTCGGCGCCGCCGTTGCGCGTGCGCTCGACAATCGCGTCGATGCGGTCCTGGCTCATCAGCTCGGTGAGCGGGATGCCGCCGACCGTGGTCAGCCGGGGCAGCGGCACCATGTCATCACCGTGGCCGCCGAGCACCAGCGCGCTGATGTCCCGCACCGACACCCCGAGTTCCATCGCGATGAAAGTGCGGTAGCGCGCCGTGTCCAGCACGCCTGCCATGCCAAAGACACGATGGGGTTCAAAGCCGCTGACTTTCATCGCCACGTAGGTCATGACGTCGAGGGGATTGGTGACCACGATGATCTTGCACTGCGGCGACTGATGGACGATGCTTTCGGTCACCGCCTTGACGATGCCGGCATTCTTTACCTGCAAATCATCACGGCTCATGCCGGGTTTGCGCGCCAGGCCGGCGGTGATGACCACCAGGTCGGAATCCCGGGTGAGCGAATAATCATTGGTGGAGCCGATGATCTTGCAATCGAAGCCCTCGACCGGTGCGGATTCCCACAAATCCAGGCCCTTGCCCGCCGGAATGCCTTCGAGAATGTCGATCAACACGATTTCATTGGCCAGGCGCTTTTCGGCCAGCCGCAGGGTGGTCGTCGCGCCCACATGTCCTGCTCCCACAACAGTGATCTTCATAAGCGTGCTCCTCTCACATTGCCATTCAGCCCGTGCAAAATGAAAAAGGCCAAGCGAAGTTGGTTTCGTTGGCCTGTTGGATTTTATTCAGCGATCACACTGACTTTTTTTCTGGTTTTTCCAAGCCGGCTGAATTTGACCCTGCCGGTGACCAGCGCGAAGAGGGTGTCATCGCTGCCGAGGCCGACATTCTCGCCGGGATGAATACGCGTGCCGCGCTGGCGCACCAGAATGTTGCCGGCCAGAACCCTCTCGCCGTCATAGCGCTTCACGCCCAGATATTGCGGGTTGCTGTCGCGCCCGTTGCGCGAGCTGCCCACGCCCTTTTTATGAGCCATAGCAATTCACTCCTTGGCATTCTAAACAATGATATTGTCGATACGAACCACGGTCTTGTGCTGGCGGTGGCCATTGAGCTTGCGGTAGCCTTTGCGTCGTTTCTTTTTGAAGACCAGCACTTTGGGGTCGCGATCCTGATCGACGATGGTGCCTTCCACCTTGGCACCCGCCACCAGCGGCTGCCCCACCAGCATCTGGCCCTCGTTGTTCACCAGCAACACCCGATCAAACGAAACGCTGGTGCCGTATTCGCCGGCCAGCTTCTGCGTGCGAATCTTGGCGTTTTTCTCCACTCGGAATTGCTCGCCTGCAATTTCCACCAGGGCATACATGCCGTGACTCCACAGGTTATTTTTTGTCGATTTTTTTCAGTTCCGCAGAAAATAAAAAGCGGTGCGCAAAGTAACGAACGCACCGCTTTTTGTCAAGCTCTAATTTCCCTCGGTTGGCCCGGACTTGCCGGTTTTGGTGACGTTTTTGGACGGGAGCCGTTCCCCCGGACTAAATCATGATTTCCCGCCCGTCTCGTTTGGAGAGGAACTTGAACTCCTCGGGACGCAGCGTGTCATCCGGCAGGACCTGGATTTTCATCCAATACTTCCACATCAGCCGGCGGATCCGGCTGCGCAAACCGGCGGTCAGGAAACGCTGCATTTCGGAATGGACCACCAGCACGAGACTGCGCTCGCTGCCGATAAATTTGTAGCGCATCAGCCAGCGCTCGATGCGCGTGAGCACCGTGGCTTTGGAGATCACGCGGCCGGTGCCTTCGCAGGTAGGGCAGGGGTCCGAGTAGGAGAAGAGCAGGCTGGGGCGCACCCTTTCGCGCGTCATCTCGATCATGCCGAATTCACTGATTTGGCTGATGTTGGACTGGGCGCGGTCTTTGCGGAGCTCACGGCGGAATTCGTCATGCAGGCGGCGTTTGAGGCGGGGATCGATCATGTCAATGAAGTCGATGACGATGATCCCGCCAATATCCCGCAGGCGAAGCTGCCGGGCGATTTCACGCGCGGCTTCGAGATTGATCTTCAGCGCGTTTTCATCGTGTCCGCCCCGCCCCATGAACTTGCCGCTGTTGACATCGATGGCGGTGAGCGCTTCGGCATGGTCGAACAGGATGTAGCCGCCGCTGCGCGTCCAGATTTTGCGCGACAGACTCTTTTCGATCTCCTGCTCGATGCCGTAGGTGTCGAACAACGGCTTCTTGCCGCGGTACAGCTCGACCTTCTCCACGAATTGGGGGGCTACTTCCTGAAGATAACTGACCGTTTGTTGATGCAGACGGCGGGAATCGACCACCACGCGGGTGATGTCGGGCGTGAACAGATCTCGAATCACGCTGGAGGCCATGGCGAGATCTTTATAAACCAGGCAGGGAGGTTTCTCTTTCTTCAGGCGGGCTTCGGTCTTGCGCCAGGTCCGCATGAGATTTTCAAGGTCAGCACGCAGGCTGGCCTCGTCCTTGTCCTCTGCCACGGTACGGATGATCAGACCAAAACCCTTGGGCTTGATCGCCTGGGCGATCTTTTTCAGCCGCCGCTTCTCCTTCAGATTCATCACCTTCTTGGAGACGCCCACCATGTCGCTGTTGGGGACGATCACCATGTATCGCCCCGCGATCGACAACTCGGTGGTGATGCGACAGCCCTTGGTGCTGATCGGCTCTTTGATGATCTGCACCAGGATTTCCTGCCCCTCTTTGGGAATTGGGCGATGGTTTGGGGTGGCACGTTCCGGAGGGCGGGTGTCTCCTCCGGTCTCCTCCAGATCGAGAAAAGCATGATAATCGCTCAGAGTTTCCCCGATGTCGCTGAAATGCAGGAAGGCGTCTTGTTCGAGGCCGATGTCCACAAAGGCGGCTCTCATCCCCTTGACGACATTGACCACCCTGCCCAGATAGATGTCGCCCACCATGCGCTCATTTTCCGGCCGTTCGGTCAGTAGCTCCACCAATTTTCCGTCTTCAAGGATTGCAATCCTTGTTTCGCCAACCGAGGAGTTGATGAAAATCTCTTTTCTCATATCACTCCTAGAAGTTTGGTGGGAGTTTTGCCCGCGGCGGCGCGTCCGCACGAGCGTGTTGCTTGGCGCTAACGTCATATTCTCCCGTTGATAGTAAGAGGTTCATCTTTGACGGATCGTTACCTGGCACATGAGAAAGTGGCACCAGGTAAACGCTGCATGCAGCTCGATCCCGCCTGCATACGGGTGCAGGGAAAATCTCCTCTGTGGCGGTGCAGGGAGTGAGCTGATACAGGGTTGGCCGTATTGGCTTCTACCGATTGTCAAAGAACAGTTGAAAAAGTCTCTGTCCGAAAACGTCCCGCCCCTCGGCTGAGCCGGGGGTTCTCAAAACCGGAGGTCTTGCAGACTCCGGCAATTTTGACGCAACAGCCGGACCGTTGCAGGAACAATCGCTGCAAAGCCGGCAAGTTCGGACGAGCACTAAAAAGAAGGGATAGTCACCTATCCCTTTCACCACTTCGATCTATCGTAAACGATTTATCGTCTCACCATTGCACACGACCTTTCGGCCTGTTGATTTCTGCCGGCTTCTGCCCGGTGGTCGGGCGTTGTGACCGGCTGCTTCGGGCGGCCTTTATTTTCATAGAATCCAATCTTTATGCGCGCGAATAATACAGAAATTAATGGGAGAATGCAAGGTCTTTTTCTGCACCGGACTCCTCCCGACTCCGCTTCGCGCGTGCGCGGCCAGCCCCGGGTGGCGCGTCCACCCTGCCAAACTCAACGTTGACATTGTGAACCGGAATTGCGATATTGCGCCCGGTTCAAAAGCTTCTCACAACCGCCACTACAATAAACCGGGCGGGAACTGACCTGCATTTTTATTTACTTTAGGAGGATGTCATGGCTTACGAATACAACCTGAGCCCTCGCCCTTACAGCGATGAAGAGGCGAAGACCCTGTTGAAAGACGTGATCAGCCCGGAGACCACGGATTGGCACTACAATACCCACCACAAAGGCTATGTGACAGTGCTCAACAAAATCGAACAGGCACTGGAAAAAGCCAATCCCGCCGATGCCAATGGCAACTACAGCGAGATCGGGGAGTTGAAGCGGCGCTACACCTGGAATCACTCCGGCGCCCTGCTGCATGACGTGTATTGGGCCGTGATGGGTGGTGATGGCGACCCTGCCAAAGGCCCGGAGGTGCTAAAAGCCATCGAAAAACAATTCGGCTCCTTTGACAAGTGGAAGGCGGATTTCAAGGCCACGGCCGTCTCCGCCAAACTCAGTGGTTGGGGTCTGTTGGTGTATGATGCTCTCTGGTCCAAGCAGCTTCTCAATGTGCTGGTGGACGAGCATCAATATGGCGCCATCTGGGGTGGCATTCCGCTAATTGCCTGCGACGTGTTCGAACATGCCTATTATCATAAAGACGGTCCGGCCCGGGCAAAGTACATCGATAATTTCATCGCCCGGCTGCACTGGGGTCGCATCAACGATCGCTACAAAATGTATGTGAAGTAGCAGCCCCGTCATTCCCCGTCTTGGGGCAGCGGGAGCCGAACACGAATGGCCTTGAGAGGTGTAACTCAAGGCCATTTCTTTTCAATGGCCAAATCGACAGCACCGCGGTATTTGCACCAAGCCTCATGCCTCGCGTGGCCGTCAAAAAAATTTGACAAGCCAAAATTTTTTGTTATATTGGCCGCGCCATCTGGCGCAGGCGCGGATAGCGCACACTCCCTACAACAAGGCGGCTGCGCTCCCGTGAGAGTATCCAGGGGGCAGGGGATTCGTTGCACGAGGTGGACCGCCGGATAGGAACATGACCAAGACATTTCCCCGCTACGCATGGCATGTCCAAGTCACGGCTGTGCGGATTAACAGTTAGAAACTGCAGGCAGACGATCATGAACCATCCCCTTCATCCCACGCCGCCACAACAACCACCGCGACCTGTGCCCGGCGCGAAAAATATCATCGCTGTCGCCAGCGGCAAAGGCGGCGTGGGCAAAACCACCGTATCGGTCAATCTTGCAGTGGCCCTGGCGCAACGCGGGCTGCAGGTGGGATTGTTGGATGCCGACATCTATGGCCCCAATGTGCCGATGATGACTGACACATTGAAAGCCAAACTCCATGCCACGCCGCAGGGTCGTATTCAACCGATCGAGAAGTATGGCATTAAAATTGTCTCTATCGGTTATGTCAGCGAAGGGGACACGGCCGTGATCTGGCGCGGTCCGCTCGTGGGCCGTATGATCACCCAGTTTCTCACCGAGGTGGAGTGGGGCGAGCTGGACTATTTGGTGGTGGATTTGCCGCCTGGCACCGGCGATGCCCAACTAACGCTCTCGCAGGCTGTGGCCTTGACCGGCGCGGTGATCGTGACCACGCCGCAGGATGTGGCCTTGAGCGATGCCAAAAAAGGCATCAACATGTTCCGCAAGGTGGAAGTGCCGGTGCTGGGAATCATCGAAAACATGAGTTATTTCATTTGCCCCCATTGCGGTCAGCGCACCGAGGTGTTTGCGCATGGCGGTGGCCGGGAGGCAGCGGAGAAATTTGCCGTGCCGTTCCTGGGCGAGGTGCCGCTCAACCTGGCGATCCGGCTGGGAGGCGATGTTGGCCGGCCGATCGTCAGCCAAAATGACGAAGCCGGCATTCAGGCGGTGTTTCAGAAGATTGTGGAGAATTTGATCGCGCAGGTCGCCGCCCAGAATTCGCGCGCGGGAGCCGGCAACGAATTGTTGGGAAAAGTGTTCAAGCTTTCCTGAGAGTCAGACGAAAGCAGCCGGGCGCGCGGGATGTCGCACGGCCGGATGACAGTTGCTGCAGCCAGACCGGGCAAAGTCTCGCCTGCGGTTTACGCAACCACGGGCAGGTGACGTAGTACCACATAGCCAGCGGGAAATGTCCAGAGCGGAGGGAGTTTTGTCATTGCAGCAGTAGTACGGGATACGCAGCGCGAGAGGAGTTCTATGGCCAGCAACGATAGCCCCGCCGCAGGTCATGCGCAAAGTCAAAATCGTTCGGAGAGGCAGGCACAAGCGGAGAAAGCCCGGCCTTCTCCTGCCGAGCTTTTGATTCGATTTTGGGGCGTGCGGGGCAGCTATCCGGTGCCCGGCCCGCACACTGTCCGGTACGGCGGCAATACCGCCTGTGTCGAAGTTCGCAACGCCTATCATCGCATCATTCTCGATGCCGGCACCGGCCTGATTGCACTCGGCGACCTCATCATGTCCGAACATCAGGCGGCCGGTGCGGACGAACCGCGGGAACCCCACCCCATCACGATTCTGCTGAGTCACACCCATCACGATCATATTCAGGCCCTGCCGTTCTTCCTGCCGGCCTATTCGAGCCGGACGCGGCTTTATGTTTATGGCCCGCAATTGCTGGGTGTCGATCTGCGCGACAGCATCTCCCTCACCATGACGGCACGCTATTGCCCGGTGCGGCTGGAGGAATTGAACGCCCACAAGATCATCGAAAACCTGGCGGATTCCGACCGGCTGCTCTACCGCAACTCCGACAGGGCTCCCCAAATTTACAGCGCACGGGAGGAATTGCCGCCGTCGCAGCCCGGCGATCTGCTGGTGAGCATCATGCGCAGCTATGCCCATCCCAAGGACGGCGTTTTCGTCTTCAAGATCGCCAACAACGGCCGGCGAGTGGTTTATGCCTCCGACATCGAGGGCTACACCGGCGGCGATGCGCGTCTCATCGAGTTTGCCCGCGATGCCGATGTGTTGATTCATGATGCCCAATACACCCACGACGAGTATGCCGACCCGCATTTCCCCACCCAGGGCTTCGGCCACAGCACGGTCGAAATGGCCTGCGAAGTGGCGCGCAAGGCCCGGGTGGGCAGGCTGATCCTGTTTCATCACGATCCGCGCCATGCGGATGAAGACATGGATCGCATTCAGGAATATGCCCGTACTCTCTTCAAATCGGCTTATGCCGCCCACGAAGGCATGGAGATACACCTCAGCCCATGAACCCACACACACGCGCGCCAGAGAACGCGAATGACTTTGTTGCTGCCACCACCGCCGAAATGTCGGAGATCGTGCTGCCGAACGATGCCAACCTGCTCGGCAACATCCTGGGCGGCAAAGTTATGCACCTGATTGACATTGCTGCGGCCGTTGCCGCCTCGCGCCACTGCCATCGTGCCGTGGTCACCGCCAGTGTGGACTACCTAGAATTTCACCACCCCGTCAAAGTCGGAGAACTCATCATCATCCGCGCCGCCCTCAATCGTGCTTTTCACACCTCCATGGAAATCGGTGTCAAAGTTTGGTCGGAAAACTTGCTGACCGGCGAACGCAAGCATACCAGCTCCGCCTATCTCACCTTCGTCGCCCTCAACGAACAGGGCCGGCCGGTCGCCGTGCCGGAGTACGTTCCCGTCACTGCAGCGGAAAAGCGGCGCTGGCATGCCGCGGAAGTTCGGCGAGCGACACGCTTGCAAATGAAAAACAAATTCGCTAAATAGTGCCCGTCCCAAATCACGGCGTGGGAAAACGTATTCCTGCAACGGCTGGGCCGGTGTCTCAGCATCCTCGGCGTCGTGACAATCGGCCGTGAGAAACCCCGGCGCAGCCGGGCGTGAAACGTTTTCGAACCGGCACGGAACAGCGTCAGCCAGCGCAATGTGACCGCGAATCGGTTCACACGGAAAAGTTCTATGCCGACCAGACAAATGACTTGCAGGAAGCTCGAGCGCGCTTGCAAGAATTGCCCCCGCTGATTGCTCCAGGAGTCGAAGGGATTCACAGTGAGGGCATGACGCTTGTCACTTTGTTTGGTGCCTGGCGCGGCTCATGCAGCATGTTTGCATCCAGGGACAGGCTGGACCCGCCCGGCTTGCCGGATGACCTCTGGACGGGCAACACATGAAGATGCCGCGGAACACGCACACGTTTATCTGGTGGAACAGCGAACCTGCCAAACTCTCGCCGCAGGCCCTGTCACTCTGTCAAGATCGCCGGAATGTTTTGTTGCTCAGCGTAATCAGCATTGGGGAGTGGGCGTGTTTTCAATCCAGCAGCACACATCAGCCGCAGCTTTGGGGAGACGCCTTTTGAGGAGCGAACACCATGCGTGTAAAACCTGAATTTTGCATGCGAGCTTGCTGTTGTCCGGAAGAAGTGGCGTGTTTACCAAACTCCCGCAGGAGTGAACTGTTTGTAGATAGAGGAATCTTGTATGTCTTTAAACTCCGTCAGGCGTGACCTGTAGAATTTCTCCTGATCTGACGCGGCTTCTTGAGGAGGGCCACGCCGGTCACTCCCAACAAAGTTTTGGGAAATGCGAGATGCTGCTTCATCAAAAACAGCTCACTCCTGCCGAAGTTGAGCGCACGGGGGCCGGCAAAATTTTTTATGCCTCAGCCGCTGGGTGGTTGGCCATCGCGTTGAAAGCGACGCATCTCGCGCAGGAAATCAATCTGGGTGCAAAATTAGTACAGCGTCAGGTTGGCACCTCCACCCCCCAATGTCATTCTGCAAGAATCTTCTTGAGTGCTTGGGATAATGTCAGAATAAGCATCTATCCCGGTACTCAGGAGGATTACCACGAAAATGCCGTAGCGCAGGCTTCCAGCCTGCCTGCAGACATTTTCATCGTAATGGGTGTGCCAATGCACATGGCAAATTCCTCCGGAATGACAGTTTTGGGTTGCGGAGCGGATTTTGGAACTTAAGGTTGGAGTAAAAATTCAGGTGCAAAAAAATATTTTCATGACAAACAGTAATGGTTCAACTCCCTGTTTGATCTGCTGCGCGTGGCCGCGGCATTCCTGCCGAGCAGGATGAAGTGATGGTCAAACTGTGGCTGAACAGTTACCCCGGCGGCCATTCCGCCCGGCCTGTTCAGCAGAATTTCTACTCGTGACCTCCTTCGGCGTGATGACATGCGATTTGGACAAAAGGAGAATGCCATGAGTGATTTCGTTACAGTCTGTAAAGCAGAGGATCTCCCGGTCGGCGCCGTGCGCAAAGTGGAAGTGCAGGGCCGGACGATCGTGCTCTATAATGTCGGCGGCCAACTTTACGCTACCGAGCAGGAATGCCTCCACCGCCAGGGCCCGCTCGAAGAGGGCGAGCTGCAGGGTACCGTCATCACCTGTCCATGGCATGGCTGGCAGTACGACGTCACCACCGGCGAGTATCTCGGCAACCGCGCCCGCAAACTCAAAACCTACGCGGTGCGCAGCCGCAACGGGGAAGTGCAAGTCGCGCTGTGAGCGGAAATACAGGCGGCTGCAGGTGCGTTGAGACGAATTGCACGAGAGGCGTTGCCCGCATGTCCAATGCGATGACCGCCGGTCTGAAGGAAGAACTGCAGGCACTGGCCGCCGCCCAGGGTTGTGAGTTGTTCGGTGTCGCACCGGCTGCGTTCTTTGAAGAGCTGCATCATTATCCCGGCTGGCTGGCGGCCGGCTATGCCGGCGAGATGGCTTATTTGCACCGGCAACTGCCCGGTCGCATGGACGTGCGTCGTCTGCTGCCCGAGGCCAGGTCCGTAATTGTCATCGGTGTGGTTTATCATACGCCGCAGCCGCTCTCCATTGCCAGACGCGAACCGGGCCGTGGCTGGATTTCACGCTACGCCTGGGGTGATGACTATCATGAGATTCTGCGCCGCAAACTGGTCGCGCTGCATGAGTTTCTCTCGGCGCGCCTGGGCGAGGCTTATCAAGGCCGCTTTTACACCGACACCGGGCCGCTGCTCGACCGGGTGTTTGCCAAATATGCCGGCCTGGGCTGGTTCGGCAAGAATACCAATCTCATCAACCAGCGCCTGGGCAGTTGGTTCTTCATCGGCGAGCTGATCACCAATCTGGCGCTGCCGGTGGATGCGCCGCCCCCCGACCGCTGCGGCAGTTGCACGCGCTGCCTGGAGGCCTGTCCGACACAGGCATTCGTTGCGCCCTATGTGCTGGACGCCAGCCGCTGCATCTCTTACTTGACCATCGAACTGCGTGGTGCCATACCGGAGGAATTACGGGCACCGCTCGGCATGCATCTCTTCGGCTGTGATATATGCCAGGACGTGTGCCCCTGGAACCGCAAGGCCGCGACCACGGCAGACCCTGCGTTTTCCCCGCGGCCGGGGTTGCTGGCGCCCTCCCTGCAACAAATGGCGGAAATGAGCGAGGAGGACTTTCGCCGGCGCTTCACGCATTCGCCGGTGAAACGCGCCAAATGGCGCGGTCTGATGCGCAACGTGCTGCTCGCCATCGGCAACAGCGGGCTGCCGGGTTTGCGGCGGGTGGCGGAACGCTTCTGCGATCATCCTGATGCGGTGCTGGCCGAGGCCGCGCACTGGGCCTGTACGCGCCTGGCGCGGATTGTCGTCGCCGGCCCGCTGAGAGGAGGGTGCAAGTCCGTCACGGCATCCACCCCTGTTCCCGAACCATAACTGAACCTTGCCGCGTTTGGGAGGCCGATCATGGCGACAATTGTTTTGCCCATTTTCCCGCTGCCCAATGTCGTCTTCTTTCCCAAGATCCTGTTGCCGCTGCATATCTTCGAGCCGCGGTACAAACAAATGGTAAACGACGCCCTGGAGCATGAGCGCCAGATCGGCATGATTCTTCTCAAGGATGGTGGCGGTCGTGACAGCGCCGGCCTGCCGGCGGTTTATCGCATTGGTTGCATGGGCCGCATCGAAGCCTACGAGCGTCTGCCCGAGGGCCGCTTCAACATCCTGTTGCACGGCTTGCGCCGTTTCGAGCTGGTCCGATTCGTGAAAGACAAGCCCTATCGCATTGCGGTGGTCAATCTGCTGGATGACACGCCCTCAGCGCGCGAGACCCATGAGCAGTTGCGCGCACGCGATCATTTGCTCGAACGTTTCTTCACCTATTTCAATCAAGTGCTGGGCATCGACCTGGATGACAATCGCTGGGACCGCAGCGCCTCGCTCGAAATGGTGGTTAATCAAGTCGCCGCGATCCTCGATATCCCCGTAAGCGACAAGCAGCAACTGCTGGAAATGCCGGCCGTGGAAAAGCGGCTGGACGTGGTGCAGGGCATCGTCGACGGCCGCCTGAATTATGCCGCGAAACTGCGCCAGGTGGTGGCCAGCATGCGCGTCGTGCCGGAGGATCCCGAACTCAACTGAAACCCGCCGCCCTGCGGCTGTTCGAACCATGCCCCCGAAATCACCCATGACCGTCGAATTCCTCTGCCCGCACTGCCGGGCGGAAAACCAAGCCGGGAGCGACACCCCGCTGATCCAGTGCCGCCGCTGCGGTCAAACCGTGACGCTCACCTTCTCCGATCACAGCCGGCAATCCGGCCAGATCGAGCAGTGCGCGGTGTGCGGCAATCAGGGCTTTTATTTGCAGAAAGACTTCAACCCCCGCCTCGGCCTGCTCATCTTTGCGATCGGCGTGCTGTTCAGCTATCACACCAAATTTCTCAGCCTGTTGCTCGCCACCGCGCTCGATTTCGCACTTTATTACCTCCTGCCGACGGTGACCATTTGCTACCAGTGCCGCGCGATCTACCGGGACTTTCAGGTAAATCCCGCCCACCGCGGTTTTGATCATCTCACCGCCCTGAAGTATTCCAAGACCGCAACATGAAAATTCGGATTCTCCTGTATGCCGGTTTGCGCGAGGCCGTGGGCAGCCGCGAAATCGAAATGGAACTGCCCGGCCCGCTGACGCCGCTGGAAATTGCCGAACGACTCGCCGCACAATATCCCCGGTTGGGCCCGCATCTCAAAACCCTCGCGTTTGCAGTGGACGGCGAATTTGTGCCGGCCCGGGTGGTGCTCACTCAGGCGCGCGAACTGGCGCTGCTGCCGCCGGTGAGTGGCGGCGAACAAAGCACTTGAGATTCTGCCCGACTCTTTTAACTTCCCCTTGTCATTCAAACCCGAAACAAGCCTGACAGTTTTTTCAGCCGGAACGCATGATTGCCCTGACCGACAAACCCATTGATCTGGCGGAGCTGCTGGCACAGGTGGATGACCACGGCAGCGGTGGTGTCGTCGTCTTTCTCGGGCGGGTGCGTGATCATTCCCGGGGACAACAGGTCACCGGCCTGGAGTATGAGGCCTATGACAGCATGGCCCTGAGGCAGATGCAGAAAATCGCAGAAGAGGCCCGGCGGCGCTGGCCGGTGCGCAAGCTGGCCATCGCGCACCGCCTGGGCCGGCTCGCGCTCGGCGAGGTGAGCGTGGCCATTGCGGTGGCGTGCACGCATCGCGCCGATGCCTTTGCCGCCTGCCGTTTTGTGATCGACACGATCAAACATGCCGTGCCCATTTGGAAAAAGGAATTTCGCCCGGACGGCAGCTACTGGGTCGAGGGCTGTCAGGCACACAGCGTGCCCCAGGCTGCGCGCGATTCTCAAACGCAACGAGAGGATACTGTGACATGATGGTTGAGCTCAGCATCGTGCCGGTGAGCCGGGAAGCCCACCTCGGTGCGGCAGTCGCGGCCGCGGTCAAGATCATCCATGAAAGCGGTCTGGAATATCGTCTGACACCGATGGGTACGGTGATCGTCGGTGAATGGGAGCCGGTCATGGCCGTGGTGCGCCGCTGTCACGACGCCGTGCGGCAGCAGCATGATCGCGTCCTGACCCGCATCAAAATCGACGATTTCAAGGGACAGGAACGGCTGCCGGAGGAGAAAGTGCAGGCGGTGGAAAAAATCCTGGGATTTGCCGTGCGCAAGTGAGCCGGCATTGGGTTCGTCGCGCCGGCCGCGGGTGTCAGGTGCAACGCCGGCGCGGGCGGTGTCCGGGCGGAGGGCTTTTGCTGAATCTCCGGCACGGCCATGAATCCGCCGGGCACAGCCGGGCAATTGGTGATTCAGAGCAAACAGCGATTGTGGAGGAGGAAGCAGATCATGAGCAAGAACGGCCGGGCCATCTTGTTTGTCTTGCCGTCCCATGCTTTTCGCCAGGAAGAATACGAAACGGCGCGCGCCGCTTTGGAACAGCGCGGTCTGAAAGTGGTGGTGGCCTCCACCGTGCCCGATGGTGTGACTGGCAGCCGCGGAGAAACCGTCGCCACGGACCTGCTGATCGACCAGGTCAATCCCGAGGACTATGCCGGTGTGGTGTTGATCGGCGGCCACGGCGCCAGCCAGTACTGGTATGATTACAAAGTCCACGAGATTTTGCGCGCCCACGCGCGCGCGGGCAAACCCATCGCTGCGATTGACCGCGCCACCGTGGCGCTGGGCGCGGCCGGTCTGTTGAAAGGCAAAAAAGTCACCGGTCACATCTCCGTATTCGAAAAACTCGCGAACTTCGGTGCGGATTACACCGGCAGCAAGGTCGAACGCGACGGCAATCTCCTGACCGCCGAAGGCGCCTCTGCGGTTTCGCTGTTTGCCGGGGAACTGGCGAAGACTTTTTCCGGGAATTAGCCGTGGTGCGAAGCGGCAGCCTTGCAACAAGCGTGTTTGCGCTACGGCCCGGTCATGGCAGTGCAAAGCGCCGCGCCTCCCGAATGCTCCCGTCCTGGCAAACCACGGAGCGGCCGGGGTGGCAACCTTGCCGGGCAGATAAAACGTGACAATATGAGTGCACGCAAAACGACACCGCCACTTTACAACGCCTACGGCCGCTACCTGCAGGAGAAGTTCGGCGAACGGGTGCACAAGGTCAGTGTGCATGCCGGCTTCACCTGCCCCAACCGTGACGGCACGGTGGGGCGCGGCGGCTGCACCTATTGCAACATTGTCAGCTTCACCCCGGAAAGCGCGCGGCCCAAATATTCCGTGCGCGATCAGATCGAAACCGGCATACGGTTTCTCGAACAACGCTTCGCAGCACGGCGCTTCCTCGTCTACTTTCAGCCCTACAGCAACACCTACGCACCGGTGGAACATTTGGAGACCCTGTTTCGCGATGCGTTGCAGCATCCGCAGGTCGTGGGGCTGGCAATCGGCACACGGCCCGACTGCGTGGACGAGGCCAGACTGGCCATGCTGGCGCGGCTGGCGCGCGAAACCCACATCACTCTCGAATTCGGCCTGGAGTCGATTTATGACGACACCCTGCGCCGGATCAACCGCGGCCATGATTTTGCCTGCACGCGTGCGGCGATCGCACAGGCGCGGGCTTTCGGCCTGCCGGTGACACTGCACGTCATCCTCGGTTTTCCCAATGAAACCGAGGCACAGTGGCTGGCAATGGCGGAGGTGATCAACACCCTCGATGTGCAAATCATCAAGCTCCACAACCTGCACGTGGTCAAACACACGGAACTGGCGCGGCAATACCAGCAGCAGCCGTTTCATGTCTTTTCCTACGAGGAGTGGGTGTCGCTGGTCATCCGCTTTCTCGAACGCCTGTCGCCGGCGATCGTCATCGAACGGCTGCACGGCGAGACGCCACGCGCGTTGCTGATCGCGCCGCGCTGGCATCTCTCGCGCGCGGAAATCATCCACGGCATCACCGCCGAGATGCGGCGCCGTGGCACCTATCAGGGACGATTATTTCAACCTGCAAGCCCAACCACTGTCGCGCCGGACACGGCAGCCGGGGGACCCTCGCATGGCTGATGACAGACAAAAAACCATACGCCGGCATTTCATCCTGCTGGCCCTCGCGGTCGTTGCCGTGCTCACCCTGCTCGCGCTGTTGTTCCCGGCGGCGGGTGGCGCGCCCGCCTGCCAGGCCGTGCGGATCATGCCCCAACCCTGAGCACCAATTGTTATGTTCGATCCCAAACGACAACAGCAACAGAGTGAGGTCAAACCGGAGGCTTCGGCGGACGGCGTGCCCGCGGCATTGACCTTTGTTGACGATGCCTTTAATCATGAAACCGGGCCGCGCGCGGAACGCGCCGGCCACAGCCGCATCATGGCGCTGATTCATGAGCTGCTCGAACAACTGGGCGAGGATCCCCGCCGCCAGGGGCTGCTGCGCACCCCCCGGCGGGTCGCCGATGCCTATGCCTTTCTCACCGCCGGCTATCACAGCGACGTGCAGGCGATTCTCAACAATGCCCTGTTCGACGAGCAGTACAGCGAGATGGTGATCGTCAAGGATATCGATTTTTACAGCCTGTGCGAACATCATCTGCTGCCGTTCTACGGCCGCTGCCATGTGGCCTACATTCCCGACGGGCGGGTGGTGGGGCTGAGCAAAATCCCCCGCATCGTCGAAGTGTTTGCCCGCCGGCTGCAGGTGCAGGAACGCATGACCAACGAGATCGCCAGGACGCTTATGGAAGTCCTGCGCCCCGCCGGTGTCGCGGTGGTGACCGAAGCGCGGCATCTCTGCATGATGATGCGCGGCATTCAAAAACAAAACACGGTGGTGACCAACAGCGCGCTGCTCGGCATCTTTCACGATGACCGTGCCTGCCGCGAAGAATTCATGCAGCTCATCGGCCACCGCCAGATGAGCTGAGAGCCCCGGCACGCGGCCTGGTGCCTGCCGGGCAGTCCGGCGCGGTTGCGGTTGCCCAAAACATGAGGAGAGGCGTCATGAAACTCACATTTCTTGGGCATTCCTGTTTTCTGCTGGAAACCGGAACACATCGTCTGTTGCTCGATCCTTTTCTCACCGGCAACCCGGTGGCGCCGGTGAAAGCGGAGGAAATCGTCTGCGATTTCATTTTGATTTCCCACGGTCACGGGGATCATGTCGGTGATGCCGTCGCGATTGCACGCCGCACCGGCGCCCGCATCATCGCGAATCATGAGATTGCGACGTTTTGCGGCAAACAGGGCGTCGAGGCTCACGGCATGAGCATCGGCGGCAGCCGGGCTTTTCCCTTTGGCCGTGTCAAGCTGACCATCGCACATCACGGCTCGGGGTATGAAACCGCCGACGGCATTCTGTACATGGGCAGTCCCGCGGGCTTCCTGATTACCGCCGCCGACAAGGTGGTCTATCACTCCGGCGACACGGGATTGTTTCTCGACATGCAGCTCATCGGCCAGCGCCATGCCATCGATGTCGCCCTGCTGCCCATCGGGGACAACTACACCATGGGCATCGCGGATGCCGTTCAGGCCGTCGAGTTTCTGCAACCCCGCATCGTGATTCCGATGCACTACAACACTTTTCCGGTCATCGCCGCCGACCCGCGTGAGTTTGCCGAACGGCTTGCCGGCGGCAAAACGCGCGTGGTGATTCTCAACCCCGGCGAGCATTTCGAATTCTAAACCCTACCCGCCGCCTGCGCGCGTCCCACGCCGGCGGCCTGGCGGCGCGTTGACAGTGGCAGGCGGCCGCGGAGCAAGCATGGCGCGTTTCCCTCTGGAGCTTCGCATCGTCGCGGTGGGCAAGCTGCGCCAGTCACACTGGCTCGCTGCGGCACGCGATTATCAGCAGCGGCTGCAGCACTATTTCACCCTCGAGGTGGTGGATATCAGGGATCGCGTGGGCAGGGGACTTTCGGAGGCGGAGGCGGTCGCGGCGGAGGGGGCGGACATCCAACAAGCCTTGCGCCGCCAGGCACACCTGGTGGTGCTGGAGGCCCAGGGCCGGCGGCGGGACACGCAGGCGTTCACGCGCTGGCTGCAACACCTGCTGGAGCACGGGCCGCGCGCCATCGATTTCGTGCTGGGCGGTCCGCTGGGTCTGAGCGCAACCGTGCGCAACTGTGCGCAGGAACGGCTGTCGCTCTCGCCCATGACCCTGCCGCATGAGCTGGCCCGCATCGTGCTGCTGGAGCAGCTTTATCGCGCCGGCACGATTCTGCGCGGCGAAAAATATCACAAATAGAGAGGACCCTTCTTTGAGTCAGATCACTTCGACGCCGCCGCACAGCGGAACTTATTTTCAAAAAGGGCTTGGCCTGAAGGCCTTCGCACAGGAACAACTGGCGCGTGATTATCACAGCCGGGTGGTGGACTATCTGCGCCGCCACCAGTATGTGCTGCGCGCCGGCAATCTGCAGTTTCATCTCGCCAGGGAATTCGGTTTTTGCTACGGCGTCGAACGCGCTGTCGAGTATGCCTATCAGGCGCGGGAAAAATTTCCCGACCGCCGCATTTTTCTCACCGGCGAAATCATTCACAATCCACACGTCAACCGGCGCATGCTCGAGATGGAAATCAATTTCCTGAGCGGGCAGTACAGCCGGAGCAACGACTACCGCATGCTGCGGCCGGAGGACGTCGTCATTCTGCCCGCGTTCGGCGTCACCCGCGAGCAATTCCGCCAGCTCTCCGCCATCGGCTGCATCCTGGTGGACACCACCTGCGGTTCGGTGTTGAATGTTTGGAAACGGGTGGAGCAATACGCCCGCGACGGTTTCACCGCGGTGATTCACGGCAAATATGCGCACGAGGAAACGCGCGCCACCAGCAGCCAGGCCCTGAAATATCCCAACGGCCGCTATCTCGTGGTGCGCGACATGGCGGAAACCGAGGAGGTGTGCGCCTTCCTCGCCGGCCGTCTCTCCCGCGCGGAATTTTTGACGCGCTTCCGCCCGGCGGTTTCACCGGGCTTCGATCCCGATCACGATCTTGTCAAAATTGGCGTCGCCAATCAAACCACCATGCTCTCCAGCGAATCCCTGGCGATTGCCGAACGTCTCAAAAGCGCGATGATCGAAAAGTACGGCGCCGCCGAAATCGACCGGCATTTCCGCAACTTCGATACGATTTGCAGCGCCACCCAGGACCGCCAGGATGCCGTGCTGGAGCTGGTGCAAAACCACGGCCTCGATCTCATGCTCGTCATCGGCGGCTACAACAGCAGCAACACCAATCATCTCGTCGAGATTGCGGGGCAGCACACCCATGCCTATCACATCGACGATGCCGCCTGCCTGGTGGATGCCCGCACGCTGCGCCACAAGCCTGCGGGCCAGCCCGACGAAATCACCACCAGCAACTGGCTGCCGACCGGCGAGCTGAAGATCGGCATCACCGCCGGGGCCTCCACACCGAACAACAAAATCGGTGAAACCATCGTGCGCCTGGCGCAACTGCGCGGTTTCAACCTCGAGGATTGGATGCTTGACTGAGGCGGCGAAACCTTTCCACACCATTGCCGCCGCCTGCGAAGCCGAAGTGCGGGTGAGGGACTCGCGTTTCATTGCCTGGCTGGCGCCCGCACAATCACGCGCGCAGGCCGAGGCCCTGATCGCGGCGCGCGCCCGGCAATTTGCCGATGCCCGCCACAACTGTTACGCCTTTCGCCTCGGCTTGGGTGAGCAGTTGCTCGCCCACAGCAGCGATGCGCAGGAGCCTTCCGGCAGCGCCGGCAGGCCGATGTTGCAGACCCTCGCCGCCCATCAACTCACCAACCTCGTGGCCGTGGTCTCCAGATATTTTGGCGGCACCAAACTCGGCATCGGCGGCTTGATGCGGGCCTACAGCAGCGCGGTGCAAGCCGCAATTGCGCGCGCCACCCTGGTGCCGCTGCATCCCCGCACTCATCTGCGCCTGACCTACTCCTACCACCATTCCGCCGCGGTGGAAAAAGCCCTGCATCAATATCAAGCCAAAACGCTGGCCAGCGACTTCGGCACGGCGATCAGCCGTCTGGTCGTGATTCGCCGGGATCTGGAGCCGGCATTTCGCAGCAGCCTGACCGACTGGAGCGGCGGCCGCGTGCAGATTCAAGCCGTAGAGGAGCCGCCAGGCACTGCCTGAAAGTGCCGCCGGTTGCGTTGTCGCGTGTGCCAGTCCCCGCGCTGGCGACCGGATGAGAGAGCCGGGCAAAAGTGAGATGAAAAACAAAGGGCGAAAGACGCAACCTCCGTCTTTCGCCCTGCCTTTTTCCTCCGCCCGTGTCCGCGCCGCAAAACCTGTTTGCGATGGGCGATCAACATGGCGCAGACCTCCTGGCTGCAGGCACGGATGCCTGCGCTCCAGCACCGGTTTCCTCTGCACGGCGAGAAACGATGAGCGAGGAGTGAGGGACGAAAGACGCCCCCTTCACTCATCACCCCTCGCCCTTCACAAAATTACTTCATCAACACAAGTTTCCTCTGCGCGGTAAATTCTCCCGCTTTGAGCACCAGGAGATACACCCCGCTCGCTACGCGCTGGCCGCGTTCGTCGGTCGCATCCCACACGATTTGATGCCTGCCACTGGCATACTTGCCGCTTGCCACTTGCTTCACAAGCTGCCCGTTGGTGTTGAAGATCGCCAGACTCACCTCGCCCGCCCGCGGCAGCGCGAACCGGATCGTCGTCGTGGGATTGAACGGGTTGGGATAGTTCTGCTGCAACTCGTAGCTGGTGACCGGCTGCGGGTTGTCGGTGACTTCATCTTCCAGGGCAGACTTCGGCAAATTACCCGGTCCCGGCAAACTGCCCGGCGACGCATGATGCAGGAACAGACAATCACGCTCCACCACGATCTCATTGGCACACAACGCGCCGCGCAACTGGCTGTTCTTGGCCAGCGTCATCTTCGCGTTCGGCGCGTTGAAACTGCCGAGCAAATACGCCTCGCGGCCCAGGGTCACATTCGTGCTTTGCAGCGTGTTGAACGTGACCAGTTCGCTGTCGCCCTCGCCATTGGGCAGCAGCCGGATTTCGATTTCGGGGCCAAGCGCGAGGTTGCTGACGACATTCAGCGTGATTGGATCACCGCTGCTCAGATCGATTGTGATGACCGCCGAGGTCACTGCGCTGTTGCTGTATCTGAGCGACGTGAAAAAGTACTCGCCGCTGCTGAGCTGGAGCGTGCTGAAGCTGTTCAGGATGACATGGTTGTATGAACCGGGCGCCAAAACCAGCGTCCCATTTTGTGGTACGGTCTGGGTTGGCCCGCCGGCAGAATAGCTCAGGCTCGGCAGCGGCTCCGGCGCCACCGGCGCAATACCGGACGTGCCCGTGATCGTGCCGGCGTTGCTGATCGCCGTCGCGGAAGTCACATCACCATTGATGGTGTTGTCCTTCTGAATGGTGATTTTCCCCACCGCGGTAAGATTGGAATTGTACGTGCTCGGCGTGCCCTTCTCGACTGTCAGCCAGCCATTTGCATGCATGTCGCCCGCCGGTGTCGCCTGCTTCGTGCGTTTGAGCGTGAGCGTATTGGCGAGAAAAACGAAGGGCTTCACTGGCGGTGGTGCCACATCGTTGTCGGTAATGTTCACCGTCACGCTGGCGATGCTCAGACCATTGTAATTGCCATCGCTGCTGCTGGCACTGTGCGCAATCGTGCCGGTGTGGCTGCCCTCGGCAACCGCATCATCCACCGCGCTCACCGTCACCGTCTGCGGCGTCAGCGCATTCGCCGGCGTGAAAGTGAGCGCCGCCATCGGCTGCAACTGGCTGCCGGTGGCAAAAGAAATCGTGACATTGTCCGTCGGCACGGTGTTGAGCACCACCGTGTAGCTGTCCGTCGCGCCGCCCTCGGTCACATCCGTGCTCCCGCCCGATTCGGTGATGGTGACGCCCGCCGCATCGTTGTCGGTAATGTTCACCGTCACGCTGGCGATGCTC